>JBBRUI010000443.1:0-1046 GCA_038247945.1 Bacteroidota bacterium | reverse complement strand
CGAACTACATTCTACCACAGAGTAAGCGCATCCGTCACGATGAATTGTCCTTGAAAAGGGGCGAACTATGGAGACGGTTGAAATAACCGACTTGTATCAGGCAAGCTATTATCTTTTATCGGGATGCGAGATTTTAGGCGTCGAGTGCCTCAAAACCGGAAATACTACGAACTGCCGCATCCACGTGCGCGGTGCAGATCTTGCAAAACTCGCGGAAGACTGGTTTAACAAACAGGCGGTCGTAAACCTCTGGACGTTCCGGAACGCCTATACCGAGATCAATTCCCACGTACAGCAGGCAAAACGAAGCTTCGAGCTTTCCCACCGGTTCAGGAGGGAAGCGCTATGAATACCCAAAATATTCCCACCGTTTCCACGGAAAACATGGCCGAAGTGCTCTACCTGCTTGACCGGGGTTTCCGGATCACCGATTTCGGGATGCAGACCACCATGGAAGGCACCGGCGTCTTTTCGGTCACCCTTGAAGGCGACGGTATCTGGGATCATCATTCTCAGTATCTCCGCTATTGTCCCTGCCAGATGTCGCGCCTCACTCTCGCGTTCGAAGCGGTGCAGCAAGCCATTCGCTCAAAACAGAAGACGCTTCTCGAAGGAGGCGCGGCATGACAACCATTACCATCTGTCAGCGGAAGGGCGGGAACGGAAAGTCGACAAGCGCCTTGAACCTCGCGCACGCCTTTGCCCTCTCCGGTCGTCGTGTGCTTCTGATCGATCTTGATGACCAGAAAAATACGACGAGCGCAATCGCGACAAAGGGAGCGCCGGTCCATACCATCGAGGCGCTGCTTGTTCAGAGCGACTTATCGCTTGTCGAGGTTGCCGTCGCAACTGAATGGGAAGGAGTGAGCCTCGTCGCGTCTTCGGCAAGCCTTTCGGGTGCGATACGGGAACTGGAGAACGAAGTCGGTAGTCACCTCGTGCTGAAAGAAAAACTTGAATCGGGCGCTGACGCCTTCGACATCTGCCTGATCGATACATCTCCCTCCCTCAATATCCTTGTCGTGAACGCCCTGTGCGCCAGCCGG
>JBBRUI010000442.1:0-1572 GCA_038247945.1 Bacteroidota bacterium | reverse complement strand
GGGGCCGATATAAGCGCTTTCGTCGATTTCAAACCACATCGGTTTTTAAATTTTTCCTCTGCTGCAGGACAGGGGAGAACTGCGCTCTGCTGACCAAAAAACCGGCAAATTCTCCCCTCAGATCGGTGCGATTTCGATGACTCGACATCGGTTTTCGTTCCGTCAGCGGCAAAACTCCCGCCACTTGAAACAATAATCGCTCGAAACCCCGCTCTCGCCCGCCACTCTCGCCAGGCAATCCCCTATATCTCCCCGCAGCTTGATGAACAAAGGATTGAATACGACCGCTGCGTGGATCGTTTCAATCCTTATTGGTTAGGCATCAGACCTCCGATTAGCCATGAGTTCAATGTGCTCCGAGGAGAACGGCGTGTTCATAAGCTCAGCGTGCCCGTGACGGAGAACGAAGTCGTAGTTCGATGCTGCTGCCTTGTCTGGGTTGATTATGAATATTCGGCGCCCATCTACTCCAGAGAAGGCATTGATGTATGGCAGGTTCGACAAGAAGAAGCTTCGAACGAAGAAGTCATCGAGAGCCAAGCTGAGGCCAATAATGAACACATCATGTGTAGTAGCAAAAGCAAACTCGGGTTTGTACCAAAGGGCAGCGTTGGCTCGAACGTCAAATGCCTTTCCGTATCCGGGAAGGACGAGAAATGGATCAAGCTCACCCAGCGGCCCGTAATGGTGCCAAGTGGAAAATCGCAGGAGGGACAGGGCGTGATAGATCTCTCGGTTCATCATCCCTTCTGTGAACTTCAGAGATTGCCAACCAAGCGTGTTAACCGGCTTTCCCCATTGGTTTGGCTCGCCGAGCCTCCAATTGACAGAGCCATGTAATTTGCAGAGTTTGATCGCCTTCTCGTCGGAAAAATTGTATGTAAATGTTTTTCCGACAGTTTCGAGGGCAACCTCCAGTAGGCCGTCCCAGTTCAATGAAATAACAATGTCACGTTCATGCAGTTGCGCTGCGAAGTCTATATAAAGCTGTGGGAGAGACGACGTAGATGGAGTTCGTTCAGCAATCGTCTTTGCAAGATAGAAACGTAGCGCGAGCTTTTCGCGGCTGCCGTTTTCACACCATCGTTCACCACCACCGTATTCCCGGAGCTCAACGAACTCAAGAAAGGTGCAGAGTTCGGAAAAACTGATTGCAGATAAATCAAGATCGTCACCTGTCGAGCCAGTACACTCCTTCGCGTAGTTTTCAACGCGCGAATAGATACCGTGACACTCGATCGAGAACTTCTTCATGGCGCAGGCAAGCAACTCTTCAGTCAACGGTATGCCCGCTGCTGCAGAAAAGCCCGCGCCAAGAACAAACACTCGATTCTTCCTCACATATTTCTCAAAATGGTTGTGATCTGGCTCGGTCATGCGAGATGCCTAACAATTCAATAGGTGGAATTTTGTCCGCCATTTTATTCTTTGTAAAAGGTGTTGAAAAGTATCCCTGAAATACATGCTCGCAGCTTCCCGGAAGCTGGATCAGCAGTTTTTTTTCGTCTGTCTATCGTTTACCGCTGCTTGGCGTCAGTGCTCATCCCTTGTTTCTTGGACTTTCGAGCCCTC
>JBBRUI010000441.1:0-1693 GCA_038247945.1 Bacteroidota bacterium | reverse complement strand
GGGAATCAGATCGAGCAATTCTTGTACTTCTTGTGGAGCCCGAAACAATTCCTTGACGGTCAGTTCCGAAACCACAACCAACATTCCTCCCCTTTCGATTTCAGAGAATAACTTCCGTGGAGAATCTCATGAATATCCTACTTCGTCAACCGTGGATACGCGTCGAGCAAATCCGCTTCCGTTGCTCCCTCGCTTAACTTTCGAATCAGCAATTCGACGGGAATCCTGGTTCCACGAATGACAGGCTTTCCGAGCATGACGTTCGGGTTGATTTCAATTCGGTCTTTCACGTATACACTCCTTTTTGTTTTGTCCCAATCTACGGAATGAAACAACGCGTGGCAAGCGAGGTTTTTCAATGTCATTCCCGAATGCTTTTGTCGGGAATCCAGATTATAAAACACCTTGACTGGATTCCCTGCCTACCGGCAGGCAGGCCGATTAGAACGTTCGGGAATGACAATTGGTCGATAGTCCTCAGCCCATCACCGCCTTCGCCGCATCTTCTCCCGTCACCACCGCGCCCTCCATGAATCCCTGCCAGTCCGCTATATGCTCGCCGGCGAAGAAGATGCGTTCAAACGGTTTTGCAAGAATCGGCTGAAGCGTGAACCACTGGTTCTTTCCATACACCGCGTACGCGCCCATGCTGTGCTCATCGTTGCCCCAGTAGTAGTTCACCTGACGCACCAGTTTACCGGACACGTCGCCGAACCCGGGCCGCAATGCATCACTGATGATGCGGCGGCGGTATTCGTTGTTCTGGCGGGCGAGCACATCCGCCTTGTCGCCGATGGAATAGGAAATCAATGCGCCCTGCGTTGAAGGCTGCGATTTGGTTGCGTGATAAAAATAATGCGCGTTCGTATCGGTCAGCAAATCGAAATCCTCTGCCGGCCAGAACCGTTCATTGAACAGCATCGCATGTTTGTTGATCCGGCAATATTGCAATGCGTTGATCGCATACTTCTTGTCCTCCGGCAGTGCGGGTGACCAGCTGATTTTGCTGATTGCAAATGTCGGCAGTGTGCAGACCAGATGCGCGCCCTCAAACGTCGCACCGCTCTCGCATGTAACCGTAACGCCTTTCCCGTCCTGCCGTACGCTCACCGCTTTGTGCTGCATCTTGATGCGCTCACTGCCGATGCGCTTTGCAAGTGCCTCCGGAAGTTTGCCGTTGCCGCCGCGGATTTTGTAATCCATCTCGTTCTTCTCACTCGACTCCGCATATTCGGTGATGGCGGAGTATGCGGACACGGTGCGTATGCTTTCGCCGAAGTCAGTGCTGTCTGCAAGCTCGCGTAAATCCAGTTCACGTTCGCTGATGCCCGCGTTCATCAGGTAGCGCCACCAGTCGGTTTTGTCGAGCGCACGTTTCTCCTGGTCCGTCATGTTGTTAAAAGCGGCGAGAAGCCCGTCGTACTTCTTGTTCCACTCCGGCGGATAGACCCAATGTCCGTACGCGGAATATTCATTCTTGTAGATGAGATGCGTGTTGAACTGATTGTTGAACAGTTCAAGGCCGAATTCTTTCGCGAGCACAATCATGCGCGTATGCGATTTGCCGATCCACTCGCCGCCGAGTTCTATCGTGAGTTTCTTCTCATCATCAATCTGATGGGAAAGAACGCGGCCGCCGATTCTGCTGCGGGCTTCGAGCACAACAACATCGTACTTTTGCTTTTGCAATGCG
>JBBRUI010000440.1:0-1794 GCA_038247945.1 Bacteroidota bacterium | reverse complement strand
GTATCGTGGCTGTCCAGCAGGTTCATCAATCCATAATTCGCATCCGAAGGATATTCGTTGCGAAGACTATCAAGGCGGTGCATGAACTCCGCTGCGGTGATTTTGTTTTTGTTCGATTTAAAAAAATATCCTGCTTCACGTGCAACGCGGTAGTTCATCACTCCGTCAAACACATCCCCACGCAACCATTTCGAAGCGTTGAACATCGTCTCGTTCGCCCAATCTTCCCACCAGACTTCTCCCACAATGTACGCATCGGGGTTGATCGCACGAACCCATTTTCGGAAGTCCTGCCAGAACGGAATTGCCACCATTTCAGCAACATCAAGGCGCCACCCGTCAATCCCGTCCGATGGATTGCCGTCCCCGTTCGGATCCATCCAGCGCTTTACGACATCGGAGACGTGAGCACGCGGCCCGGTAACCAACCCGTTTTCATCTTCACGAATTTCAGGAAGTTCGCGCACGCCTGCCCAACCAGTGTAGTCGAATTCATTCTCCGGCGTCTTCGGATCATCAAAATTTTTGATGGTGAACCAATTTTTGTAATTGGATTTCTCACCGTTCTGCTCAACATCTTTGAACGCCCAAAACGTAATGCCGACATGATTGAAGACGCCATCAATTATGACTTTGATATTTCTTTTGTGTGCCTCGGTGAGAAGTTTGAGGAACAGCTTGTCTGCGGAAGTCCATTGCCATGTTTTCGGGTCGGCGGGATTTTCTTTTTCCCACATCTTCCGGTCGCCTTCGGGGTCCGGCCCGAAATTGTTGTCAATGTGGTGAAACATCGTTGCATCATACTTGTGAAGCGAAGGCGATTCGAAAAGAGGATTAAAGTAGATTGCATTGATGCCGAGTTTTTTCAGGTAATCCAATTTTTCAATCACACCCTGAAGATCGCCGCCATATCGCCGCTGCTGAGCGTGGTAGTAGAATCCTTTGCCGTCTGCCTTTTCCCACGCCTGAAGTTTGTACCAGTCTCCGGTCCACGATGATATGTGCCACTGCTTCGGTTCCTCCTGGGGCCACGAGCCACGAATATCGTTGACTGTCGGATCGTTGTTCTTATCTCCATTACGGAAGCGTTCGGGAAAGACTTGGTACCATACTGCGTCTTTTGCCCACGCAGGGGCTTCGTTAAACTTCGTTGGCGAAGCAAACACTTCACCACTCAGCGCGATAGCGAGAAATAATGCAACGAAGAAAAATATTTTGTGAGGAGGTGGTAACAAACGTATCAAGCGTTAGTTTCCCCGTATTCAATCGTCGCGATTAGTTGCGATCGTTCGATCACTCTGTTTGCGCCCGATGATTTTCTTACAATAAGCTCAGGAAGAAATGTAGAGAGCACAGGCGGACCGTCCGGCGTTTTCATTCGGTCAATAAGCATCTTCAATGCAAGTGTTCCCATCTCGTACATGGGCTGGCGCACGGTTGTAAGCTGCGCGTGGGCTGCGAGTTCAATATCATCAAATCCGACAATGGCAATGTCTTCGGGAACGCGAATACCAAGTTCCCTCGCTGCTTCGAGTGCACCAATTGCTTGTACGTCGCTGGCAATGAACACAGCAGTTACGCGATCCCGTCCCAGGCTTCGGCGGCGAATCATTTCTTTCATAGACTCATAGCCGGCTTCGCGGTTAAAGCCATCCTGTTTTCCGTTTGCGGATATAATAACCCGATCCATACTGAAAGGCATGCCCGCATCTTCAAGCGCTTTTTTGTAACCGTCGAGACGATCTTTTGCAGGCTGTGTCTCAAGGCTCGCGTTGATCATGCCGATATGGCGGT
>JBBRUI010000439.1:0-1859 GCA_038247945.1 Bacteroidota bacterium | reverse complement strand
CGAGACGGGGAATGGCGACCGTAAACAATATTGCGGCACTTATTAAAAAGAATAGCGAGATGCTGATGCTTAGCGGCAAAGCGAGATCAATACTCTTTCCGATAAAAATCCCTGCAGCAAATATTGCGGCAACCCAAAGCGCCGGGATAGAATGAAAGGAAATCTTTTTCATCAGGATAAAGAATTACACAGGGACGGGAATCGGTTCAGTGATAAACTTTACGAGCGTGGGTGTAACATTCGTCAGATCCGGTTGCTGAAAAAGTGTTTGCGCAACTTCAGCGTGGCGATGGCCGACGAGAATTGCAGGAACAGGATTGCGCGTATGAACTTTCGTCGACATGTCTTCCATGTTTCCGTGATCGCTGGTGATGAACAGAAGCGTTTGAGAGATGTCCATCGTTTCCAGAATTCCCCCAAGCATCGCGTCAAACAACTCAATCGATTTCACGGCGGCGGCCAGATCTTCCGAGTGTCCGGCTTTATCTGTATTCCAATATTCAAACAACACAAAGTCATATTCAGCCGAAAGTTGAACCAGCCGTCGCCCGGCTTCTGCCGGTTCAATGGGCAAAACATTTGAGTATCCCATGCGCGGCCAGCCGGCGTTAGTTATATCGGCAGAAATGGCTGTGCCCGCTTCAAGTCCTTCGACCTGATGCAACGGCATGTCGCAGTAGCCGCACGATAATGTCGTAACAGTCAGCCGGGTTTGTCGATCTTTGAAGTAGTCGAAAAATTTTTGTGGATAGGCATTTGCGAAGTACACGCTTTTCCCCTCATCCTTGAGTTGCCGGAAGATATTTTTTTCCCGAATGAGCGGGCGAAGAGTCGAATACGGATACGGCCCGAAGTGTTTCCCGATAACTTTGGAAGCGTTCAGTCCCGTGAAGAGAGCCGTCTGTCCGGTTCCGCTTTGGGGCAACCCGTCAACGCCCAGATTTGCATCGAGCGGAAGAAGAGTTGCACGCGAACTCTGGAGGAATTGTCTTTCCAGAGTCGGGAGTTCGCCGGAGAAAAGTGAACGCAACGAAGGAAGATTCGCTGCGAAAAATGGATTCGTCTTCGGATCCGCTGTCCCAATCCCGATGCCATCAAGAAACAACATCAACACGCGCATGCGAACATTTCTTCGAATGTGGACATTTTAATTCCGCTCGATGAGAATTGTTACCGGTCCGCTATTGACGATCTTCACGTTCATCATCGCACCAAAAACACCGGTACAAACTTTGTCGCTGCCGAGCAATGATTTCATCCTCTCGACAAAAAGCGTGTACAACGGTTCCGCTTCTTCCGGCCGTGCTGCGTCGGTAAAGCTCGGACGGTTGCCTTTCTGTGCATCGCCATACAACGTGAATTGCGAAACAATAAGTACGCTTCCGTTTACATCTTTCAACGCAAGATTCATTTTGTTGTTCGCATCTTCAAAGACGCGGAGGGCGGAACACTTGTCGGCGAGGAACAGCGCTCCTTCTTTCGTATCTCCCGTTCTGATGCCGAGCAGGATGACGAAGCCTTTGCCGATCTGCGAGTGAAGTTTCCCGTCAATCGTTAGCGAGGCTTCGCTTACGCGTTGCACCACGACTTTCATTTGCGTGCTGAGAGGATTCGGGGATTGCCGCCGTAGTCACTGAATACTTCCACGTTCTTTAAACCCGCTGCCGCGGCAATTCGTTTGGCTTCATCGGATTGGTTGAACGCAATCTCCATCAAAAGAAAACCGACAGGATAAAGCTTTTGCGAGGCAAGCTGTGCAATGCGTCGAATGAATGTGAAGCCGTCATGCCCGTCAGTCGTTGCAATGCGCGGCTCAAAGTCCCGTACCTCCGGCTGCAGATGATTGAATTCTTCCAGGG
>JBBRUI010000438.1:0-1913 GCA_038247945.1 Bacteroidota bacterium | reverse complement strand
GATGGAGCCGGCGCTGGTGTTTGCGATGTACGTATTGAACGCCCACAATGAATCGTTCGTAACCGATGCGTTGCCGTTCAGCGCCATCGTGTAATAGTTTTCTGATGAGACGACAACGTCTGCTTTGCCATCACCGGTAATGTCGCTGATGGCGCGAACGGCTTTCATCAGTTTAGAGTTGGAACTTGTACGCGGATTGTTGGGAACGGTGTATGTCCAGAACGGTTCACCGAGCGGAATTTGTGTTGCGTCGCCGGAACCCTGCAACTGGATTCTTCTTGTTCCGTTCGACGCATTACTTGTAATAGTCAATTCCCCCGCGTAGAAGACTGCTGATGTAGGTTTGAACCAGAGACGGAATGCTTTCAACTGTAACGAATCAACCAAGACGGGATATTGAGCCGAATCCAGCTTAAACGTCCCGCTGTTCGAAGTGATTGATGAAATAGAAAGCTGTTGCGCTCCCTGATTCTGAATCGTAAACAACCAGGAGTTCGAGCTTCCCACACGGCGGGCACCGAAGTTATACGTCGTGTCGGTATAGAGATATGGATTGGAGTAGATGCCATATCCTCTCGCCGCCATTATCTTCGTCGATTCATCCGGATCGTTCGAATAAACGCGAACGCTTGCGGAATCTTTACCGAAGGTTGTTGGCGTGTAGGTAAGGGGAAATTGAACAGAACCGCTTGGTTGTATTGTTACGGGTGTGGAAAACGTCGTCGTCATCTGCGAAGAGAGTGTTATCCGAATACTGTCAATGCGAAGCGGAGCAGTTCCCAAATTGCTGATTGTGGCAGTGATGATTTTGGATTGACCGATACGGCTGCCGGAAAAATCCACAAGAGAGACAATATCAATGTCCGGGGTTCCACTTCCACCTAAATCATACTTGTATAGTGAACGCCCCGATGAAGCACCAACGGGCTCTGCAATTAACCAGAGGTAGCGTCCGTCCCATGCAAGTCCGCGGGGATTTGAATCGACATTCTGCGGCTCGGGCATTGGAATGGTTCGCACAGTATCGCGGGTAACGGGATTGACTACATAAATGAGATTCTGATTTGGTTCGGCGCTATTCAAGTCCATCGCGTAATACAGGTATTGACCATCCCATGCAAGGCCTTGTGCCTGCAAGCCAATTGTCTGAATGCTGTCAACAATCGTCTTTGTCGCCCAATTGATTTTGTAGAGGTACATCGGACTTGTTGTGGAAGTGTAATCCGACACCCAAAGATGAGTCCCATCCCACACTGCCCCACCGAGAAACCTGTTCGGATTTGCAAAGCGCAACGAGTCAATGACCGTTCCCGACCGGGTCATCTTCACAACTGTACATGATGAAGAGTAGCGCCGGACGTAATAAAAGTTTGTTCCATCAAAAGCGAGTCCCTGGCTGTAGCCGTAAGCGGGATTGACACTATCAACAGGCGCACCGCTGAAATTGGTTTTATAAATAAATCCATAATTATACACGGTTGTGGTGGATGTTCCGCTGGAGATATATAATCCCGCCGAGTCTGCCGCGAGGCCCCACGCCTGATTCCAGTACGTCGTGTTGGGCAATGGGATCACTTGAACGATACTTTGTGCTTGCATTGCCGATGAAAGCAGAGAGAGTAATACGAAAAGGAATAGGCGATTCATGTAGGTGCCTTTCTGAAAAATTGTTTTGTAGCCAGGAATTTTCGCAGGAGAGAACGAGTGTTCGATATTAAGTTACAAAGAAAAGCAATCAGAAAATCAACCTTCCGATATAGAAATTTCACGCAAAGCCGCTCTACGAGTCGTAGACAAAGCTGCAAAGGCAAGATTGAAAAAGGGTTTTTTCGATCATGAGCATTCACCTGTCTGGTGAATGCTCCATCAGACAGAAGTGTTTCGGTATTCCTCCATCTTGGCGTTCCTTTGTC
>JBBRUI010000437.1:0-1918 GCA_038247945.1 Bacteroidota bacterium | reverse complement strand
GTCGATGAGTTCAAGGGCGCTTGGCGTGCCTTGGGAACGCTTGCGCCCGATCGCCTATCAGCCTTGCGCCGGGTCGCCACCATTGAGAGCATCGGATCGTCCACCCGCATCGAAGGAAGCAAATTGTCCGATCAGGAGGTGGAACGATCACTCTCTAACCTGACCATCCAGTCCTTCGAAACACGTGACATGCAGGAAGTTGCCGGTTACGCAGAACTAATGAACCTGGTGTTCGGTTCCTGGCAAGACATTCCGTTCAATGAAAACTACATCAAACAATTGCACCAGATCCTGCTGCGCCATAGCGACAAAGACATTCGACACCGAGGACAGTACAAGACTCATTCAAACAGCGTCGCGGCTTTCGATGAAAACGGCAATCAAATTGGGATCGTGTTTGAGACGGCAACACCATTTGACACGCCCCGCCTGATGACCGAACTGGTGAGCTGGGTAAACAATGAGCGTGAGAAGATGATGCTGCACCCGCTGCTGATCATCGCCATCTTCGTAGTAGTCATTCTCGAAATTCATCCCTTTCAGGATGGCAACGGCCGGCTCAGTCGTGTGCTGACGACCTTACTGCTGATCCAGGCTGGTTATGCCTATGTACCATACAGTTCATTGGAAAGTGTGATCGAACTCAACAAGGAAGCCTACTATCTGGCACTGCGGCAGACCCAGGGTACTATTCGGACAGAGTCCCCCAATTGGCAACCGTGGCTCCTGTTTTTCCTGCGCTTGCTGGTAGAGCAGGTTCGCCAACTTGAGAAGAAGGTGGAGCGCGAGAAGATCGTTTTGGCTTGCTTGCCGGAACTGTCACTGCAAATTGTCGAGTTTGCCCGTGGGCACGGACGCATTACAATGGGCAACGCTATCAAGTTGACCGGCGTCAACCGCAATACATTGAAGGTACACTTTCGCAACTTAGTCGAACACGGTCATCTGAATCGACACGGCAGCGGGCGTGGTGTCTGGTACGAAATTAAGTAAATTGAAAATCAGAACAGACAATGCAAGGGAAGGTCGGGTGAATAAAATTGAATTACTCAAGCGACTGGACGGTATTGTCGGCAGGCTATGTTGCTCTCTGTTGCCACGTGCCAGGGAACACGCTTGTGATGTGGATGTCCAGAGTATCGTTCTCATTTGTCCCGGCGGTATTGGCGATGTCCATGAGCCAAGGATTAAGAGCTAAAAGCGACATTTACAAATTAAGGTACGATTTTAAGAATTTAGAAAAGATTCTAAAGAAACTGAGAGCGCTTGAAAACCATATCCATGGTGTACAACGTGACGGAATTTACGGAAGGGTGATAGTGCGGAGGAAAGCTCGGGATTAAAAAGGATTGGCAATGTTTTATAACCAGGGAGACAGAAGCGATTAAATAAATCGAGATGCCACGTATCCCCGCTTGGAAGGGGAAAATTATAGTGCCGATGAATGCGCTTAAGAATATTTTCTACGCCACCATAAAACTGAGCAAGAAAAGAAGCGGCTGCGGTTCTTTCTCGAACCGTTGCTGATCGCCCCGAGACATCATGACAAAGTGATGTCACCTCATAAACAATAGTCGCCATCATTTCTAACTCAATACTGATTTCTTCACCTAACTGAATCGATATCATAGGAGTCTCATACCGTGGTCTTCGATTTGACGAGTAAAACGGGATGTGGGTGTGAGTGGCACCAAATCAACATTTATGTGTAACGTATTCTCAAGATGTGCGGCCAGTTCAAAAAGTTTCCAACCTGAAACCCCTCCGCATGCAATATCGATATCTCTCGCCTCATCAGGATTTTCAAGAGCGCTGCCAAACAATATAATCTGGGTTGCACCATATTCCTTCGCGATTGTAGTAATCGTATCAGACCGCATCGCCGCTGTATTATCCGGGTGCCATCCAACGCAGATTC
>JBBRUI010000436.1:0-1925 GCA_038247945.1 Bacteroidota bacterium | reverse complement strand
CCACCGCCATCTTCCTTCCGGTAGTTCCACGATGGACGTTGTGCAGGAATTGGCTTGCCTTCGAATACCCAATACCCAAACTCGCCGCGTATCGAGAGGATCTTGCCGAAGAATCCGTTTTCCTTCAGGGATTTGAGCTTCAACAATCCCGGCAGCCAGAGTTTGTCCTGAACGACGCCGTGCTTTACCCCTTTTTTTTCTGCTGCGACATAGAGTTCATACGCCCGCTCAGTACTCACGGCTGTTGGCTTTTCGCAGTAGACATGTTTGCCTGCGTTGATTGCCTTCAGAACGTTTTCAAAACGCAGAAGTGTCGTTTGCGCGTCGAAGTAAATTGAATAGGAAGGATCGGCAAGCAGGCTGTCGAGATCGGTACTCCATTTTGAGATGCCTGAAGATGAGGCGAGGGTCTGAAGCTTTTCAGCGTTGCGTCCTACAAGAATCGGATCGGGTATTATGCGCTCGTCGTCTCCTACGTTCACTCCCCCCTGCTTGATGATGGCGACAATTGATCGCAAAAGATGTTGGTTCATTCCCATGCGGCCAGTAACACCGTTCATTATGATGCCGACTTTGTGTTCAGTCATCTCATCTCCGGAAGTTTCCGCGTGCGTGAAATTAAACCGTGTCGATGCATTGAGGTTGGGCTTCGTCAGGCAACGGAGGAACATCTATTCCTGCGCGGGGGAGCGTGCCCTCCAGTTCTTG
The DNA here is from genome assembly GCA_038247945.1 of Bacteroidota bacterium. Taxonomy (GTDB): domain Bacteria; phylum Bacteroidota; class Ignavibacteria; order UBA10030; family UBA6906; genus CAADGV01. The sequence goes on along the minus strand of JBBRUI010000436.1, from coordinate 1,217 downwards.
TCTCCAGTGCGCAACATCGCCCGCGGGTCCATACGTGTAAATCATTTTCAGTGGTGTTGAACCGGTATTGGTCAGTTGATGAAATACTCGTTCAGGAATATAGACGGCCTGACCGGACGAAAGAATCCCGCGTTCCGATCCTAGACAGATTTCCCCCGTTCCTTCAAGAACGAAATAAATTTCTTCTTGTTCCTGATTATGCCAGGGCACTTGTCCGCCGTTCGGATCCAAAGTGACAAATCCCATGGAGAAATTTTTGGCTTGGATGGGTGAGAGGCCGCCAACGAGATTCTGCGTTCGGCGACGTGCCGGGTACCTTCGACCGGCGATTTTTCCTAAATCTGCAACATTCATTAAGTTTTTCCGTTGAGGAAGAAAGAGCGGCAATGTAGTATGGTTAAGTATAGAATATTACTTTTTAAATGAAAATGAATTATTTTTATACGTGTCTTGACAATGGAGTATCTAAGTAGTATAATCAATTAATAAAACACCGTTCAATTAGTGAAACGCATTGTTTCTGCTCTCCGCGGAAGATCAGATCTGGCAAATCAACGGTGTTAGTATCTCATCCTTATTCCTGTAACAAATTGTAGAAAGTCGGCTGAGAAATTATTCTGCAGCCACATCGCTGATCGAATCGACGGCGGAACTTTCCGGTTATGCCGCAAACACTATCCATATCTGAAAAAGATTTTTCTCTTGTCAAGAGGCGCACATACACACAGCCATCCCACGCGTAGCAGTACAGTTATTTCGTGTAACATCGGCAAATGCAATTCAACCATCAACCCTTCACTTAATCATATCTACTAATCACTCCAAGGAGGAACGATATGCGGCATCATTGGTACAAGTTCCTGTATTTTTCAGCTGTAGCAACACTGCTTGCGGTTCAAACAGTGTTGGCGGGGAATGGGAAGATAGACGGAAATGTAAAAACCGAACAAGGTGAACCCCTTATCGGCGCAAATGTGACGTTGGTGAACACTCTTTTCGGCGCGTCCTCTGATGCGAAGGGGCGCTTCTTTATCCTCAACGTTCCGACCGGCACATACAGTGTACGTGCATCAGCGGTTGGGTTTGCTCCGAAAGTGCTTACAAAGGTCATCGTAGGCTCCGATCAGATTGTCACGGTGGACTTCACTCTCGGAAGTGAGGCGGTCGGTCTTGAGGAAGTTGTGGCTCAGGCAGAACGTCCGGTTGTGGACAAGAGT
>JBBRUI010000435.1:0-1931 GCA_038247945.1 Bacteroidota bacterium | reverse complement strand
TCGATACACGAACGAATCGTGTCATACCGATCTCTTTCAGAGATGGTGAGTTTGGTTGGGGCCACGGCATATTTGGGTTATGTAATATGCCCAATGGTACAATGCCGTCTATGGGGGGGTGTCATTTCAGCTTTGGAAGGGGTGTCATTTTAGCTTTGGTATTACATTAGGTCAAGTTTGATTGCAATTCACCTGAAAATATGGTAACTTTGGGCGCAACATGCCAGTTCCCGCACGCAAGAAAGCTGGGCACCACATACATGGTGAGGACACCATCGTTGTTAAGGGTGCACGGACGCACAATCTCAAAAATATCACCGTAAAGATGCCGCGGAACTCCATGATCGCCATCACTGGTCTCTCGGGATCTGGCAAATCATCATTGGCATTTGACACTATTTTCGCCGAAGGACAGCGTCGCTACGTAGAATCTCTTTCTGCATACGCGCGACAGTTTTTGCACAAGATGCAGAAGCCTGATGTCGATGAGATCACCGGACTTTCACCGGCCATTTCTATAGATCAAAAATCTCGTTCCAACAACCCTCGTTCCACTGTTGCAACTATTACCGAAATTTACGATTATCTCCGTATCCTTTTTGCTCGAGTAGGCAAGCCTCATTGCTTGACCTGTGGACGCCTTATTCACCGTATTTCAAAAGAAGAAATCCTCGATACTATCCTTACGACCGTTACAGCCAAATCCACAAATGCCAAACAGGTTTTCGGCATCGATGTTACTGATGCCAAGGTCCGCATCTATGCTCCTGTAGTTGTCGGTCGCAAGGGTGAGTACTACCAGATGCTCTATGACATGCTTGGTAAAGGCTATGACCGCGTACGTATCGATGGGGAGGTCAAGCGTCTTCGTGACCAGATCATTCTGGAAAAGAACAAAAAGCATGACATCGATGTGTTGGTAGATGAGATTTTCCTTTCGGAGTTTCAAAAGAAAGATGGAGAAAATGCTACAGAAAAGGTTACCAAATCTGAGAATGCCCGTGAACGTCTCTCTGAGGCATTGGAGCGCGCCATACAGGAGGCAAACGGACTTATCCGTATCGAATATCCCTCCTCCGCCAAGGTTTCGGAGGGTAAACCCGGAGAAGAAAAACTGATGTCAGTGAAGTTCATGTGTCCCTATGACGGATTTTCTTACCCCGAAGTAGAACCACGATTATTCTCATTCAATTCTCCATATGGAGCTTGTACTGCATGTAATGGCCTTGGTACCGAAGGCTTTTTCGCCGAAGAGACCTGCAAAGTATGTAAGGGTGCACGTCTTCGTGATGAAGCCTTGCACGTGCTTATTGGGGATAAAAATATAGTGAATGTCACGGGCTTATCGATTGAAAATGCCGTGAAGTATTTTGAACATATTGAGCTTACTGATTCCGAAAAAGAAATAGCCAAGATCGTCCTCAAGGAAATTCAGGCTAGGCTTTCATTTATGGTGAACGTAGGTATTGAATACCTGACCTTGGATCGTCGGGCGCACACTCTTTCTGGTGGTGAGGCTCAGCGTATTCGTCTTGCTTCACAGCTTGGTTCGGGCCTCGTCGGAGCCCTATATGTATTGGATGAACCAACTATTGGGTTGCATCAAAGAGATAATGACCGGCTCATCAAAACACTCCTCGATCTGCGTGACTTGGGTAACACTATTATTGTAGTTGAGCATGATGAAGATACCATGTTCTCTTCGGATTATATCGTCGATATTGGTCCTGGGGCAGGTGTTCATGGAGGCGAGGTGGTTGTATCGGGATATCTCGATGAGTTACTTACTGCAAAGAAAAATACCTCAGGTTCTCTGACTTTGGCTTACCTGCGTGGCGAAGAAAAAATCCCCGTTCCTATCAAGCGTCGCCAGAGTCATGCAAAGATCATGGTTCGCGGAGGCAATATTTTCAATATTAAAGATATGAATG
>JBBRUI010000434.1:0-1949 GCA_038247945.1 Bacteroidota bacterium | reverse complement strand
TCCGTCGTGTCCGATCGAAGTAATAGGCAGAAGGTGGATTGTGTTTGCTCCAAGCCGTTTGATGTACGGCAGCATTGCAATTGCTTTCAGGAACGTGCCCGTCTCCCGGAATCCATCACCGTTTGCGGGAAGGTCCAGCTTGCCGTTACCGTTGTGATCAAACGCCGCGGTTGTTCGCACGAACATATTGTAGATAACCGCTTCCCTACTCCACTCACCACCTGTTGACCTGGCCTTGCGTGGAGCCTTTTGCTTCTTCGCTTTGCGGACTGCATCAAGATAGAATTCAAATGGATTCACCCTCACCCGTTTGGGTATTCCCTTCTCCGTCACCCATAAGGAAGGAATGGAGTACGAAAACTTTTTTTTCGCAAAGTTCTTTTTCTTTTGAACCAAAACGTCTTCAAGCAACTGAAGCGCTCTTGTCCCGGAGTACGATTTCTGCATAAACTATTTTTTTCCGAATATATCTCGTGTCGTTATTTCTGTGCCGAGTTTCTCTTTCACACTCAGCGTGCGATGCTCGGAGGGGAATTCTTCACTCGGAGTCCACTCGCCTCTCTTCCCGCTGTTCGTAAATTTGTATTGCACCTGGCTGCCGACGGGAATGTCAAGCCCGATCGACCAGACACCGTCCTGTAAAGTTTTGTCTCCATGCGTTCCATCGTCGTACATGCGGACCAGGTTGGGTGTCCACTCTCCAATTTCTTTCAGATTGCCAACGATGTATACGGCATCTTCGACTTTTTCTTTTGAGGCATCGACCGTAAATATGATTTTCTGTGTCTCAGTCGAGCTTTGCGCCATCACTCCTTGTCCCGCTCCGGATTCGCTGACGATGATCGGGTCGAACCCGGGAGATGAAATCTTCGCGCCCGCGAGACGAGCGAATTGATACACGTTGTTCAGATGAATGCGGAAGGCGTCATCGAACGGTTTGTCGCCCGCCGGAGCGGACTGATCATTGCCATACCACCAGAACCAATCCGAGCCTTCTGCAGCATACATCGCTTCGTACGCCATGTACGAGTACCATGCCTTGGATTTTTGTTTGGGTGGATTCGCATTCGGATCGGGCTGCTTTAATCCGCTCTTCTCCAAATCCTGGCGGGCACGGAGCAAATATTCCCATGCCGTATTTTCTTCTTTTTCTCCTATCCACGTATCGTAATTTCCGTTTATCCACGACCCCGGCCATAACTTTTTCATCGCCGGAAGCTGATCAACGGGATGTGCCGGAATGTTGCGGCGGGGATTTCCAATCAGGAATTCGGTCGTCGTTGTGGTGATGACCTGCTGCGTCTTGTGCAAGACACTCAGCTTGCGGTAGAACGCATTCAGAAAATCTTTTCCATCAATATCCTGACGATACCATTCCCATGCATTCTCACCGTCGAGGATAACTGTTACCAACACATCGGACTCTTCCTTCTTTGGTGCGCGGGCAAGAACTGTTCGGATGAAATCTTCCGCTGCCTCTTCCCCTTTATAGTTTTGATATTTGAACCCAATACGGTCCGATAGCTCGGTGTCGCGGAAGACAAGGGCCATCGACTGCTGTTTACCTTCAGCGTTGACACCTGCATCGAACCGATACGGCGATGTGTTCGGCTGGTTATCAGGCTCGGACCGTTGGAGAACTTTAACATCAGTCGCAGTCCAGAGCACTTCGTTGTTTCTTAAAACATTCAGCACTGGTTGGGCGACCGAGCCTTCGCCGGGCCACATTCCTGTCGGCGCAACACCGAAGATTTCTTTGTAGAATTTCACCGCCTTCACAACCTGAGCATTTGCATCTTGTGGATACGAGTAACGGGTTGGAAGTTCGTCGTTTGGCTGACACACGCGAGCAAATTCGGAATCATAAATAAGCGGGAGAATCGGATGGTAAAACGGTGTCGTGATAACGTCGATCTGGCCTGTGTAGTTTGCCGGATTGTAGCGCAACT
>JBBRUI010000433.1:0-1974 GCA_038247945.1 Bacteroidota bacterium | reverse complement strand
GCATACCGGATGACGGATATATCTTTCGGAACACAGATATACAATACGCCTTCTATGGGAACAGCGTCAAGCAATTCAAGTTCGATCTTGTTTCCTTCGAATGAGAGTGTCCGAATCTCCGAGCCAGGAAAAGCGCTTGCCGTTGATCCCGCGATTGACCATGGAATGTCCGGCATACACTGGAGATAACATTCTGAAGTAAACGGAGGGAGCGATATCTGGGAGGCAGGAGCGACCCAGCCCTTGTCACTGCCAGCGCGGAACTGTAGTCGATCGGGGAGGCGCGCGCTGCGCGTTTCTGTTCCCTGATTCGACACAAAAAAGTATTCAAGATTTCCTGCCGAGAAATGTGCCGAGTACAGTCCGTCATCACATTCGACGTCGTGAATATTTTTCGGGACGAGGGGAAAGTATGAATAGTATAGCCTTTGTTCCTCATCGGTATATTCCCGTATATCGTCGGAGGTGAAAAGCAAATTCCCGAAAATATTGTTGACATAAAATACGGTACGTTTTTGATCGTCTGTTAAATTGATATTGGTATGTCTGAGGAGAAAGACGTCCGGATCGTTAATAAAGGCCCGACCATCGAGATGCTGGCGGTAAATGGAATTCTGCAGAGCTAATTTGGTGGAAGGAAACTCGCGGTGTATGATTCTGCCGTAGAAGCTGTTGTGCCACTGCAAATCGATATCGGTTCCGATACGGCAATATTCGACTTTTCCGAATGCTGGCCACAGGGGAACGCCGCAGCCAATAATGTGGGCACCTGACGCACAGTCACGTAAGAATTCCATGGCTTCGCACATGATCTGTCCGCGGGTTTTATCTGCGCGGGGCTTGATGCACACACCATACAGAAAGTCGAGCTTGAGCACTTTAAATCCCCACTCATGTACTACAACGTCAAACACATGCCTTAAATAGGTTCGGACATCATCATTGTATAAGTCGAGTGAATAGAACCCTGACCAGTTACCTCCGGTATGAAACGGAATGCCGTCGGCGTCTGCGATGAACCAGTCTGGATGGTTTTTGAATAGCGCCGAGGTGTGTTCCCCGGCAAACGGTGCGAGCCAAATTCCCGGGGTGAAGCCGGAGTCGAGAATCTGTTGCGCAATCGGTCGCATACCGTTGGGGAATCGATCGTTTACAGAAAGCCAGTCGCCAACTGCGCTCTGGTATCCATCATCGATCTGGAAAATAGTAATTGGCACTTTTTGATCACGGAAAGCGGCAAGGTTTTCAAGTATGATAGTTTCGCTGATATTCTGATAATAATTGTACCAGCTGGTCCAGCCGGTACAGGGGAGGGCGGGGAGCGCTGTAATTCCCATGTCGGCGAACCAGCCGTCCATGACTTCGTCGATGCTGCCTTCCGAGAAGAGGATACGGAATGCTTTGTACGTTCCACTAATGTGGAGATCAGCACAGTCCTTTCTGACGGTCATCGTTTTTTTGTTCAAACTTACATGAAAAAAAGTGAAGCCGGTCTTTTCGTCAAGGGAACCGAAAAAGCGGACGTGGTTTGAATTGTCTCGTATGTAGCCGTATGAGGCCCCGTGGAGTTCGCCTTTCTTGTGTGAATAGGGTTGGAACTCGTAGTCCGCGTATCGGGTGACCCGGTGTTTTTTGATAAGCGGTCCAAAGAGTTTTGACGGTGGACGCATCCGGTCTTTACGGGAAAACTCCTTCGTATCAGTCCAGGACTGGTAGCCGTTGAGTAATATATGATTATCCCGGGAGTTGACAAGATCGGTGGTGAAGTGAAGGTCGCGGATGACAATTTCTTGTGCAGTATCGATGTCGAGAGAGAATACGAGGCCGCTTCCGATCGGTGCCAGAGATGATTGCAGCACTGTTTCTGGACCGTTCTCTGTGGAATTCTGACCAAAGGTGATGCGGCTTATTATATCGCCACACGAATATTCAAGTAAACCCTGGATTCGGGGATGTGTCATGATCGCTCCTCTG
>JBBRUI010000432.1:0-2089 GCA_038247945.1 Bacteroidota bacterium | reverse complement strand
GGTAGAGCTTTCGAATCTCGTGATCTGGACCGACAGTACCATCGCATCCGCTCCCGACCTTCCCGGTGATCCTGCCCGATTCCTTGGCCTAACAACTGCCTCCAAAAGATTTCTCGAACGCCAGCTTGTGACCGTTTCGGTAAATCCTGCGCTGAGTGCCCAAAAAATAGAAGTGACTGTCACGAGCGAAAACGGATTTTCAGTCTATGATGCTTCCTTGCCCTACGAACTTCGCAAAGCAGGCCAGGAAAGCTTTTTTGCCTCGGGGGAAAATCCGAAGATTCCTTTCAGTTTCACTTTTTCGTCGGATCTCGATTCTCAGCTAAAAGTAACAGTACGTCTGTGGACCCGCTCCAATCCCTGGGGAATAACGGTAACCAACAAGGACCTCGTGCCAGATTATTTGTTGGATGTCGTACAGACTGTGGACGTGCCTCCGGCCACTTTTCCCGGCGGCGCATAGTGAGCCAAACTCCCGTCTTTTTTCATGTCGATCTTGACGCATTTTTCGCCTCGGTTGAACAGCTGGATAATCCTGCGTACCGGGGAAAACCGGTCATCGTTGGCGGCGAAATAGGAAAGAGAGGCGTCGTATCAACCTGCTCCTACGAAGCACGAAAATTCGGCGTACATTCGGCCATGCCCATGAGCCGAGCAGTAGCCCTCTGCCCCGGTGGCATCTACGTGCGAGGACGGATGCACCGTTATCACGAAAAATCGCGCGACGTGATGCACATATTCGAAACCTTTTCTCCTGCGGTGCAGCAAATGTCTGTCGACGAAGCCTTTCTCGATATGAGCGGAACAGCTCGCCTTTTCGGCCCTCCGGAAGAAACGGCCTTTAAACTGAAACAGTGCGTTTTTGCCGAAACCGGACTCACCGTTTCGGCAGGGGTTGCATCAAATCGATACATAGCAAAAATCGCTTCAGGACTACGGAAACCTGACGGGCTTGTTGTCGTGCCTTTCGGGGAAGAAGCCGCGTTCATGGCAGAGCTCAGGTTAAAGGATGTGTGGGGCGTCGGGGAAAAAACACGTAATCGCCTTGAGGATGCGGGCCTTTCCACCGTCAAGTCCATTCTATCCTGTTCGGAGGCTATGTTGCAGGGATTGCTCGGGCAGGCAGGTGGCAGTTTTCTGCATTCGGTTATCAGGGGAATCGATGCTGGAATCTTTACCGGAGAAACAGCAAGCCGTTCGATCAGTAGCGAGCAAACCTTCGAATATGATCTCGACGATATTGCAGCTATCGAAACCGCCCTCCTCGAACTTGCCTCCGATATAATGTTTCGCCTGCTGGACGAAAAACAATCAAGCCGCACGATACATCTCAAAATTCGATATAGCGACTTTCGCACTGTTTCGATCCAGGAAACGGTTGACCATACCATAAACGATACAGGAGAGCTGTACGACCTTGCCAGAAATCTCTTCCTCAAAAAATACGACCGCTCGGGTCCGGTTCGCCTCCTCGGCGTGGGCGTACACAATGTGGCTGCGGGCTCCGATCCGGGTCAGATGGATCTATTTGATACGGGCGACTCAGTACGGAAACGGAAAGTTGAGGAAGCAGTGCTCGCCCTTGCGCACAAGCGTGGAAAAAAACTGGTCACCCGCGCCCGGCTTATTCCTCCCCGGGGCAGGAACGAATCATGAAGCGCGTACGGCTATTCGTTCTTTCCGCGCTTTGCGCCAGTTTACTTTTTCCGCTGTATGCTCAGGTTCCGGAACTACCCGAAGGACTCGATCCCGAAGCTGCCTTTCTTGCGCGCCTCAGTGGGCTTTTCAGGGCGGAAGATCCCACTTCCATTTATGACTTCGACGTATATGACGAAAAAGTGGAATTCATTCTTGACGGTTCCTGGGAAACACGGCTCGACGGGGCACTCAGCATCTCGTTTGATGGGGAATCACCCGTGATCGCGATCGTACCGCCCGTCTTCAGTCAGACGGTTGACCTTTCTTCCTGGGTGTTCATCAACAAAACCTGGTATTTCGAGTCAAATTTTACGGAAAAATTCACCAAAAACACCGTAGCTGCAGGCTATATCGGTAACGACGAAACCCCGGTGAAGCATGTACGCCTTGG
>JBBRUI010000431.1:0-2225 GCA_038247945.1 Bacteroidota bacterium | reverse complement strand
TCCCGTTGACAAAAATATCCACAGGTCTTGCGGCCCATCCCGGGATACGAACATTGATTTTTGTTTTTGACTGCTTGTCAATTGACAATTGCAATTTGACTTCCGGCTTATATGGGAACTCTGTATGTTGTGCTAGTTTCCACTTCTCCCCGGCTTGTTCCCAGCTTATCTCAGATTCGCTGAACAAATCCACATATATACCGTCGTCCGAAATTTTGTAGATAAACTCGGGCAATGCCCCAAACAACCGAGTACCCTGTCCTTCACAGCAAGTATTCCGGCTATTTTCCTCTTGCGAATGTTTAGGTGCAATAATGTGTGCATGATAGAGAATATCTCCATTCTCACACTGGTTGGCTGCACCAACATTATAAATACTCTTCTCTATTTCAGCAGTATATTTCTCCTCTTCAGGGTATAACAAGCGGAATTGTTGATTGAGGAATGTCCAGAATACACTGCCGCACAACTCTCCGGTATGCTGTCGCAGGCGGTAAGACTTTGCCGGATACAAACCGCCTTCGCATATAGCAATCGTACCACCGACATGCTCAAAATCGTTGTTATAAATTTCCCATCCTCCGGTAACGGCATTCAAGTATAATTTGTCGCCTGTTGCATAATACATGTCCATATAGGCATTTAGCGGGTTGATGAGGTAACAATGCGGGCGATCGTATGGATACCGATTTATCGCAGCAGGGTCACGTGAAGCTAATTGGGAAAGCCAATTGTTCTGTTGCAAATATCGTTGGACAACCTGAATATCGTCAGAGCTGCCGATGGGGGTGTCAACATATGTACGTGTACTGGCAATAATGCCCTGAACACCAAACGAGGCATGGTACAACATTTCCGGCAGATAGGGTGAATGGTTGAACCAGTCGTTGGCACGGCGCACCATTGGGAAGGCCTTGAGATTGCCAGCGATACCCGCTTCTATCAGCCCCATCGTCAGCCATGAACGGGCATAAGCGCCTTCCTCACTGCCTTCGAGTATTTTGCGCTCTGGGAATCCATAGGTATAACCACCCGGCTCTGCACATTCGTCAATGGCATCTATTAACTCGTTCATCTTCCTGCGCAGTTCGTCACTCTCCCGCCAACGCAACTGATTTCCTGCCCCCATCAGGAAACGACCGGCATTGGAGCCACCCAGCACCCTGAGCCAGGGGGAGTTGTCATCGGGACGATAATCACGTTTCGGAGGAACCGGTTTCCCTGCACGTTCCCGGAAATCACGGGCAATGTCGCTCACCGTAAAACCGTGTAACAGATAATATTCGTTGCGCTCCTGCAATTTTCTGAAAAAACCTCCTAACACAACTCCACTACGCGGCGTTTGCAAAACAGGGGTAACCCTTTTCCAAGCCTTCGGCGAAGTCACATTTTCAGGGTTGTCATATTGAACGAACTCTCCGTCTATACGTCGGGGACTCAGCAAATCTTGTTGCCCGAGCTTGCCATTAAACGAATCAGAAAGCGTGCAACCTTCAGAAACATCCTTATTACCGGAAATTACCTCAAAGCGCCACAACCGGAAACCCCATTTTCCACTTCCAGTTTCAGGCATTTTCGTAACAGTCAACCGGATATATCGCGCTGTGGGAACAGATCCGGATGCAGAGAAAGACTCAACTTTGTGGGCAATACTTCCGTCACAATCTACAGTAGTATGGTCGAAAAACATTTTCTGTGATTCAAAAGACTCATCGCCATCTTCAGCAGTCTCAATCCTAAAACGTTCAGGGAAAAAAATCCGCGAATTGGCGTGGCCAGCCCAACCGCTGTTTGAAACATCCGGGAAAAGTTTTACCTGTTCGATTGGCAGATTCCGTCCCAAATCAATTTGCAGCCATGCAATTGTATCGGCAGAGGCCAAATCCGGCGAACGATATCCATGTTTCGGAATCTCCGCATGCACTGCTACGCGCTCAATTCCAAGCGGTCCGCCGATTAGGTCGGGAACTTGTGCATTGAGTGTTATCGGATAAAGCAGATTGTAGCTACATGCAATAAGAAATAGAAGTCGTTTCGGAATAAATTTCTGATAATCATTCATGATTATTCGATTTTAAAGTTTAATTTTTCATTCATTACTAATTATTTGTCGCATAAATTCCAAATTAATCCATCTGACTTTAAAATACATATAGTACATTATTAAGCCCGTCAACCCACCATCCAAGGGATCGCTTACCATTGTCCACTTTTTCGGAGGGATA
>JBBRUI010000430.1:0-2309 GCA_038247945.1 Bacteroidota bacterium | reverse complement strand
TGGCCGGCGGCATCATCGGCACGCTGCATCACCTTTATTTCTCAGGCACGCCGACTATTGTGCTTGCTCTTGGATCGGTGTTTAGTGCATTTGAAGTTGTACCCCTCGTGTTCGTCGGGTACGAGGCGTGGGAAAACATCAAACTCGCACGTGCCAGGGCTTGGGTTCAGTACTACAAGTGGCCCATCTACTTTTTCGTGTCTGTCGCGTTCTGGAACCTTCTCGGCGCAGGAATTTTTGGCTTTATGATCAATCCGCCGATTGCACTATACTACATGCAGGGATTAAATACGACTCCCGTACATGCACATGCCGCCTTGTTTGGCGTTTATGGCATGCTGGGTATCGGATTGATGTTATTCTGCCTGCGGGCATTAAAACCGGGCGTTCAATGGAAGGATGGTACACTCCGTTTCGCATTCTGGTCCATTAACATTGGACTGTTTGCCATGGTGACAATCAGTCTTCTGCCTGTCGGCCTGATGCAAACATGGGCATCGGTCGAACACGGTTACTGGTACGCACGGAGCGCAGAATTCCTGCAAACGGACCTGATGACGACGTTGCGCTGGCTGCGCGCGATAGGCGATACGATTTTTGCCGCGGGCGTTGTTGCGCTTGTATGGTTCGTCTTCCGGCTTCACAAGCCAGTTGAGGGAAGGCAGATTGAAGTGCCTCTTGTTGTACCGGAGATAGGAAAAGCGCGGGCTTGAAGTTCACCCGGCATCGAATTCAGATTACAATGACTTGGAGGATTTTTTTTGTCTCACGACTTTTCGACTACCTGGCAGACGATCACGAGGGGCCTGATCGTTTGCTTCAGGTAGCAACTGCACACGCTTCGCCATAGAGCTTTCGTACGATATTAGGATCTACTCCTTCAGACCTTCCGGTAAAGTTCTTTGTAGTAATTCATCAATCCGTTCGTGGAACTATCATGGGACTTTACCTTTTCATTTCCTTCTAACTCCGGTAGAATTGCTTTCGCAAGCTGCTTGCCCAGCTCAACACCCCACTGATCAAAGGAATTGATGTTCCAGATAATTCCCTGCACAAAAATTTTATGCTCATACATCGCAATCAGCGAGCCAAGCGTCCGGGGTGTCAGCTTCCTGAACATGATCGAATTCGTCGGCCGGTTTCCCGTAAAAACTTTATGCGGCAGAAGCGTTTTTATCTCTGCGTCCTTCATTCCGGCAGCTTTTAATTCCGCACGTGCTTCCTTCTCCGTCTTCCCTTTCATCAACGCTTCAGTTTGCGCAAAGAAATTCGAAAGGAGAATCTGATGATGTTCTCCCATCGGATTTTGTGTTTCGATTGGAGCGATAAAATCAGCCGGAATCAACTTTGTCCCCTGATGGATGAGCTGGTAGAACGCGTGCTGACCATTGGTTCCGGGTTCGCCCCATATAACTGGTCCCGTTGAGTAGTCGACTTCCCTCCCGTCACGCCCTACAGATTTGCCGTTACTTTCCATATCGCCCTGCTGGAAGTATGCAGGAAACCGATGCAAATATTGATCGTAAGGAAGAATCGCATGCGTCTGCGCATCAAAGAAATTGTTATACCAAATGCCTAATAACGCGAGGGTAATTGGTAAGTTCTTCTCTAACGGGGCAGTACGAAAATGTTCGTCCATCTCAAATGCGCCTGTAAGCAGTTCCTCAAAATTTTCATATCCGACATATACTGCAATCGAAAGACCGATGGCCGACCAGAGCGAATAACGTCCGCCGACCCAATCCCAGAACTCGAACATGTTTTTCGTGTCGATACCAAAGCGCGCTACCTCCTTTGCATTCGTCGAGAGTGCAACGAAGTGTTTGGCGACGGCGGCTTCGTCACGAGCAGTTTGTAAGAACCACGTTCGCGCCGATGCCGCGTTGGTCAGCGTCTCTTGGGTCGTGAATGTCTTTGATGCAATAATGAAGAGTGTTGTTTCAGGGTTCAGGTTCTTGACCGTCTCCGCAAGATGCGTCCCATCCACATTAGAGACGAAATGAACCCGTAAACCGTCCTTGCCGTACGGCTTCAGCGTCTCCGTCACCATCACCGGACCCAGGTCAGACCCGCCGATACCAATATTCACAACGTCGGTAATCGTTTTGTTCGTGTAGCCTCGCCAGGCTCCGGTTCGAACGGAGTTACTGAACTCTTTCATATGCGCAAGCACGCTGTTTACATCCGGCATAACGTCCTTGCCATCAACGGTGATTGGCCTGCTTGCCCGGTTCCGCAGAGCAACGTGCAGCACTGACCGATTCTCCGTGAAATTAATCTTTTCTCCCCTGAACATCTTGTCCCGCCAC
>JBBRUI010000429.1:0-2392 GCA_038247945.1 Bacteroidota bacterium | reverse complement strand
CGATTGAAAACGTATGTCCGCTGCCGAGATTGGATGAAAGCGGCACGAACGCATAGTCGAGGCTGAACATTCCGTAGAGCACGCCCAAGCCTGCGCTGAAGCCGCGGCTGTTGGACCCTGCCTGGTAACCGGCACGAGCCGCGATGGTGTTGTTAAACAGAAGCTCGCCTCCAAGATTTACATATGATTTCTTTTCAGGGAAAATATACAGCAGATCAGAAGCGATGACCAGACGCGACGAAATATCTTCGAGCTCAATCGTATAGGCGGGACCGACACGCGCAAGGGCGGGGAGGACAGTCTTTTCACTGCGGAGTTTGTTCATCGATCCAAGGTTTGAAAGCGAGAGGCCGAGACTGAGGTTGTTGAGTTTGTACTGAGCGCCGAGATCAATGGCGGCACCGTTGGACTCATCCAGAAATATTTTCTCGTAAAGAAACTTTGCCGTGATACCGACATGCAGCTCATCAGAAATAATTCGGGAGTAGGAGATGCCGGCCGAGAAGTCGCGTGATGTGAATATCCCTTCTACAGTCCCTGGCCTCGTCCGTATTTCAATCTCTGAAACCGTTGCGGTATTCACTGCAAAGCCAAGCGCGCTCTGATCATCCAACCGGAACGATACGCCAAGGAATTCAGCCCGCACATCCTGAATCCACTCCCTGTGCATCAAAAGAATCTGGGAGGATGATTGGCCTTTGCCGAAAATTCCAGCCGGATTGTAATACGTGGCTGCCGCGCCTTCGACTGTTGCGCTCATTGCATCGCCCATCGAAACGCCGCGGCCGGAGACGCCTAGCTTAAGGAATGACAAGCCGGAACTTCCCGCTTGCGCGTACGCGCCTGTGGAGAATGCACCCGTCAGCAAAAGTATAATGAGATATCTGAGATTCTGTTTCATATTCATCTAGAAAATAACTGATAAAGAAATCATATGCATGCCCGAACTTGCGAACGGTTCGACGATATATGCATAATTGATAGCGGGAGTCAAGTCGTCAAAACTTTTCCTTGCGGTGAATCCGAATGCGGGGCGCACGCCGTTTCCTTTTTCCTTCAAATCAATTCTGTCTATACCCGCACGGACTGTGACTTCCGGAATCAACGGGACTTCGATTCCCACTTTTAGAATGAGGGTGGAATGATTGCTTAGCTCGATGTCGACGGCTGCCATTCCGAAACTGTCCGGCAGCATATACGCGGCTCCGACTGAATACATTTTCGGAAACTTGTCGTCGATTTGCGTTCCGTTTACGCCGTAGATCGTATTCGTGTTCCATGAATACTTGGAGAGGATATCCCGTGCAACGAATCCAATCGTCAACGAATTTGAAACCGGCAACAGCGCTCCAATATCCACACCGAACGTGCTGGAGTTGACGTCCGTGTACAAATGATGATACAGATATTTCACACTCAACCCGATTGCCAGTCCGTTTTTCATCTGAGTACCGAAGCCGAGGAACACCTGATTCTCCGATGTCTTCAACGCACCCGTTGGCTCGCCGTCGGAGTCTCTTCCGTCAATATTGCTCACGCCGGAGTTGATGATGCCTGCGGAAATTCCTGCTCCGCCTTTCAGCGGTTGGGCGTAGCTTAAGAAATTCAATCTTCGATCAAATGCCAGGATGCCGAACGATGCAGAAATATTTCTGTACTGTGCGAACGGCAGCGATGCAGGATTGTAATATGCAACCGCGTCGCCTCCGGTTACTGCTGTAAGCGCGTTGCCCATTCCCATGCCTCGTGCACCGAACCCCATGCGGCTGTACGCGCCCGCCGTTCCTCCGATTTGTGAAAAGGACGTTCTGAAAGAGAGAATAACAACACCAAGTATTATCGTCATCCTGAGGGCAGAGAGTCCCGATGCTTTGTATCGGGACGAACGAAGTCGAAGGATGTTCCGATGTCGCGGATTGGAACACTCTTCGACTGCGGCTCGCCAAGAACGGGCGAGCCTGCGCTCAGAGTGACGAATAATCTGTATTTTTCCAAACGATGAAAGTCGAAGGATCATTGCAACACCAACATCTTTCCCCAGGAAGGTTCTCCGTCCGACATTATTACCCGATAGAAGTACACGCCGTTGGCAACCGTTCGCTTGCTGTCATCTTTTCCATCCCATATCTCGTCATGTTCGCCCGTTCCCGAACGCTGTGCATCCTTCACAATCGTGCGAACGCGGTTCATTCCGAAGTCAAACACCTCTACGGTGACCGACGAAGATTTTCCGCCCGTACTGTAATGGATGCGAGCGACTTCCTGTCGCGGTGAAAACGGATTTGGATACGCGTAGGTGGCGGAAGTATTTCCTACCGGACGGTACGCACGAAGGATCTGCCATGTTTGTCCGAACTGCTGGGTTGCGTTATCGATTGTTTTAACTAGTCCT
>JBBRUI010000428.1:0-2408 GCA_038247945.1 Bacteroidota bacterium | reverse complement strand
TATATTTTAATGTCGGAATATTTCCTGATTCCCGCAAGATTAATTCGGGCGGCTACACGCCCTTGCCCACCTGTGGTTCGTCACCATTCATCCTTTTGATGACGGAAACGGACGTATTGCCCGGGCAATAGCCGACCTCTGTCTCGCTCGTGCGGACGGTACGCCGGACCGGTATTACAGTATGTCCGCACAGATCAGGAACGAGCGAAACACCTATTACCAAATACTCGAACGTACCCAAAAAGGCGACGGTGATATTACCGAGTGGCTTTTCTGGTATCTCGAATGCCTGGAAAAGGCAATCGGCCACGCACGGGGTGAACTGAGCATCACCCGCAAGCGGGACTCTTTTTGGGAACGGGTAAATCGACACGAGTTGAATGCACGGCAGAGAATGATGATTACCCGCCTTTTGGAAGGATTCGAAGGCAAACTGACTTCGTCAAAGTGGGCAGCGCTTGCAAAATGCTCCCAAGATACTGCAGGAAGGGATATCGAAGCCCTCGTAGTGGCAGGCTTCCTTCGAAAAGGAGATGCCGGAGGCCGGAGTACTTCGTACGCGCTGGCAGAAGACAACCGCGAGCGTTTTTGACACTTCTTATTTTACAGGGTTTGTATTTCAGTCAGCTCTAGTCCTGTAGACGCGCTGATAATATCAGCGGAAAGCCCGAGAAGTTTCATACGTCGGGCCGTCTCGAGCGCATTTTGCCTTGAACCCTGTTCGAAGCCTTTTTTCTGGCCCATTTCGATGAGAGATTCGGCGGTACTCATGGCGTTCTCCTTCAGGTATAAATTTCGTAGAAAAAGGTTGATTCTGTCAAGGACTTCGGCGCCGGAAAGCTCCGAACTGAGAAAAAGATAGGTTTCAAGCTCTTCGAGGTCAGGATTTTTAATAAACACCGCTCCATACGTGTCAGCGAGTCCGTCCCAGGCGATCAGGACTTTTTCTATTTGAGTGCGGTCGTATTTCATAGCCCAGAGCGCAGATGTCATTTCGGGGATACTGTCGGGGAACAGGTCCGAAAACTGCGAGGCGAGGTTGGTCTTTTCGCCATGGTAAAAAAGGACGGGAATAACCGGGGTTAGATGAGCCGAGCCGACTTTTCGGTCGCGCTATCATATCTGGACCATGTAGCGGAGAAGTTGTAATAGGGCATCCGGAGAACGATAGGACTTGTGCTCGATGAGGATGTAGACTTTTACCTTCAATGCTTCGCCTTTTTCTGTATTTTTCAGCGGAACAGTGAGAGAAATGTCGGAAAAATGCTGTTTATGCTCGCGGTCAATATAGGTGCCCGAATCAATTTCGAGGTTGGAAAGATCGAGCAGAGCCGAAACAAGCAACGGTAGAATAAATTCGAGCAGGGGGACAATGTGGTCCTTTCTGCCGAAGTACTTCCTGAAAAAACGGTCGTGGGGTTTGGTGAAGTTGGTCGGTTCCATATAGTATCTTGTATAGAGGAAAGAGGAAATTGGCCGAAAAAGGGGAAGAGAATTATTTCTCTTTGGCTGCAGTTTTTTTTCGAATGGTGAAAGGCGTGTGAACAAACTGGTAAAAAATGATGCCCATCACGGCACCGGTGAGATCGGCAAGCCAATCGAAGACCGAGGCATCGCGACCAGGCACGAAGGATTGGTGGAATTCGTCGAGGATGCCATAACCAGCTGCGAAAAGGACAACCACGAACGCATAACGCCAAAAAGCAGCTGACCAGGATGTGTGCGAGACCCAGAGTGCGACAGAGAAGGACAGAACTGCATAGGCGATGAAATGAGCGATCTTGTCGGTAAAGGTGAGGCCAATCTCGGGGAGCGGCAGAGTCCTCTGGGCAGAAAGAAGCCAGATGGCGAGTGCAACAAGGGGTGCGGGAAGTTTTTTGAGGATGAGCATAGGTGAATCCTAGCACAGAATGCCCGGTCGGGGTAGACGCCCCGAAAGAACAATCAAAATGAACAGAAAAGGCCAAAAATCTCATTCAGTACACAAAACCTGCCGAAAATAAAGATATGTTGTATCCTCTGCTATATATAGAAGAATCGAAATGGTTTTTCGCGTAAAACGGGCGTATAATAACCCATACAGGAGTTTCCGGACCATGAACCAAAACAAGCTGACACGACAGGTTATATATATAGTTTTCGCAGGATTTATGCTCATGGGGATGAGCGGGGCGTGGGGGGCAACGATAACGGCAGTAGCTACGGGCTATTGGTCAATACCAGGAACCTGGGATAGCGGAGTCCCACTTATTAATGATGATGTAATAATTCCAACGATAATTACGGTAACTCTAGATGTCCCTCCTCCTAGTTTATCATCTTTAACAATTACCGGAACAGGATCATTAATACAAGACAATTCACTTACTGTTAATACTTTGAATCTAGGAACCGGAACTGCGGCAACC
>JBBRUI010000427.1:0-2418 GCA_038247945.1 Bacteroidota bacterium | reverse complement strand
CCGCTTACAGTGAACCCGTCCACTCCGGACGTCAATCGTACAAACAAGGAAGGCGGCCCATTGGCCGCCTTCATCGTTTCAACACTTCCACTAACGGGCGGTGGTACACCGTGCCGTTCAATGGTTGTTGGGAATCTACCCAAAAACCTCTGTTAGCCCATCGCCCCACGTGCCGCGTTCAAACCCCCCTCGGGAGTATCCCTGTAAACGAGAAGCGCCGGGTGCCGCCTCGGTCGTTCCGTGGCGTGCCGGCGTGCCCGACGCGCACGTTCACATCGTCGAAAAATACACACCTTTCTCCATTCATCACAATGGAGTCCCTCGTCTAAATTTCCTACACTGATCATCACGTTCGAAGCCAAGCATGATTGAGGCTCCGCCCATAGCGGTTGCCAATCTACCAAGACCACCTTCCTTCCCCGTATCCTTCCATAAAAAGAGACCTGCGGATTTAGATTTCACACACGCAGTCTCTCTTTCTGCGGGGATATCTATCACTTTTACTCCGGCATTTTTGCACTGCTTGCGAAAGAAGTCACGCACTCCTGCTATGCAGGTTCCGCCGCCTGTTAAGGCAATGACTTCAGACTCATGACAATATGCCTTCAACTCGTCCCAAGCTTTATTGCAATAATCTTCAATTTTACTCGCTATTTCGCATTTATCCTCATCAGACTCTCCAATAGTAAGCTGTCCCTGCTGGGGCGCATAGGCATCGCCTGCGTAGAGCGCAACCTTCATTAGTTCCTTTGTTTCAAAAGACAACTCGTGTCCATTGACGCCATGCAATTCAAAGAGCTTAGAAAAGCACGGCTTATCTAAGTCATTGAAAATGCCGATCTCCCAACTCTTCGGGGACACAGTTTCCGCTGGAAATGTGTTGAAATCTCCCACATCAAGGTCAAGTTTGATCTTTGCAGCATCCAAAGTAAAGGAACCAAAATCAACAACTGAAAGTTGCATGTGCTTATTTCGTCTCGACTCAAGAGCGTAACTGCGTATTTTTTGGAAAATGTAATTATCGTCAAGTGTTGGCCCATAACTGAGCTTACCGTACGCACTGACGTAGTTTCGACCCTCAGTCAGAACGCCAACCAAATTGGCCAACGGCTCAGATTTGACCTCGATCTTAACGGGCCAACCATTGAGGAGCATACACCGTTTGAGCTTTTCGCTTTGTTCTTCATTATACTTAAGAAGCGCGGGCATCGTGACGCGGATGAGAACAGTATTATCACATATTACACCAAGTGATGACACTTGTTCCAACAGCCACCTGAAGAAATTACCAGCAGCGTTCCATACTGGATCATCCATCCCGGCGTCAAAGGAACATGAGTAGAAATCGGACTTCCAGTTATCGAAGACCTTCATGTTCCGCGACGGCGTCATTTTGGCGGCATCCTCGCCTGCGCACCAAGGTTGTCTCCTGTCGCCAGTTTGTATCATTATAGACGGGATTATTATCGTTCCGCCGATCCTCGCTACTTTTGTTTCGCCAGATGAAAAATGCTTGCCCGGTAACCGGGATAAAGGTTTTCTGTAGGACACCTTCGTATATGACGCGCCAAGGTCAATGCATACTGTTGGGGTGTTCATGGGGACCTCTCTCTCCTCTCAATCTGGTTCAACCTGAGCGCGAAGCAACACATCATCACCCAACTTCCAACCAGCAAGACGGATCCGACAACGATCACCTCTTATCAGTCCGCCTTTGACATCTTCGTGGATGATGGGGTCAAAAGTTTCATTGCTGTCGGGTTTGCCGACTTGTCTGATTCCCATGTTGAATGTTGCAGACCAGAGCGCGTCATAGGCGTTTGCAGAAGAGTGAGATGTTCGAAGGGCAATCGCAAGCTCGAGGGCACCTTGGAGCGATATCTTTGATCGGACGTTAAGAAGCGTTTGGCTAACACTCTTGACCGCGCATGTCACTAGATAGTCCGGAGAGGTGGAGGTCTGTCCAGCTAGTAGAATGTGAGAGGTTACCCGTTGTAGCTCGGAGTCTATTGTCTCGGTTTCGGAGGATGTCCCGCCTTTCGCTAGGCTCCATGTTGTGATTACATGCGCTACAAAGCGCGAATAGAACTCTGCTGACGATGGCTGGCTGGTGGTCAGTAGTTCCAGCAACGAGTCAGCGAAACGCCTCGCGAACACTCCGCCACCGTCCTTTAAAAAGCGGCACGCGGTCTCTCTTGCATAGACCTCTTGCGCGTGTGCCACCATAATGCAGGACCGTATCAAAACCTTGAGCGCAAGTTCATCTCGTTCGATCTCCGACAGTATCCTTGATGCGAGAATATGTTTCGTGTCGCGATGTATTATGACCGAAAGGAGTGCAGGAGCATCTGGAAGGTGAGGAGGTCGCTTTCTCCCTTCTAGTACCATTACTGCAAGGGTAACCAAATTCTTAACCTT
>JBBRUI010000426.1:0-2425 GCA_038247945.1 Bacteroidota bacterium | reverse complement strand
TGGCAAAAACCATAACGGCAAGAGTGAACGACAAAGTAGCGAAACAGCTTGCCAAAGCTTCAAAAGAACAAAACAAATCAAAGTCCCTGCTCGTTGAATGGGCACTTGAACAATTCTTGCCTGACCCTGATGAAGGTCTTGAACTTCGCCCAGACGTTGCAAAGAGGTTGAGGAAGCCGGTCAACAAGAAGCGGCTGATATCTCACGAGGACTTTTGGGCGAAGGTACTAAAATGAGTAGCTATGCCATCAAGTATGAACCGGGAGCGGATGAACAACTTGGTGGGATTAACGATACTATGCTTGACGTGATAAAGCGAAAAGTGGAATGGCTCGCACTCAACGCTGGTCAAGTTCGGCATCAAGCGCTGAAGGGGAAAGAATACAAGCATCTCTACAAACTAAGAGTAGGAGATTATCGAATCGTTTATTTAGTTTCGCACGGGGAAAAACTTATAACTGTTCGAGAGATTGGTCATCGCAGCAAGATTTACAAAGAACGATAAATACAACAAAGGATTTTGTCATGGCAAAGAAATTCAAGAACTTCATCAACGGAAAATGGGTCAACGCAAAATCAGGGAAGATTTTCGAAAACCGCAACCCCGCAAACTGGGATGATGTGTTAGGTACTTTCCCCAAGTCGGGAAAGGAAGATGTGGACGAGGCGGTGATGAGTGCCCGCAAAGCGTTTGATGCATGGCGTTTAACTCCGGCACCAAAGCGAGGCGACATACTCCGCAAAGTCGGCGATCTTATGGTGGAACGAAAAGAAGAGCTGGCCAGACAGATGACCGAGGAAATGGGAAAAGTTCTAGCCGAGACACGCGGAGACGTGCAGGAGGGCATCGACACTGCGTACTACGCGGCAACAGAAGGCCGCAGACTTTTCGGCCACACGGTTCCATCTGAGCTTCCGAATAAATTCAACATGGCAATCCGGGTTCCGATTGGCGTTGCGGGGATTGTAACTCCCTGGAATTTCCCGATGGCAATTCCCACGTGGAAGATCTTTCCGGCGCTTCTGTGTGGTAACACCATTGTGTTCAAGCCGGCATCGGATACGCCTGCGACTGCAGCTTCGTTAGTTGAAATTTTACTGGAAGCCGGCGTGCCGGAATGCGTCATCAACATTATCCACGGCGGCGGAGGCGAAGTAGGCGCAGCAATCGTAAACCATCCGGATGTCGATCTTATCAGTTTCACCGGCTCAACAGGTGTCGGCAAAAAAATATCTGAAGTCGCAAGTCAAACACTGAAACGAGTTTCGCTCGAACTCGGCGGGAAGAACGCGCAGCTCGTTATGCCGGACGCCGATATGGAACTCGCACTCGAGGGCGTGCTCTGGGGCGCATTTGGCACAACGGGACAACGCTGCACGGCGACGAGCAGACTTATCCTGCACAAAGATATTCATGATGAATTTTTGAAAGAACTCGTGAAGCGCGTGGAAAAACTGAAACTTGGTGATGGGTTGAAGAAGGATGTCCAAGTCGGACCGTGCGTGAACGAAGGCCAGCGCCAAATCGTTCAGTCGTATGTCGAGATCGGATTGGCAGAAGGCGCTGAGCTGGTTGCGGGCGGCGAAATTCCCAAAGACGGCGCGTTGAAAAAAGGCTGGTTCTACAAACCGACTCTGTTCAAGAACGTGAAGCCGGAACACCGCATTGCAAAAGAAGAAATCTTCGGCCCTGTCCTTTCAGTCATCAAAACAAAATCGCTGGATGAAGGTGTGAATATTTTAAACGATACGATCTACGGCCTTTCTTCTTCGGTCTATACAAAAGATGTGAACGATGCATTCCGCGCTATCCGCGACATCAAGGCGGGCATTACGTACATCAATGCGCCAACAATTGGCGCGGAAGCCCACATGCCGTTCGGCGGAGTGAAGCAAACCGGAAACGGTCACCGTGAAGGTGGATGGACAGTGTATGACTTTTTCTCGGAATGGAAAACCGTCTATATCGACTACAGTGGTGGATTGCAACGCGCACAGATTGATAATTATTGAGCGAATACCAATGCGCTGCAATGAATCCATACTGATTTGCCTGTACGAACACAACGAGTTCTTCTGATTGTTCCCGATGGCCGCCGCGTTGGCGGAATTCATTGGAAATACATCACACTAATCAGGAGAAAAAGTCATGTCCACAACATCATTGGCGCAAAGCGCTGTCGTGTTACCGGCCCAGGTCATCCAGTCACTTTCACAACACCTGTTGGTCGATGGTTTCGATATCGTCATCGACTTTCATAAGAGCCAAGGTTCCTACCTCGTTGACGCAAAAAGCGGAAAGAAATATTTAGACTTCTTTACGTTCGTCGCGTCAGCCCCCATCGGAATGAACCACCCCAAATTAACCGCTCCCGCATTCCTGGAGAAAATTTCCCGGATTGCAATCAATAAGCCCTCCCTCTCC
>JBBRUI010000425.1:0-2588 GCA_038247945.1 Bacteroidota bacterium | reverse complement strand
GGTCGATCCCGCAGTCGTTGTTCGCAATTCCATGAACACCCAGTCCACTGCGTTGGAGGGGAACGACGATACTTTTTCTGCTCCTGCGAAATTCCACGGCGAGACATTGTACGGCTGTGCCAATGGCAGGATGTTGAGTAAGTTGGAACGCATGGAATGAGTTGTTGAAGAGTACGGCCCTTCAAGAAACGCTTTGAGGTTAAGCTGAACCGAGGACGCATATCCGGGGCCAAATGTTACGGCCACTGAAGATCCGAATATCGGTCCGGGTTTTACCGGTGCGCCACTCGTAACGAACCTGTAGGTAACTGCAGATGTTCCTGTTGCGTTCTCCATGCCAATCAGATGGGGGAACGTATGATTCACATATGCGGAGAGGAATGATGAGCCCGTCTGCGCGCTATCGTAGTGTACCGACACAAACGAGTTTGCCGAAACGTCGGATGAGAATTTCAGGGTTGCCTGGAACGAGACGAAATCATTGGCGTCTGCTCCTGCGTTGTACCGTGGCGCTCTCGTATATGTCACGATAAGAAAGTCGCCGTCTACTTTGTAGCAGAGCCTGTTTACAGAAATGTCTGCATCGGAGAAATCAAAGTCAGCCCATAAAGCGTATATCGCTGCATTGGGCATGATGCCGGATGGAATTGCTGACGGAATGAACGCGGTCGTATCTCCCGGACTGAAAGAAATAAATCCATTGGTGTGCACATACACGGTGCTTGGGTAGTTCGTTCCAAACAGCCGGAAGGTTTTGCCCGGGATGACATTCGCAAGCGTGAAGTAACCGTCATCCACATCTCCGGTAATCGGGGCAACGACTGCACCATTGGCGATCAGGCTGGTGCTGCCGGTTGTATCCTTCCAGCGGAATTGCGGCTGTGCGGGCGCTCCATTGCCCGCCAACGAATTGACGAAGTAATAGAGTTGAGAGCCGCCACCACCGTTCGTTCCGTAATTGTAATTATTTGCTGTCACGGTTGTGCGAATCGTATCATTCGTCCGTGCCTGGTCGCTCGATAAATTTGTGTAACAAACTACAGAGTAAGTTCCCGCCACGACAGGATTAAACGTCGCATCGAAGGTAACGACATGCGAACTTCCCGCTGAGAGCGTATCGAGCTTCGTGCTCGAATAGGAATATCCCGATGGACCGGTGATCGTCATTGTCACGGGGAATGCCGTCGTCTGGTTGTTCGTTCCGAAGTTGGAGATTGTTGCTTTCGGTGTTGACGGAAAAGGCAGATTGATAAAGTAGCGGGGCGATTCAATCCCTGCAACCCCGACATCGTTCGCCAGCGCCTGGCTTACTTTAACGTTGTCGAGATAAAGATTATTTCCGTAGGCACTCTTGGCGGTGAACCGGATCTTGTTTGTTCCGCTGGGAAGCAGATACCGTTTTGACGCCCAATCCTCGGGCATTGGTGTGAATGACGCAAACGAAGGCTCGTGTGTCACCATTCCGACGCCGACCGTGGTTCCGCCTTGTAGTGCAATCAGTCGTGCGTACGTCGATCCATTATTTGCCGAAACTTCGATGACTAGCGAATCGACTTCGTTGGTGAACGTGGCGTACGCGTGATCGAAGCTGAGGGAATCACCGGCAACCGAGGCAGCGAATGTCGATGTAATGAGCGACTGAATGTCAAATCCAACTGCTTCGAAGAATTGAAAGCTCGCCGAGGCTGAGCTTGTTCCATATCCCCCCACGAAAGCTCTCTCCCAATACAGCGTCCCGCTATACTGCACGCTCCAGCCTGTGGGCGGAAATGTCGCAGCCTCGAAATTCTGCAGAAGCTTCACTTGGGCCACGCCTGAACAGGCGGCAGATATCAGCATTAAAAAGAACAGCACACGTTTCATCAAGAGAGTATTGGCAAATTTGTGAAATCACTTTTACTGGGTCGTCACGGTCTACGACTCGTAGAGCAACAAGTATCATTCAACGCGCCGTGACGACACTCCTACGATTCTGCCATAGCTGTTTTTACATGTCGCTCCAACGGAGCTTTGACGCTTGTGTTCTGATTGCAATTCTATAAGCATTTCACTCCTAACGGAGTTTAGAAACGCCATAGGCGTGATATGTTTATAGAAGAATTGCAAAGAGTAGAAAGTTTGAAGCTCCGTCAGGAGCGACATGCAATCATGCCATAACCGTTATTATTCAGTTGGATTAGGTTCACCTTACGTAACATCAGTCAGTAATTCCAATATAGGAAAACTGCTGTAGATTTCCTCGCCTTCATGGTTCGACTTCGTTCGTAAGGGGCGCTCACGATGACGATGATTATGGATCCGCGTCATCCTGAGTGCCGCGAACGCAGTGAGCGAAGTCGAAGGATGCTATGCGCTACTGGAGTAAACCACGTGAGACACTCTTCTCCCGAAAGGGATGCCTTCGGCAGACTTCGTTCGCACAGAGCGCTCTCTGCGCTCAGAGTGACGGGATACGAAGGTCGTTCAGCGTACGCAAAATAAAAAACGGGACCGAAGTCCCGTCTTGAACCTTAACCTCATCCTCAACCTCTCGGCCTCAACCTCAACCTTGACCTCAACCTATTTCAAAAGTAACAGCTTCCTCAGTT
>JBBRUI010000424.1:0-2598 GCA_038247945.1 Bacteroidota bacterium | reverse complement strand
GGTCGTTCAGCTTCGCAGGTTGAAGCATTGGGCAGCCAGTATGCATTCGGTCGTTCAGCTTCGCAGGTTGAAGCATTGGGCAGCCAGTATGCATTCGGTCGTTCAGCTTCGCAGGTTGAAGCATTGGGCAGCCAATACGCCTTCGGTCGTTAGTCAATACAATTATCCCATCCCATGTGGTAGAAGTAAATACCTTCCTTTCATGAGGTAGTTAGCCAAGGCCTTCAATCCCAACCATTGAAGGCTTTTTTTTTCTTATCTTGATTCCCAAGATGCAATTCAAACCTCACGCTAAAATATCGTTCCAACGATTCCGGATTGTTGTAATTATTTCTCTTCTTGCAATTCTCTTACCCGCCGGCTCTTATTCCCAATGGTATGAAAAAGAAAGCAAACACTTCAAAGTTATTTACCGGGAAAGCCACTCCTTTCTCGTCGGACATATCTTGGAGTCCGGCGAGCTTGCACTGGACCGGTTGCACACACTCTTCCGTTACACGCCGCGAGAGAAAATTGTCATCAACACGTACGATGTGAATGATTACGGATCTGCTTCCGCCACCAGTGTCCCGCTAAATTACATCTGGCTCGATCTCGCCCCGCTTGAACCCGGCTACGAAAACATTCCCTACTCGGAAAGAATTCGTTGGCTTCTCACGCATGAGCTTGTGCATGTTGTTGTGAACGATCTGGCAACAAACGCAGAGGAGTTTGCCCGCGGCATATTCTCCAAGGTTGCCCCCGAGCAAATTGAACCGCTCTCCATCTTCTACAGCATTCTCACAAATTTCAGCCGCTATACTCCGAGGTGGCATCAAGAGGGGATTGCCGTATTTCTCGAAACGTGGTTAAGCGGTGGCTTCGGCAGGGCACTCGGGAGTTTCGATGAAATGTACTTTCGATCACTTGTGCTCGAAGGAAAAAAAATACCGAATGATATCACTTTGGAGACAATACTCCAGCATCAATCTTTTCTGATCGAGACAAACTATTATTTGTATGGAGGGCGCTTCGCGATGTATTTGGCGAAGAGATTCGGCCCGGACAAATTATTGGCTTGGTACACAGCTTTTCCTCCGGATTTTTATCCCACATTCACCGGAAAATTCAAGAATGTTTTTGGAGTTGATTTCGACGACGTTTGGGATGAATTCGCGGAAGCAGAGAAGGCATTTCAGGATGAGAACCTTTCGGTACTGACCGCGTTTCCGCTCACGCCGTACCGGGCGTTGTCATCTGTGCCCATCGGGTCTGTATCGCAAGCGCACGTGCATGCGACAGGCTCAGTAGTGTATTGGGGAGAACACAGGCCTCATTTTCTCGCGGAGATCCGCCGCCTCGATCTCCGTACGCGCGAGTCCCGGCCGATTTCAACTCTCCCGACTCCGAGCATGTACCAGGTTGCCTCTACAGCCTTTGATCCTGCCAGCGATCTTTTCTTCTACACAACTAATAATAACCAGCTCTACAGGGATATTTATCTGCTCGATGTCAGAACTGAAAAAACCAAACTCTTATTTGAAGATTGCAGAACCGGCCATTTGAGCGTCTCATCTGTTACACACGAACTTTGGGGTATTCGCAATAGAAGGGGGACTTCGATTCTTGTTTGTTCACGTGCCCCTTATGATTCACTGCAAGAGCTGGTTCATTTTGATTTTGGGGATGAAGTACAAGGATTGGCAGTATCTCCGAACGGTACTACTCTTGCCGCCGTCCTTCACAAAGCCAACGGATCGCAGAGCATTGTTCTTGTGGATGCTGATTCGTTAAAACGACATCAACAGATTCAATACACACTCCTGACAGAAGATGGGTCGCCGGAAAATCCCAGTTGGTCGCCGGATGGAAAGACGCTGTTCTGGAACGCCTACACCAACGGTGTCTCGAACATCTACAAGGCGGACATTCACGCACGGAAAGTGACAGCGGTCTCTCATACGTTGCGGGGTTTTTTTAGGCCGGTGTATCTTGCTAAGGATTCTCTTTTTGCATTTGAATTCTCGACCGACGGATTTATTCCTGTTATCCTTCCTAATGTAACGGCTGAACATCTCCCCGCCATCGAGTACCTGGGACAGCATGTGTTCAACAAATCTCCCTGGCTGGACAAATTTGCAATACCGTTTTCCGCTTCAACTCAATCGTACCGCGACACGATCCCCGACGAAGAGTATAACGGCTTCAATCATCTCAATTTTGTTTCATTTATTCCGGTGCTCACAGGGTTTCAGCGCCAGAAAGTTCTCGGCATCTTCGCGCATATCTCCGATCCTATATTGAATCATGATGCGATAATCGAAGCGGGTGTTTCGCCCTTTGGCGAGAGCGGCCGCCAGATGAAGTTCCATTTGAAGCTCAAGTACGATTATCAAAAAGAGTATGAATTCGGTTTGGATTTCAACGGGCCCAATTTCTATGATCTCTTCAACAAGCGAAAGCAAGGATCGTTGGGAAGCAAGGTGAGGATTGGCAACACGCACTATTGGGTTTACGATAATCCCCACAAAGTAAAACAACTTTCCGAGATTGCATTATACACCGGCGTACAATTCATCAGCGATAACATCGTGCCGGTGTCGCAGCCCGACTTCTTCG
>JBBRUI010000423.1:0-2600 GCA_038247945.1 Bacteroidota bacterium | reverse complement strand
TTCGCTGCGGCTTCTTTAGCCTTTGCGGCATTGGCTATTCTTTCGCGCGTCATGCGCTCTTTTTCTTTCAACTTTTCTTTCGCAGCCCATTGCGCCATGCGCGCCGAAGTTCCTGTGCCGCACGGGGAGCGGTCGATTGCTTTCTCACCGTAGAACACCGCGTTGCGAGCCGTCGCTTCGGGATGTTTGGGCTTGCCGGTCCATTCAATGTGGCTGCATCCTTTAATTGTTGGATTCTCCGGATGTACAAAAGTGTAGCGCTCGTTGATTCGCTTGCGAAGGATTGGACTCCATCGAAGAATGTCTGACGCCGTTATGTACTCAAGTCCCTTGAAATTTTCTTGCGGGTCAACGATTGCGTAGAAGTTGCCGCCGTACGCGACATCTACTTTCAATATGCCGAGGTCCGGACATTCGACTTCGAGTCCGGTTGAGTGCAGGTACGATGGAATGTTCACGATGCGAACACTCTTAACTTTCCGATCCGATATTTCATAATACGCATCAACAATTCCGGCAGGGACTTCAAGTCGAAGCTTGCCGGCCTGCCCGCCGATAGGCGGGGCGTTCTTCGGCTTCACCAATCCGTGTTCGATCATCACCGTTACGGTGCCGATGGTACCGTGCCCGCACATCGGCAGGCAGCCACTCGTTTCGATGAACAGAATGCCGATGTCCGTGTCTTCCCTCGTCGGCGGATACAAAATGCTTCCGCTCATCATGTCGTGTCCACGCGGCTCGAACATCAGTCCCGTGCGAATCCAATCGTACTCCCGCATGAAATGCTGTCGCCGTTCGCTCATGTTCGCGTCGTTCAGTTGGGGACCGCCACTTACGACTACGCGCACTGGGTTACCACATGAGTGGGCGTCGATGCAGAAAAATGTATGTTGTGCCATGATTTGCTTTGGTTATTCACGGATGACGATGAATCGTCATCCTGTTCGAAAGAAGGATGGTGAACCATCCTTTCGTTGTTTGTTTTTGCATTCCTTGCTTCAGCCGCTCATCATCCAGCACGAAACCTTTGATGATGAACTCACGCAGTGTTTTGGTCGCCCAAATGCGAAACTGCGTTGCCTGATAACTGTTGACCCTGTAGCCGACGGCGATGATTGCGTCCAGGCTATAGAAATTGGTGTCGTACGTTTTCCCATCCACCGCAGTTATTCGAATTTTTCGAATAACTGAATCCTGCTGCAGTTCGCCGCTTTTGAAGATTTCTTTGAGATGATAATTGATGGTGTGGACTTCAACGCCGAACAGCTCTGCTGTCCGAACAAAGGATGGTGAACCATCCCGACAATTCAGTGTTCATCATCCTTCAGGATGATTTGTTCGGTCAGAGATTGTTCGGGTTCACCCTCCACCCGCTCCATCGTTTCGTTCATCGTGTTGTTTCGGTGATGCTCTTTCTGTCTTCGGATGTATTCCAACACGCTTGGCAGATCTCTCTCTGAGAATGACAATACGCCAAACCCATCCTGCCAATGAAAATCCTTCGTGATCTGCAATTCCTTGTTCAGGAAATACGAACTGCTGCCTTTCAACTTACCAATAATATCGCTCACAGAGTCAGCCGGAGGAATCGTAATCACCGCGTGAACGTGATCCTCTGTGCCGTTAATGCCATGGATAAAACAGTCGAACCGTTTTGCCTTGTTCTCGATGAACGGATAGAGAACGTTTTCAATCGCCGTCGTAATGATCGGCAAATTGTATTTCGTTCGCCAGATGACGTGATAGAACAATTTGTAATACACTTGTCCCATGGTGGTCTCCGTATGTTGTGGTTTGATCCTTCACTTATGCATGACCGTAAAACGGTCATGCTGACCAAAAAAAAGGATGATGAATCATCCTGCAAACCCTAATTCGGACATCATCCTTCAGGATTAACGGCACTAAAGACACCGGACCATTGTCGCTTCATATGCGTACTCATTTTATTGAGGATAGTGATGAGCGGATGAAATGGAAAGCCGTTCGCCCCAACATGGGGTGATGCATTGTTCGATTATCAATCATCTTGTGCAAGAAGTGTGGAATGGATTTGAAGGATGGAACAGCGGCTTTCTAACGATTTGTAATTTCGGTTTGCGGTTCGCATACCGCCCTGAACACCCGCATATAGTTTTCTCCCAGAAGTTTTCTGATATCAGCAGGCGAGTACCCGCGTTTCATCAGCGCCATTGTGAGAGCCGGAAATTTGGTGACGTCTTCCAATCCCACTGGCGTGACCTCTATGCCATCGAAGTCTGATCCGATTGCTACGTGGTTGATGCCGACGAGATTCTTCATATACTCGATGTGCCTGATGACGGTATCAATGGTGACCGTACTCGTAGAAGAAAGAAACGGAGGATAAAAAACAACACCAACGACTCCACCGCGTTGTGCGATCGAGAGAAGCTGTGCGTCCGTCAGGTTGCGAGTGTGGTTGCGCAGTGCACGGGCGCCCGAATGGCTTGCGATAATGGGACGTGTTGTTATCTGCAGAATATCTTCGATCGTTTTGATCCCCGTATGCGAAACGTCGATGATCATGCCAAGGGAATCCATCGTCCGGATCACTTGTCTGCCAAAGTCGGACAGCCCGC
>JBBRUI010000422.1:0-2606 GCA_038247945.1 Bacteroidota bacterium | reverse complement strand
CATCATACAGGGCATTTTTACGCGATCGGAGAGGTGCTGATTGACCGGAAACATCCCAAGGAACCTGTCGAATGGCTTCCGCGACCGGTTTTGTGCGTAGACCCAGAAATTCCTTATGAGAATGGTCTTTCCAAAGATGCGCCGCACATTCCGATTTCTCATTGGAGGGACACTATTTTTTTCACCGGTATGACACGTGTTCAAAATGAATGGCTGGTCTGTTATGGAGGAAGTGAATACTATACCTGCATCGCAACCGCTGCCGTATGATATTTACCACATATAACCACTTGGGGCCAGAACACAAAGTAAATGCTGATTTCCGGAGGACCTTATTTGCCTACACTCTACTACATCGTTTTTGCAGAAAAAGCGTCACGGATGCTCTGAATAATCAGGACACCCATCAGATATCTACTCTCGATGATCTTCTGGAAATTCTATTTTGGAGGGATTCGGATTCAGAAATCAAGTAACTTTTCTTATTGCCCGTGAGTTTCTCTGAAAACGGCAGGAGTAAGTCCGTAAACCTTCTTGAACAAAGTGAAAAAGTGTGATGTATTGTAAAGTCCCACCAGTTCTCCGATGGATTGTATGGGCAAGTTTGTTGACAATAAAAGCTCGCAGGCTTTTCTCAACCTCAATTGGGTGATATGGTGCGATAAGGAATTCCCGTCCATCTGCTTGAAGAGCTTACGAATATCCAGACACGGGCAAAATATCTGTTTATCATTCCGTACATATGCTTGGAACTTGAACGCGCCGGTAAACTATCTCCACAACAGTTTATTGCATCGTTAGAGCAGCGAGAACTTGATCTAATCGATGAGCTCGCTAAAGAAAACGCAGAGGGCATAATTGGTTCGCGTTCACGACAAACCCTCAGAAGAAAGCCATCGAGCATATACTGGAACGCATTGCGTACATATGGCTTTTTCACTGAGCCGCTGACCCTCTCTGAATACGCCACTTTATTTTGTGCCCGTCGCAATGCGGCAGATTATCAAAAGATAATCGGTAAGCGCAAACTTCATGATGAAGATTATGCCGCAAACGATTCAGATACGAGTATGACAGGCACTGCGTTCTGGCGTGTTCTGACTTTTGACGAGAACTGGCGCGATGGTATGAAGATAAATTTAAATGCTGACGAATCCACCTATTTGCGCGAGAAGATACTGTCGATGCCGGGAACGCGCGATAGTCTACTCGCGTTGATTTTACGCGAGCACCGGCTCGATTTCACCAAGTTTGAGAGTTTTGACGATATATCTGAATTGCAGAATATTATGCCGCCGGAGATGTGTCGGGATTATTGCCTTGCACGTGATTTTTCACGGTTCATCTTCGGCGCACAAGTGCGCTATAATGTGATTTTTTCTGAGGGTCAGAACAATGACGCGAACAACCTTTGGGCAAAATACATTGAGCAACGTCCAACCGCAAATCTGTCTGAAGTACTGGCTCGCCTTAAACCGCGAGCGAACGTAATGCGTTTTCTAAAGCAATTCGAATCAGCAATCGATAATACGAAAGAACTTGATTCAATTATCATTCACCGCGAAAAGGAGCTTAAAGGTGTGTCACGCGCAAAGCTGACAAACAAAGAATGTTACCAATATGACAACAATAATGTCAATATGGATCGCCTCACCTACCGTTTGGGGAATGTTCAACGAATTGTAAGGGATATTTTCGAGGGGGTGAATATCAATGCTTAATACGCATGCAGACCGCCTTGATTATCGTGAACTGCTATCTCCGCCGCCAAAGTACAAAGTGTCGTTCGCGGCTGGCACGACCTATTCCCTTGACCTTGAAACACTTACGTCGATTTGCGCTATCATCGGGCTGAACGTCGAAGCGGACACCGAACTGACGCAAAGTCCTCTCTATATGCTCGAAGCGATCCGCAGAGCGAGCGGTAAGCTGCTGATATTCTGCCAGGGCGGGCAAATAAAAACACCAGACAAGCCCAACAAACTACTGCCACTTCTTGATAACTGTGTATGCGAAGTGAACCTGAAAAACAAGAAGTCATTCCATCCAAAAACGTGGTTTATCAAGTATTCCTCTGACGGTTTACCGGACAAATACCGTCTTGTTGTATTGTCTCGTAATCTCACGTATGACCGCAGTTGGGATGTAGCCATGCGCCTTGATAGTGCGGATGTGGGCGAAGACACTATTGAACGTAATGAAACAACAAGCGATGCGATGCACATGTTTTTGACGTGGCTAACGAAAAATGCAGGATCGTATAATGAGGCGCTCAAGAATAAGCGTAAACAGCTTGCTAAGCTTGCCAAGGAGTTTGCCGACAGCAATTGGAAGAGCATAGGCAAAGAGTATATGAGCTTTGACTTTATACCGTACGGCATTGGCAGATCTACTACAGATAACCTCAATGACACGTTCCAGAAGATGTTCATTATTTCGCCGTTTCTGAGCAAAGGTGTCATCGAAGGATTTGCCGCACAGCGGCTCAGCAACCCTGATTGTACGCTTATAACACGAAAATCCGAACTCCCAAAGCTCGGAGTGGAGTTGCTGACTGCATTTGATACCTACATCGTAAAGGATGACGTGGTGGACGGCGAATCCTT
>JBBRUI010000421.1:0-2623 GCA_038247945.1 Bacteroidota bacterium | reverse complement strand
GCGCTCTATGGTGTAACGATGGAGGAAGAAGGCGTTTCCAAACTGGTGACAGTTCGTTTCAATCAGGCGTCGCAAGTGAAATCGGCCGCTGTGGTTTCAGGATAAGTTCCAATGCCTCTGAAAATATTTGTCGATTTTGACGGAACGATTACGCGGCAAGATGTTGGCGATGCTTTCTTCGTGGAATTCGGCGGCGAAGTTTGTTCGGAGTATGTGGCTGAATATAAAGCGAATGGGATTTCAGCGAAAGAATTATTCCGAAAAGAAGTTGATGCGATCGGGCTTCTTGATGAACGAAAAGCTGTCGAGTGGTTTCACAAGCAGCCTATCGACGAAAGCTTCGCACGGTTTGTTGATTTCTGCCGGCAACGGGATATCGAGTTTCATGTAGTCAGTGATGGTCTTGATTATTACATCCGTGAGATCTTGCAGCACAACAGACTTGAAGATATTTCGTTCTTTGCAAACCATCTCGAAATTCAATCCGGAGAAAACGGCTTAGCCCGCGTGTCCATAAGTTTTCCGTACGACGATGCCGAATGTACACGATGCGCTTGCTGTAAACGTAATATCATGCTCACGACATGCAGCGAAGACGATATCATTGTATATATTGGCGAAGGATATTCGGACCGATGTCCCGCACGATATGCCGACATCATCTTTGCGAAAGAGGATCTTCAAAAATTCTGTCAGCAAGAAAATATTTCATACTTTCTGTACAGTTCCTTCGATGATGTGGTGCAGCGGCTCGAAGAATTACTGGAAAGAAACAAACTGAAGCCGAGACGTGAAGCAGAAATGAAACGCCGCGAGGCGTTCGTCAGAGAATAAATAGGGATGTTATGTCTTCGCAAGACAACGATTTTAGAAAGCTGGTCTTCAACTATCGGAGTTACACGCCGCTTCCGTTCCTGTTGGTGATGGTTGTGTTTGCTCAACCGACCATCATGAGTCTGGCAATCGGGTTTGTGGTTATTGTATTGGGTGAGGCAATTCGCTTTTGGGGAGTCTCAATTGCAGGCAGCGAAACGCGTACAACCGGTACGGTCGGTGGAACATATTTGATTACCAACGGGCCGTTCGCGTTCGTTCGCAATCCATTGTATGTCGGAAACATGCTCTTGTATATCGGCGTCGGAGTGATGTCCATGGCGTTGTTCCCATGGCTTGTTATCATCGCAGCCGTTTGGTTCTTTATTCAATACACACTCATCGTTTCGAAAGAAGAAGAATATTTGGCCGAGCGGTTCGGCGCAGAGTACGAACATTATCGGCAGAGGGTACCACGTTTTTTTCCTCGTCTGATTCCGTACGTCGCTCCGAATCCGCCTCCGAAGCGAGTCCGGACAAGCGAAGGTTTTGCCTCCGAGCGGCGGACATTGCAGGCTATCGGATTGGTGACGCTGCTGGTTGTAGGGATGTACCTTGTTCAGCACAGATGATTGCGGCGAATGGAAAATGATTACGCAACTCCGGCAAACTTACAGCGCGTGCTGATGATTGCCGGCGAGCCATCGGGCGATTTGCACGGCTCGGGCGTGGTTCGGGAATTGAAGAAGCGGCTGCCGGGCATCGATGTCTTCGGTGTCGGCGGAGAAAAGATGAAAGCCGAAGGTTTTGATGTTGTGTTTCCGATCTCTCGCCTTTCGTTCATGGGGTTTCTCGAAGTGGTGAAGAATCTTTCGGTGGTGAAGGAGCTCGAGCGCACTCTTGAAGCATTGATCGAAAGTCGAAGGCCGGATGTTGTTGTGTTGATCGATTACCCGGGTTTCAACCTTCGGTTTGCGAAGAAGGTAAAACAGCGCGGCATCAGGATTCTCTACTACATCAGTCCGCAGGTTTGGGCATGGCACAAAAGCCGCGTGAAGAAAATACGTTCGTTGGTAGATCGGATGAAAGTTGTGTTTCCGTTCGAGGTTGAGATCTATGAGCAAGAGGGAATCAACGTCGAGTTTGTCGGCCACCCTCTTGCGGAGAAGATTGGAGCGACGGGCAGCAGAGAAGATTTCTTTCAAAAGCATGGACTTGATCCGGCAAAGAAACTACTGGCACTCTTACCCGGAAGCCGGAAGCAGGAAATTGAAAAGATTTTCCCGACGATGCTTGCAACCGCCGGGCTCTTGCGCAAGACACTCAATGTTCAGGTTGCGGTTGGTGTCGCTCCGAACCTGGGCGCGGCGTATCTGAAAACATTTATCACTGATGATGCCAGCATTATATTGGTGGAAGAAGCGACGTACGACGTCATGGCGTATGCGGATGCGGCAATCGTGACTTCAGGGACGGCGACGCTCGAGACGGGCTGGTTCGGAACTCCGATGGCGGTTGTCTATAAAACTTCTCCCGCGACTTACACAATCGGCAGGGCATTGGTCGGCGTTCCGTTTATCGGGTTAGTGAATATCGTAGCGGGGGAAAAAGTCGTCCCCGAATTTGTTCAGCACGAAATGAATGTGAAGAATCTTGTAAAGGAAATGTCAAAGCAACTGACTGATGCCGGCTATGCGAGTGCCATGCGCAAGCGTCTTTCAGTCATCAAATCAAAATTAGGCACAGCCGGCGCGTCAGCAAGAGTTGCCGAAGGAATTATTGAGTTGGCGGAACATCCATGAATCAATAT
>JBBRUI010000420.1:0-2632 GCA_038247945.1 Bacteroidota bacterium | reverse complement strand
TCTTCTACTTCGCGATGTCCTTGTTCCAGCAGACGGGCGACAGCGGCGGCGGTAAACTGGGGCAGCCCCAGTTTTTGGCAGGTCTGGGCGACAAAGATAGCCGATGCGCGACGCGTATCGGCGTTGGCGGCAAATCTATCAGCAAAGTCCACTTTAACACGGAAGCGGCGGGCGAACTCGGGATCGCCCTCCTGCAATTCGTAATACAGTTCGCGCGAGCCGATCAGGATAATTTTTACTGTGGCATCAACCGCTTCGGGTACAAGCGAAACCGCCGCAATCGGGGCAAAGGCGGTGCCTGGCT
Source organism: Bacteroidota bacterium (assembly GCA_038247945.1). Taxonomy (GTDB): domain Bacteria; phylum Bacteroidota; class Ignavibacteria; order UBA10030; family UBA6906; genus CAADGV01. Next base: position 2,328 of record JBBRUI010000420.1, on the reverse strand, counting down.
CTTCAATCTGCAGGCGACCGCTGCGAAAAAAACGCCGCAGTTTTTCCCACACCAGAGCGTCAGTCAGCAGGTCCTGCAGATGCAGCATCAGAAAACCACCGTGCGCCTTGTGCAGGCTGCCTGCGTGGATGCGGGAAAAGCCTGTTACCAGCACGTCGCTCTCGGTTTGATATTCAATGCTGCCGAACAGTGAGCGGAACAAGGGATTGTCTTCAACGATCACCGGTGCTCCGTGCAAACCGCCGTTGTCCACTGCCAGATTAACCTGATAGTGGGACAGTACCTTGTTTAACGTCTCTTTGCGCAACTCATCATCGGTTTCAGTGGCTTTGAATAGTTCCGAATTGTTGAGCAGATCGTCCATAACCTGATCCAGATAGATGTCGAGTTTGACGGGATCCTTGATTTCCAGGGACGTGCGAATTTTTTGCAATTCGCGTTGCAGCAGCGGCGTGACTATCTCGCGACGTAATGCCGTAAGAGCCTCGTTCATCTCTCGTTCCATGGGACGGGTTTTCTCGAAATACCGGTTTATTTCGACGATCAGTTCCTTCTTCGCCTGGGCAATATCGGCACGTCGGTCCTTCGGCAGCGAAAGCATTTCATCCTCGGTCATGGCGTGGCCCTTCTTGCCGTGGAGGGTGAAGAGTATCTGATTGGATTCCCGGTGCATCCGGAAATGTCGGGCTTCGCCAAAGGTTTCGAGTTCAGCGAATGCCCTGGATTCTTCCTCATTGTAGGAGTTTTCTATACGCTCGTTTTCCACCTTGAAATCTGGTCCATCAAGCTGGAGCGGTATTTCCGTCAACAGATCCTTCATCATGCGCGCCATGCATTGCCGGAGCAAACGACCTTGGCCTGCGGGCAGGCGCACTGCGCGGGGATGTTCCGGTGCATCAAAGTTGTGCAAATAACACAAATCCGGCGGAGTCGGCAGTTTCGCGGCTACCTCCTGCATAGCTTGCTTGAGAAGCGAAGAGCGGCCACTGCCCACCTCGCCCAGCACGAACAGGTTGTAATCCGTCTGTTCCATTTCGAGGCCGAAGCGCGCGGCTATTTCCGCGCGCTCCTGTCCAATCCAGGGCAGCGTATTATCCAGCAATTCTGAAGTGTCGGCGAATCCAAGTGTGTCGGGATCGACGGTGAGGCGAAGTTCGGCAACGGTTAGATTTGAGATCGGCATAGGCGGTCCAATGAGAAGCTGTTAAAAAATTCTTTCTGGCACACAATCCCCGCCAACATAGAACATCGGAGGCAAACTACTTTAATATACGTTAAAAAATAGTAAGTTAGAAGTCAATGACTTTTCGGGTTACAGCCTCGAGGCGTTGTACCGCGATACCTATTGACACAAAATATTTAAATACGCGGGTGTCGGCGAGCGTAGTCGCCAATATCTTTGACTCGCTTTCGCGGCATTGGAAATAATAATGAGATTTTCTTTTTGCATAGGAATTTCCAGTTGGACATATAGCTATATTCACTTTTATATGGCTGGCATTCAGGTTAGATGCGTGTTTTCTGAAACGTGTCATGAAATACCATAGACAAAGGCGTTTTTCGCTGTCGACACCTTTGCAATGTGAACTAATTAGGAGAGAGAAATGGGAGAAAATTATCGCTTGATGTGGCAGGAAATGGGACTTGACCTTGAAGCCCATGATGCGTTGCTCGGTGTTCTGGGACAGGCGTATGGGGATACTTATATGGCTCAGAAGAACAGGCCTGAGGGGATGGCTTATTTTGATTTCGTGATGAGTGAGGTTCACGGGTTGCGGATCAGGGAACTGCTTGACGAGAAAAAGGCAGGACGGAAAATTATCGGTTCTTACTGTGTTTTCGTCCCGGAAGAAATCGCCCTTGCTGGCAATGCAACCCTTGTCGGTTTGTGCTCCGGGGCAGATTTCGCAATAGAGGAGGTGGAAAGGCTGCTGCCAAGAAATACCTGCGCCCTGATTAAATCCTCCTTCGGATTTAAGATCGGTAAAGTCTGTCCGTACCTTGAAGGTGCCGACATGGTGGTTGGCGAAAATACCTGCGACGGAAAAAAGAAGGCCTACGAAATTCTTGGCAAAATGGTGGAAAATCTCTACGTGATGGATCTTCCTCAGGTCAAATCAGAAAACGGCAGGGCGTTACTGAAGTCGGAATATTATCGATTCAAGACGGCCGTTGAGCAGCTCACCGGTGTTGTTGTAACAGCTGAAAGCCTCAAACAGGGTATACAGACAGTCAATGCCAAGCGGGCTGCGATTCATCGTCTCTCTGCCCTTCGCAAAGCCGACCCCGCCCCCATTTCAGGACTGGATGCGCTGCTTGCCAACCAGG
>JBBRUI010000419.1:0-2643 GCA_038247945.1 Bacteroidota bacterium | reverse complement strand
TACTTCATGGGGCGTATGGCACTACGCGCCGACGATATAACACTATTACTTCATGGGGCGTATGGCACTACGCCCCAACAAGGAAAACAAATGAATAAGGACAAAAACAAAAACCAGACCCATGGAAAAGGCAATAAACCTTCGCCCGATTATGAGACCTATCCTTCGAGCGAGGACATTTATAGCCGCGACATAGAAGAAAACCTCAACCCCGAAGACCTGTCGGAAATCAAGGAGCCGGGCACAGGGCCCGGAAACCACAATGAAAAAGGGCCAAATGAGGACTTATTCGGCGCCGACCTCGATGTACCGGGTTCAGAATTAGATGACAAAGAGGAGGACGTCGGTAATGAGGACGAGGAGAATAATCTGTATAGCCCAGCAGGGGATAAAGATTAACCTGTAGCCGGAAATAAACGCTTATGAAAGACCACTGTTCGTATTTTTAAATCTTAAGGCACCTGTGAAAAAAATTATGCTCACGGGATTACTCTTAATACCAGCTTTCATGAACTGTGTAGTTTTTTCGTCACAGTCATTTCGATGATAAGGAGTTCACCACTCTCCAGGTCAGGACATATTCGAGTACTAATCTTAATAATTGGCCCGAAAAAAAGATGCCGCGATACAACAAACCCATTGGCATTGCCTTGTCTGGTTGAAGTATGCGCAACTTTTCTGCATGCGTGGGGCAGATAGCGGCACTGGACAAAATAGGAATCTTGTCCGAAACGGGGGCAGTCTCCTCCGTATCGGGAAGCTGCTGGTTCTATACCATCTTTTCGTTTTCCCCGGAATCACTCAGTAATGAGGTTCTGCTTGGTACACAAACCTACCAGGTGCCGGAAAGCTTGAGCTTGCAAAAAATAAGCACTCTCGATCGATCGAGCATTGGTCAAGCTTGTGTCACTATGAGTAACGCTCATATTCTTGCAGCGTACCGCGCCTTCATGAAAACGCGACTCCCTTCCTCCCAAGTAATACCCTTCATATTTTCAAAGACAATTCTGGCCCCCTTTGGCTTGGACGATCAGAGCAAATACATCACACTCAATAAGGCAACGGGCGAAGATATCCAGTCGAGAAATCCATACATTGGTAAAGACCGGTTTCTTTTCATGAGATCTGAATTGCCTTTTTATATTGCCAGTGCTACGCTCATGGACATTACCAGGCATACGCTCTATAGACCGCGCTATCACTATTCCTATACGCCTCTGTACTGCGGCACTCCCCAAACTGGCTATAATGTTGTGAATAAACTCCTTGTCGGTGGGGGTTTTATCGAGAATATCGGTTTTAATGCGCATCGAGCAGATATTGACAGTTGTAACAATACGCTAACTGTCCAAGTCCCTGCATCGGGATTCTCGCTGAGTGATGTGGTGGGTAGCAGTGGCTATGCCCCCGGTTCAATATTCTTCAAAATCGGTCTCAAAAGACTGACGCCTGAATATCACTATATGCCGGTTCAATCCTGCAAGGTATCGGCGCCACGGGTTATGACTTTTGTTGACGGAGGGAATTTTGATGACACGGGAATACTTGCGCTCCTGTTCCGTGGATATGATAAAATTATCGTTTTTATGAATAGCGGACGCCCAATAGGAGGGCCTGGTCGCCGGGATCGCACGAGGTCCGTTGATGGGATAGATGGAGGAATTACCCGTCTTTTTGGGCATCTCCCCAGATCGCACTCCATGAATAATGTAGACATCCAGGTATTTCCTCAAGAGCAATATTATACACTTGTCGAAGGTCTCACCCAAAGCAAAGAATCCGGCGATGGCGTCCCCTTTTTTTGTGATACCTACAACGTTGTGCAACCCAACCCATTCGGGATACCGGCGTATAAGAAAGGTGTAACTGTTTTGTGGGTTTACAATGATAAAAATCAGAAATGGTTTGATCGTCTCCCTGCCGATATCCGCGCCCTTTTTACCGAAAAAGACGATCCTTACAAACTATCCAATTTTCCTCACTATAAAACCATTTTGCAGAACGCACCTGAGATTTTTTCCCTTTCCAAAATTCAGGTGAATCTGATGGCAAACATGTGGTACTTTTCATTAATGAATGATAATAAACTGCATGAAAAACTGAAGAAGTTTGCGTTTGGGAAAGCACTGTGAGTCTGGCTTGTAAAGTTTACGACGCTGTCGGCAACACCATTTGGCGGATAACGGCCATGCATCGATAGTAGCCTTTTCCAAAATCTAAGGGACTGACTTGAGGGATAACGTGGCCTGTAAATCATCATCAAGGTCTGAAACAAGTTGTTTACCTTCTGCACTGAGGGTTATTTTTGCAAGTCGACTTTCGTAGTATATCCTGACGGTTGCGCCATCTTCAACCGCTTGGGAAATATCATAGACATCGACATAATTCCCAAAAACAGCCGGGGTATTCACATCGGCATTCTCAATTGGCGTTCCGGTAAAACCAAGGCATGTTGCATGAGGTAAAGCATCGCGTAAATATTTTGCAAAACCGTATACGATTTTCTTACCGACAATATTTCCTTTATTGTCTTTGTCGTCAACTGTTTTTGCCTTAAAACCATACTGCGTGCGGTGTGCTTCATCAGCAATGACAATAATATTTTTCCGCTGCGAAAGTTTCTCGTAACTATTGCCTTCGCTC
>JBBRUI010000418.1:0-2662 GCA_038247945.1 Bacteroidota bacterium | reverse complement strand
TATTGACGGACGACCAAAGTCGAGTGAAGTGTTTGACTATTGGATCGCGTTGATGCTGAAAGCGGAAGTTGCGGGTGCGTGAATTTGAGTTTGTAGAGTTTTTAGAGTTCATAGAGTTTATTGAGTTTACAACTGATGGAGAACACTATGTTGGATGACCCGATTGTCAACGAAGTGCGGAAAGTTCGTCAAACGTTGGCCGCGAAGTTCAACAATGATTTGGATGCCATTCTTGAAGATGCGCGAAAGCGCCAACATCTTTCGGGGCACACGCTCGTTTCGTTTGAACACGAGAATGAGCGTGTGCAGGTCGTGAAGGAGCCGGAGAAACCTTACGGTGAAAAGAAGTGACAGGATTTATTGGCGGACGATCAACGCCAAGCGAAGTGATTGCCTATTGGCTTGCGTTGATGCCGAAGAGCACTGTGACGCCGATGGTGGAAGTAGCAGAAGTGTGAATTTGGTCTGTAGTGTTTTTGGAGTTCATAAGCTTGTAAAACTTGACGAGAGACGAATCCGTTGACTCAAATCGGGAAACAATTGTCAATGTTCAACGGTCAATTTTCAATTGTCAACCGTAATCGCAAATCAGCAATCCGAAATCAAAACTTTTCATGAAGATTCGCCTGATCGATATCGCCCACGCCCGCTCCGGTGACAAAGGAGACATAGGGAACGTTGGTGTAATTGCACGCAAGAAGGAATACTATCCCTTGCTGGCAAAATATCTCACACAGGAGCGTGTGAAGAAACATTTTGAAGGAATTGCGTTGGGTGAGGTGGAGAGATTTGAGATACCAAATCTGTGGGCGATAAATTTTCTCCTGCACGAATCACTCGGCGGCGGCGGAACGAAATCGCTGAAGAACGATGCGCAGGGCAAGACACTCAGCAGCGCTATGTTGCGGATGGAGCTGGACATCAAGGAATTAGCCGCCAGGAAAAAGAAACAGGTTAAACGGAAAAAGCCCTCATCTAAAAAAACAAAGATCGGGCGAAGGAAGTAATCATTGCTTGGGAACTGAAAGGGATTGTATGTTTGAAGATCAAAAGGATCGAATAAAAAAATTAAGTACACAACTGAGTTCGCTCAGAGGTTTTCTTTGACTTAGATTCCAAAGAGCAAGAGGCGGCTGCTCTACAAGCGAAAACCGAAGACCCGGCATTTTGGAACGATAATGTTGGTGCGCAGAAAGTAATGCAAAAAATCAGCAGCCTGAAAGAATGGATTGATGGCTGGAAGGATTTGCAGCGTACACTCTCAGATGCCGGTTCGATGGTTGAACTGGCTGAAGAGTCGAACGATGAATCGTTCGGCATCGAGATCGGCAAGGACCTCGATAAAGTAGAAAAGGGAATCGGCGATCTCGAGTTCCGTAACATGCTCAGTGGGGCAGACGATGAACGCAATTGCATTCTCCTTATAAACTCCGGCGCCGGCGGAACTGAATCGCAGGATTGGGCCGAGATGCTGTTGCGGATGTACCTCCGGTGGTGCGAGAAAAAAGGATACAAGGTTACGCTCGTCGACAGGCAGGATGGAGACGGGGCGGGAATCAAGAGCGCTTCGGTGGAAGTCGTGGGCAAATATGCATACGGATATTTAAAAGCTGAAAACGGCGTTCATCGTCTCGTGCGCATTTCACCGTTCGACGCAAATGCCCGGCGGCATACATCATTCGCCTCTGTTTTCGTGTATCCCGAAATGGATGACGATGTTGAAATCGAAATCAATCCGGCGGATATAAAAGTCGATACATTCCGATCAGGCGGCAAGGGCGGGCAGAACGTCAACAAGGTCGAAACAGCAGTTCGCATCACCCACGTTCCGAGCGGAATCGTTGTTGCGTGCCAGCAGGAGCGGTCTCAGTTCCAAAACAAAGAGCGTGCATTGAAGATGCTGAAGTCTCAGCTGTATCAGAAACGCAAGGAAGAGGAAGAGGCACGGCTCAGCGCGATTGAAAGCACGAAGAAGAAGATTGAATGGGGAAGCCAGATTCGCTCGTACGTATTTCATCCCTACAACATGGTAAAGGATCATCGGACGGATGTTGAGACCAGCGATGTGCAGGGAGTGATGGATGGCGATCTCGATGCCTTCATCAAAGGCTACCTGATGGAGTTTTAAGGGGAATGTCCTACACATCATTCATAGCTCGGCGTTATTTTCAGGCAGGCCGCAAGGGTTTTCTCTCCTTCATTAGTACAATCGCAATTACCGGGGTTGCCCTGGGAACCGCTGCACTCATTATTGCGATGTCTGTTTTAGGTGGATTTGAAAAAGAGATCACGGAAAAAGTTATCGGCTTCACCAGTCACGTTCAGGTCAGCGGTTACCGCAACACGGCACTTCCAAATTATCTCACCAACACAAAACGCATCGAAGAAAGTTCTCCGCTGGTAAAAGCAGTTCAGCCTTTTCTCTCGCGGGAAGCGCTCATCCGTTCGAAAGAATCCGTCGACGGAATTCTGCTCAAGGGAATTGAACCATCAAAAGATTTCTCAACTGTTCGCAAATATATTATCAGCGGTACATATAACATCAGCACGCCTGTACAGGGAATGCCGCCGATTGTTGTCGGCAGAAAACTCGCCAGCCGCTTGATGCTCACGATCGGAGATAAGGTTTCCATCTTCGGGACCGGCGAAGAAGGTGAAGTGG
>JBBRUI010000417.1:0-2680 GCA_038247945.1 Bacteroidota bacterium | reverse complement strand
TCATCCTCTTTCAGAAAAATTTCTTCTTTCAAATAGGGAACAAAAGTCTTCATAACTCCAAGAATAATTCCGCCTTTTTCAAGCTTCGAAATTTTTCCGTCTCTTATTAATAAAGGAGGATTATGCCCGGCATTAACATAGGTTAATGATTTTTTTTGTTCGTCAAAAATTCCCCAAAAAAATGTAATAAATCTGCCGTCGGAAGTATTTTCTGTGATGAGATCATTAATAAGCTCAGTAGCATCATCAATTTTCATATCCTGCTTGCAAATAATTTTTAAGAAGGCTTGGATGTTTGCCATTAACAAAGCCGCGGGAACTCCTTTGCCGGAAACATCTGCAATAGCAGCACAGAAATTATTGTCACTTAGCTTTATAACATCGTAATAATCTCCGCCGACTTGCTTGGAAGAGATATTTGTTGCGGCAATTTCAATTCCGGGAATGGAAGGCAATACACTCGGCAGCAAGCCTTTCTGGATTTCGCGGGCGATCATCAGTTCGTCTTCCATCCGCTGCTTCTCAATCGCCTCCTTGAAGAGCCGTGCATTTTCAAGTGAGATGATTGCAAGGTTGGCAAGAGAGCTCAGGAATTCAAAGTCCGACTGAACGAACGGCTGGCCGGACAATCTCTCACCCAAAATCATCAGTCCTTTGTTCTCTCCCTGAATATTCATCGGAACAACGAGAGCCATTTTCAATTCGGACAAAACATCCCGGGCATTCTGCACATCCGCAGTCGAAAGGCTTTGCACGAGCGTGGTTGTCTTCAGTTTGAAGAGGGTCTTCAACAGTTCGGCTTGCGGTACCGCTCCATCCACACGGGAAGCGGCAATGCGAACATCACTTCCCTGTTTCAGGCAGATGATATAACGGTTCACGCCTACTTGTCCGAGAAGAGAAAACACAAGGAGCCGGATCAGCTTATCGACGTCGAGCAGCGAGCCGTACTCCTTGCTTAGGTCGAACAGCGTGTTGAGTTCCTGAATCTTCCGGTCGAGCTTGCGGTTGACTTGCTGCACTTCCTGAATCGTCCGGCTTTTCTCGATAGCCGTTGCTGAGATGTTGGCGAGCGATCGCAGGTAGGTCACTTCCACCGTTCGTAATTTCTTCTTCGAGAAGCTTTTACCGAATCCAAGAAACCCTATCGGTTTATCCGCGATGAGCATCGGGAGCAACAGCTTCACGCCGTTCTTCCTGAAGAATTTCGCCCAAGGGAACTTTACCGCGCTTAGTTTGTCTACTTCAAACAATGATTTCGGCATCTGCTTGACGGTGAGCGTCGTACCCACAAGGTCTTGCGAAAACCCTTTTACCATCTCAACCGAAAACTCATGGGATTGCTTTTCGACAACGACCATCCCCTTTGTCGAAAGGATCTTGCCCATGATCGTCAGAAGAATATGGCTGTAGATGAAGCGCGGGTCGAGCGATGAGTTGATAATCTTACTGAACTCAAAAAGCGCCGAGTGTTCGAAATAACTTTCGTAGGATTTGGAGAGGCCGCCGGAGTCAGAGCGGGATTTGAGAGAAGTGTGTGCGCGTGCCTTTGCCATGCACGGTTAAGGACGGGGAATGTGTTTTGTGAGACGAACCTGGTTGCGCTTGCCCGGCTCGATCTCGTACTCAACTTTGTCCATTAATGACTTCATCAAATAGACGCCAAGACCGCCGCGGCGATAGCTGCTGAAATATTCCTTCATGTCGGGATCCTTCATTCCGTTCGGGTTGAATTGCAAGCCCGTATCAACGATAGAAACCTTGAAATCACCGTTCCCTGTTTCGACGATGACTTCGATTTTCTTTTTTGTGTCGTACTGATACGCATGCTTGATGACGTTCGTGCATGCCTCATCAACCGCCAGCGCAATCTTGCTGACGTCTTCTTCATTGAATCCTGTTGCAGAGGCAACACGGGAAACAAATTCCCGAACGGTTACAAGCTGGTCGGTTTTGCTGTCTATTTTTAGAATTTCTTTTTTCACGCTGTGAACGCCCTATGGCGTTAATGTTTGTCGTTGAACTTTTTCACGGCTTCCGATTCTTCCTTAAAAATCTCATACAGCAGCGGAAACCCCAGCAGGTCGAACACGTTATATACTTTCGCAGACATGTTCGTCAGCTTTATGTCGCCGGACTTATTCCGGACGTCCTCGATAAACGCCATGAATACACCAAGCCCCGCACTACTTATATACGAGAGATCTTTGCAGTTGACCACAATGCGCGTGCGATTTGTTCTAAGCAGATCGGTGAACGCTTCTTCAAGCTTTGGCGCCGTATGGGCGTCCAGGTAGCCTTTCAGCTCAAGCACGTTCACATTGCTTGTCTCACGCTGTGCAATCTTGAAGTCTGTCATCTGTATCCTCCAGAAATAAATCTAAATTAAGAGCCTATCCACTTTACAACGATAACCGTGAGATCATCGTCGTTCTCTTCTTTGTCCGCGTGTACTTTCACTGTGCGGAGGATCTCTTCCTTGAGTGCGCACGCTGATTTTTCTTTTGATGAGATGACAGTCTGAATCAACCGTTCATAGCCGAACTCATCATCGCCGTTCCGGGCTTCCGTTACACCATCCGTATAAAACACGCAAACATCTCCCTGCTTGAGATGAACAGTGGTCTCCTCCATGCTCTTCTCAAATGCTAAACCGTTGGAAAGCCCGAGGCCCATTCCC
>JBBRUI010000416.1:0-2723 GCA_038247945.1 Bacteroidota bacterium | reverse complement strand
GATAGAAGTAAAGTCCGCAACACAATCCGGCGTAATGTAGTTCGATGGATTTCCAATCTCGTACATCAACTGCTCGGTCACCGTTTGCCGAGAGACCAAACCGCCGGTTCCATCATGCTTGGTGATTACCACCTCTCCGCTCGGAAACGCTTCTGCAATCGGAAAACCAATATGAGCAAGGTCAGGGACGTTGCGCCAATCGGCAGAAAAATTCCCGCCACTTGCCTGTCCGCCACATTCAAGAATGTGTCCGGCAACTGTACCGGCCGCGATCTTGTCCCAATCATTTTCCTTCCATCCAAATTCATGGATCATTGGCGCAAGAGTTAAACCAGTATCCGTCGTTCTTCCCGTGATGATGATTTGCGCACCTTTGCCTAACGCTTCAACAATCGGCCACGCCCCAAAGTACACGTTTGCACTCATCACGCGATCACGCATTCCATCGAGACTCTCTGCAGTCTCCATATTGTTGAGGAGAATCCCGCGGCTCTTTAAATCGCCAAGGTTATCAAGAATGTCATCTCCCAACACGGTACCGATTTTCAATCCTTTGATGCCGAGCTTCTTCGCAACGGCAAAGATCGCATCACGACACGCAGTCGGGTTTACGCCGCCGCCGTTGGTTATAACCTTGATATTTTTCTTCGTGATGATAGGAAGAATTTGCTCCATCAGAGGAATCAAATCTTTCGCGTAACCAAGATTCGGGTCCTTGCGCTTCTGCTTCTGCATGATGGACATCGTCACTTCGGCGAGATAGTCCATCATCATGTAATCAACCGGACCCTTCGTCACCTGGTCGTACGGTGCTGTGAGCAAATCTCCCCAGAAACCTTGACCGCTGGCGATTCTGATTTTATCTTTCATTTCTCCCCGGAGAGCAATCTTCCAATAACTTCGTCGGCAGCTTTCAGGAATTTTTCTGCCTGTTCAATTTCCTCCGCCGCTTCTTCACCTGTCACGATTACTTTGTCGGCGTATGTAGCATCTTCCCTCAACTTCTTCATTTTGGGGATCGTTTTGTTGAAATCCCTGGGAAACTTTTTTGTTCGAACGAGATGTTGATGGAATAGCGTGATGACACCTTCATGCCGATGACTATCAAGATGCAACACCGCGAGTAAAGAACGCATCGCAGTTAAGATCGTGTAGTAGCTCTCAGATACTGCGTGCCGGTACAAACCCTGCTGAAAAAGAACTCTTGCCGCAGAAAGATTCTCATGCGCTTTCGCCAGCCGGTGGCGCGCAATATCCTTGTGATAATTGTCTGTCAAATGGGAATACCTTCCCGTTCAACAGCTTCGAAAAAAAAGGAATGCATCTTCACGTTCATTTCTGCTTCCTGCAAGTCATACGAAACGGGAGAAAGAAGAATTCCAAAATCGTCAAGGACTCCGGCGGTGACTTCCGCTATCTTGTCGTTGGCATTATTTTTCTTATTCTTTATGAGGATAAAAATATCGGTATCTGATTCCTTGTCGAAATCTCCCCTCGCCTTTGATCCGAACAAAACAATTGAGACAAGTTGTTTGCCCAAACTCTTCTTCAAGCGCCTGGAGAAGGTATTAATAGCCTTGCGCTCACTCGTAGCAAGTTTTACGTTTGCAAATTTCTTTTTCATACGACTCGAATATGAAGTTCTTTCAGTTGCTTGTCCTCGACATCGCTCGGCGCTTCGTCCATCAACGAGACGGCACTTGCGGTTTTCGGAAATGCAATAACATCCCGCAGCGATTTGCTCCCGGTCAGCAGCATAACGATTCTGTCCAAACCGAATGCGATACCGCCATGCGGCGGAGCTCCGTACTTGAACGCATTCAGCAAGAACCCGAAGCGCTTCTCCGCTTCTTCCTTTTCAATTCCTAACAGTCCAAACACTTTTGCCTGCAACGACGAGTCGTGGATACGAATACTTCCGCCGCCGAGTTCGTTTCCGTTCAAAACCATATCATATGCGCGAGCCCGCGCAGCATCCGGCTTGGTGTCGAGCAGATGCGCATCTTCCAGAACGGGAGAAGTGAAAGGATGATGCATTGCAACGAATCGTTTCTCTTCCTCGCTGTACTCGAACATCGGAAATTCCGTTACCCAAAGAAGATTCCACTTGGTCTCGTCAATGAGACTCAAGCGCTTCGCCATTTCGAGACGTAATGTTCCGAGAGTGGAATACGTTTTTGTCCACGTGTCCGAAACAAACAGTAACAGGTCGCCGCCTTTCGCTCCCATTTCAGCGGCGAGTTTCTCCATCAACTCCTTGCCAAGAAATTTTTCGAGAGCGGACTCAAGTCCCTTCTCTGTCCACTTGATGTAAGCAAGCCCGCCAACGCCCAGATTCTTCGTGTAATCAACGAGGTTATCCATCTGGTTGCGTGTGAAGGATGCTGCGCCCGGAACAACAATGCCGGCAACGGTTCCACCCTTCGCTACATTGTCAGCGAACACCTTGAACCCTGAACCCCTCACCAAATCGTTCAGCGTTGTAATTTTCATTTCAAATCGAGTGTCCGGTTTGTCACTGCCGTACCATTCCATTGCTTGCTTGTAGGTTAACCGCGGAAGCGGCAATTGAATGTCGACTCCCTTCAGTTCCTTGAAGATGCGTGCAATCAATCCCTCAGCCATCTGCTGTACGTCTTCCTCGTCTACAAATGACATCTCAACGTCGATCTGAGTAAACTCCGGCTGACGGTCAGCACGCAAGTCTTCGTCGCGGAAGCACT
>JBBRUI010000415.1:0-2738 GCA_038247945.1 Bacteroidota bacterium | reverse complement strand
TCGCCGTTGACGCAGTGAATAGCCTGATGGATTCGACGATGGTTGTGCTCAACCGTTTCTACGGGACATATACCCGCAAGGAACGTGAGAGCGTGCTCGTACTTCACACCACCCGGCGCAACGGCGACACTATTGTAACAGTCGTACGGGATTCGGTGAAGATGGGAGAACGATTCAACATTGGTGACTCAATGCAATTGTTGCGCGCTCAAGCTTTCAATCGAACACAATTCAAACACATTGCCATTGGAGATACAGTTCGACTCGTGCTTGGTTTTCTTCCCCGAAAAGAACATCTCAAAACGCTTGTCGGAGGATTGCCGCGGATTGTGGTTGACGGAAGAAATCTAGCGACCGACAGCCTTCCGGGACTTACGGCAAAGTTCACCGAAACCCGCCATCCCCGCACCGGCGTCGGTTTCTCGCGTGATGGTTCGAGTGTATATTTTGTGACTGTTGATGGACGCCAGCAATCAAGTATCGGTATGTCGCTTGTGGAGTTTGGAGATTTGATGATTGAACTCGGCTGCTATCAGGCACTCAACCTGGATGGCGGCGGCTCTACAACGATGGTTGTTGAGGACAAGGTTGTGAATTCACCTTCTGACTCGGCGGGAGAGCGACCCGTTGCGAACGCTTTGTTGGTGGTGAAGGAAAAGAAATGAAACGTCGGAAACTCATTTCGGCATTCCCGACGCCTTGTTATGCAGATGAAATTTTAGTTTGTGCTGATCTCTTCCCGAAGAACCAAAGTCTTCGACGGCTTAATGAGATATGAATGCGTGAGGGTTGCTGCCTTTGCAATCATCGCTGAAACCGAGCAGTACTTTGTCGTTGAAAGCTCAATTGCCCGCTCCACATCTGCCGGATTGATGTTCTCGCCATAGATAATATACTCGACGTGCAAATCGGTGAACACCTGTGGATGCTCTTCCCGTGTATTACCTGTGACGTTAATTTCAACGCTCTCCACCGGCACGCGTTTCTTTTTTAGAATCGGAATTATGTCCATCGCCGTGCAGCCTCCAAGAGCGAACATGAGAAGTTCTTTTGGAGTTGGCGCAGCGTCGCTGCCGCCGGTATTCGGCCCGCCGTCCATCGTTACCCAATGGTTGGAGTTTCCTTTCGCAAGAAGCGTTGTGCCCTGAACTTGTTTGATGAATGCTTTTTTGAGTGCCATGAGATCGAGAATCCTTTCAGTTTACTGTCCGCTATTAAGGAGCGCAGTTTGTATGCCATCTAAATCATACAAAAAACACACTGGTATTTGCCCGTAATGAAGCATCTTGATTCGCAGTTTTGCGAGAAAAATTCCAATTGATGCAAAACAAAACCCCGCCAGAAAGTGACGGGGGCTCCGGGTTCTTACATGTTTGATGCAGCAAGGCATGTGATCGGGTCAGGCTGCCGCAATAGATCCCCCCGCAAAGACTCAGGATTGAATAAGGTCAATATCCTTCGGCGTGAAGTTTCACTTTTCCCCTAAAGGAATAAAAGAGATAAGTGAAATATCCAAGTGCGATGATGATGCCGATTGTCCACCACACGATGCCGACGCCAAGTCCATAACTCGAAGCCGCCGTGTTGTACACTGTAAGGCTTAACTTAGGGTCACTTGAGGAGGGCAAAACATTGGGGAACAATCCGAACGCGGTGCTTGCCAACATTCCGCCAATGAATGTTGCCGATGAAAGAAAAGCCCGTGTGTCCTGCTTGGTCCGGTTGTAGTAGATCATTCCGGCAATTCCCATTGCTCCCAACAACGGAAAGATGTACCCCCACGAATGCCCGGCATAATTATTCCAAATTTCCGGGCGAATCGAAGACGCCGCAACTAGCGTAGCGATCGAGAAGAGTACAACTCCCCACACAATGAACGAGGCAATGCGTCGAGAACGTTCTTGTACGATTCCTTCGGTTTTCATTGCGAGAAAATTAGCGCCGTGAACAGTCAGCGTGCATAACCCGACGAGGCCCATCAGTACAGTGAACCAATCGAGAATGCCAGCTTCGGGTTGGACAGTGAACGAAGTCCACAGCGGCTCGAAAAAATAACCTTCCGCATTCAACGGTACGCCACGCACGACGTTGCCCAATGCCGCGCCAAGAAATATCGCGATCAGTGTACTGCCAGTCGCGAACAATCCATCCCAGAAGGCTTTCCACATCGGGTTATCGAGGTGGTGGCGCAGTTCGATGCCGAGCCCGCGCAACATCAGAAGCCACAGCACGATCATCAAAGGAAGATAGAAGCCGCTGAAACTTGATGCGTACAGTAGCGGGAAAGCAAAATACAGCGTTCCGCCCGCGGCGAGAATCCAGACTTCATTGCCATCCCAGTAGGGACCAATCGCGTTCAGTACGGTTCGGCGCTCTTCATCATTCTTTGCAACGAATAAGTGAAGAATGCCGGCTCCGAGGTCGAACCCATCCAGAATAACGTACATCGCCAGCATGAATGCGACGACACAAAACCAGAGGATTTCCATTTGATTACTCCATATAGTGTGAAGTGAAAGACCAGAAATCAGAAGTCGGAAGTCAGAAGCCAGAGGTCAGATGTCGGGAGGTCAGATGTCAGTAGTCAGATGCTTGAACCCTGAACCTCAAACCCCAAACCTCAATGCGTTCTCGCTCCTTCCGGACCCGAGTTTATCGTCTTGATGACGAGCAGAACAAACAGCACGCCGATGACGAAATACATTCCCAAGAACCCGAGCAGCGTGAACAACGCGTTG
>JBBRUI010000414.1:0-2782 GCA_038247945.1 Bacteroidota bacterium | reverse complement strand
TCAATTCGAATCAGTGTGGTGGACATCCCTGTATTCGCGGAATCGGAGGTGATGCGTGAGGTTGAATTCCGCTAAGGATTTGGAGGTGTACAAGAAGCATATGCATTGGCAATGGAAATATTTAACATTACGAAAACATTTCCGGAAGAGGAGCACTTTGCATTGACACGGCAGATCAGAAGATCGCAGTGAAGGATGCAGGGCTTCAGAAAAAGGTCCCCAAAATTGTGAGCGCCATGGCTCAACGAAAGGGACAGCAAGCATAATATGCTATTGCCCGGTTTTGGTGAAACGGGGGACTTGCCTCCAGGGGTCCATAGCGCTACATTGGATGAAGTAATAGGACGTTTCGGAGCCGGGAGCCGTCAACGCGAGGATTGTGCACGTCGGCTGATTCATATTTACGAGTTGGCTCTACGTACAAGGCGTCTTCAGCGCTTTGTTATCTTTGGTAGTTATGTGACAACGAAAATTAATCCAAATGATGTGGATGTGGTGCTGGTTATGGATGACGCTTTCAACTTAGAAGAGTGTCCCACTGAATCGAGAGGGCTTTTTGATCATGCAGTGGCACAGGTTCGCCATGGGGGGGAGCATTTTCTGGGCGAGACCAGCATTGTTGTTGGGCGATACAGTTGATGATTTTATTGCTTATTGGCAGATAAAACGGGATGGCACGCAACGCGGAATTGTGGAGGTAATGGCATGATTAGCAACGACCGTGAACTTCAGGTAACTCAAGAACGGATTACCCAATTTCAGCAGTGGTTAAAGCAGATGCGTCAAAGCGCTCGACCAGAGGAATTCGAAGCCGTCACTGGGGGATATCGTTTGGAGATCGAACGGATGCAAGCTGAAGTATTAAACTATTTGCTTCGCCCGCTGACAGTTGCACCTGACAAGCAAATCGCATGACGGTATGAAGCTAGAAGACAGCCTACGGCTCGTAGAGAGGTTGAAAATTGACAATTGCCGATTAACAATAAATAGTAAAGGCAACATTAGCATAGATTTCAACAAAGTGAGGATCGGTTATGCAAGAGCTGGTGTTTGAAGTAACACAAGAGGGCAACGGTGGATTTGTTGCTGAGGCACTTGGCGAGAGTATTTTCACCGAGGCTGATACGTGGGATGAACTGCGCAACAATGTTCGCGAAGCAGTTGCAGCGTTTTACTTCGACAGCCAACCGCCATCCCGTGTCCGTTTGCATTTGGTGCGGGACGAAGTGTTGGCATGAAACTGCCGCGAGATTTGAGCGGCAAGCGTCTGGCTGATGCTCTCTGCCGGCATTGGGGCTATGTTGAAGTACATCGTGTCGGCAGCCATATTATTTTACAGACTGAGAGTCCGCTGCATCATCGGCTGTCGGTACCCAACCACAATTCGTTGCGAGTGGGGACATTGAGCGGAATAATTCGCTCCGTGGCGCTGGCAAAAAGAGTTACCCGCGAGGAAGTTCTTGCTTCTCTGTGATGGAATCTCCGGTTACGCTTCGTTTGTTTGGGCATGACACGTGTGATAACGTCATTCCGAATTGCTCTTATTCGGAATCTATACGCAGCCCGATGTGCCCACTGTATGGATGCCGGCCTTCACGCGGGGATTTGGACACTGTCATCGGAATGTTTATTATCCATTGCAATCTTGGCTGTTGCACATGAATGAAAAAAGGTGAGATTATGAATGAATCGGGAAAATTGATGGATCGAATTACATTCAACCCGAATCAATGTGGCGGGTATCCGTGTATTCGTGGTATGCGGATTCGTGTGAAAGATGTGTTGGATATGCTCGCAGCCGGTGCCACGGAACAGGAGATATTGCGTGACTATCCGTACCTCGATGCGGCTGACATTCGAGCATCTCTTGAATACGCTGTGGAACGAGTCTAGGCAAGGAGAGGAATTCACGTGAGATTCAGCGAGCTGGTCAGATTGCTTGAACGAAATGGTTTCAGGCTCGTACGTGAAAAAGGCTCAGTCCGCTACTATGCCAAAGAGGGGACTTGACCGTTTGATCCGTGTGGATTTTCATGGGAACAAAGAAGTGCCAACGGGAACCTGCAATGCAATCTTGAAAGCGGCTGGACTAAAAAACAAGGGAGGTACGGGCGATGCTTAACCTCAAGTATGCATTAGTCATCGAAGCGACAGATGACCCCAATTTTTTCGGATTCTATTCGCCAGACCTGGAAGGATTTTCAGGTATTGGCAACTCGATTGAAGATTGCATCTACAAAGCGACCTGGGGTATGGAAGAACATGTGGCGCTCTTGCGGGAACAGGCGTTGAGCATTCCACCTCCGTCGCTCCATCCGACGATCATCATCGAGAATGAGAAGCGTGCGGTACAGGTCGCGTAGCCGCATGGTCGCGAATCGGCGATCAGATGGATGCCGAGTTTGGAATAGATGCCGATTACCCGCCTACGTAGAAACTACTTCCGCCAAAAAGATGGCGGACAGGTCGGCGGGCAGGAAAACGTATCGGCATGACGCATGCACACGTGGTCATTCCGAAATGTTCTTATTCGGAATCTGTACGCAGCCCCGATGTGCCCCTGAATGGATGCCGTCCCGACAAGTCGGGATCGGCATGACACGTTGGGTAGTGTCATTCCGAAATGTTCTTATTCGGAATCTATACAACGCATCCAAGGGTTTGTATGGATACCGTCCCGACAAGTCGGGATCGGCATGACGCGTTGGGTAGTGTCATTCTGAAACGCCCTTATTCAGAATCTATACAACGCACCCAAGGGTTTGTATGGATGCCGGCCTTC
>JBBRUI010000413.1:0-2814 GCA_038247945.1 Bacteroidota bacterium | reverse complement strand
GCACTGGTACGATGTCCGTTTACGCGGAACGGGGGTTGACACCACGTGGCGCGCCAACGACTCGCTGTCACTTTTTACAAATCTTTCAGCACTGCAAAACGGCCAAGCCTATACGTGGAGGGTAACCGTTCGTGATGAATGGAATACAACTGCGAGCGTTGATTCCTTCAGGTTCACGTACAAGCCTTCAGGTCCGACCTCCGTTGAGACAGGCGCCGTTATTCCCGAATCCTTTGGTCTCGAACAAAATTATCCCAATCCGTTCAATCCATCGACAAGAATTGAGTTCCGGCTTCCTGTCTCCGGTTTAACAACTCTCACGGTGTATGATGTATTAGGCAGGGAAGTGGCCCGGCCGGTGAACGATGTTCTCACTGCTGGACGTCACTTCAGAAACTTCGATGCGAGTAATCTTGCAAGCGGCATCTACATCTACCGGCTGCAATCAGGTTCTTCAGTTGAAACAAAAAGAATGTTGTTGCTTCGGTAACGCATCACTTTGAAAAGTATCCTGTACGGGCGATCAATCGGGTCGCCCGTTTTGTTTTATGTGGTTGACTTTCAAAGTTGGGTTCGTTATTGTGTTTGAAATATGATTTCTTCGGCCCATGCGCACCTACACCATTGAAGAAATACGCAACTGTTTTTCCACGTCGGTGGACTTTAATGAAATCTTCGACGCCTTCGAGTCGGCGCTCGCGCAAAAGCTGAAAGACATCGAGCCTTACAGATGTCTTTTCTGGAATAACTCACTTTCTCCCGACGAAGTGAGGTTGTTCGGTGAAAAGCTTGCGACAGAGTTTCCGGATATTGCGTATGAGGTCTTCAGTTGGCTCGCGAGCATCTTCGAGGCGACTCAATCTTCCAGCGACAACTATGAACTTGCCTTCCATTATTTTCAAAGGGCGGCGAAAGCCCGTCCCGCCGAGCCGGACCCATATCTGGATGCCTGCGATTGTTATGAACCCGACCTCAATATTCCTCCCTTGATGAGTCTTATTGAGTTTTTAAAGGAGGGAATCAACTACGTTATCCCGCCAAAACTTTTATACAAGCGCCTTGCCCGGTTGTGCGACCTTGCGGGAGACGGCGTGCAGGCAGACATGTACCGCCTGAAGGCCGGCGACTCCGATGGCGCGCCCGGCGGAGAACCTTCCACGGCATGAAGAACCTTCAGGGCTATCTCATGATTGTGGGTGCTGCCATTTTATGGGGCGCTTCGGCAACGCTTGCCAAATTCCTGTTGAATCAACAACTCGATACTTTGTTGCTGGTACAGACACGCGCCGGCTTCTCGTGCATTCTCATGACGTTGTATTTTTCAGTTTTCTCCCGGCATTTCCTGCGCGTAAGGCCCGGCGATCTCTGGCGCTTCGCACTGCTCGGTGTTCTCGGACTTGCCGGAGCAAATTTTTGTTACTACTTCACGATTAAGGAAAGCAGTGTAGCCACAGCAATTACGATACAATACACAGCGCCGTTGTTCATCATGGCGTTTGAGGTTTTGCGCAAAGAGGAAAGCTTCTCATCAGTAAAGTTGATCGCCGCTCTTCTCTCGTTGACAGGTTGTTTCCTGACCGTAACCGGCTTTGATTGGACTGTAATGAAGATTACCCCGATCGGGTTACTTACCGGCATCGGCTCAATATTCGCTTTCGCTTTTCTGACAATTTACGTCCGCCGGATGCTTGCGCACTACACAGTCTGGACGGTCACGTTTTACTATATCATGTTTGCATCGATCTTCTGGCTTCTTGTATATCCGCCATGGAACGCGGCAGCGCATAACTACTCAGCGGGAACGTGGGGTGCATTGTTGCTTCTTGCAATCGCGTCTGTGCTGGTGCCTAATCTGCTTTTCTCCGGCGGACTTCGTTATCTCGTTCCCTCGCGTGCCGTCATCACGAGCACGCTTGAACCTGTTGTGGCAATCGGTACCGCTGGCGTGTTTTTGGGAGAAGTTATTAATGCCGTACAAGCATTCGGAGCCGCTTTGGTAATTCTTGCAATTATTATCCTCCAGCTAAGTCAGGAGAAAGCAGCCACTGTTATCGGGCACGGCAATGGCAAGAAGTGAACGTCGGGCAGAAAAAGTGCGGACCGTTCTCAGTAACCGTCAGCCTGACCTGACAGTCGTAATGGAGAATATTCACGATCCCCACAATGTAAGCGCGGTGTTGCGTTCCTGCGATGCGGTCGGGATAATGCGTGTAGAGTTGCTCTACAACCTTGAGAAGTTTCCGAGGATAGGGAAGAAGAGTTCGTCGAGCGCCAGCAAATGGATCGAGATACGAAAGCACAAGGCGGTGGACGATTGCTATGCCATGCTTCGTTCCGAGGGTTTCAAAATCTACGCAACGCATCTTGGAACTTCCGCCGTGTCGTTGTACGACATTGACCTTACATCCAAGGTTGCTCTTGTGTTCGGCAACGAGCATCGCGGCGTGTCTGAAGAAGCAGCGACAAAAGCGGATGGGAACTTTATCATTCCGATGGCGGGAATGATTCAAAGCCTCAACATCTCCGTCGCCTGCGCGGTGAGCCTGTATGAAGCAATGCGTCAACGATTGGCGAATGGACATTATGACTCACCAAAATTTTCGCCAGATGAACTTCAACGGCTGTTCGATGATTGGATCGAGCGCTGACTGCTCACACCATCCCGCCAAGCTTGGTAGTGTCTCAGTTTACGAACCGTGGTCATTCCGTCCCGACAAGTCGGGATGTTCGGAATCTGAACTGGCAAAAATCTGATTGGATGCTGAATAAGAGCATTTCAGCATGACATGTTTCGCGATGAGCGCCGTACTTATT
>JBBRUI010000412.1:0-2815 GCA_038247945.1 Bacteroidota bacterium | reverse complement strand
GTCTTGAACGTATCGACAATTGTCGAGTCATTGTAGAGAAGCGAAGCGGCAAATGTTGGGTCGCTGGAAAGTTGCATATGGTATGAGCCGGCGTTTGCGGCGCCATTCCAACCGAGAGTCAGCACGTCGGGAACGTTTTGAATTCCGTTCGCCGGATACGCGAGCACAGGCGGAGCCGGCGGGTTCACCGTCACCAGATTGCTCATAACACTCTCGTTATAATTTCGGTCGAGCGCAGTAACAATGTAGTACCACGGCCCCTGCGTCGGGGGCCTTTTGGGTTTGCTGTAGCGCCGCCCTTCAAGCGCAAGGATATTTTTTGCTGAATCAAGATCGCCCTGTGATATCGATGGCGTGCTGAATCGGTACACCGTGTAGCGGGACGCAGAATCTCCATCAGGCGCGGGCAGGGGCAAATCCCATTGAATCGCGGCGGGCCCGCCACTCGCAAGCGGCGCATAGCGAATATTACGAACGGGATACGGTACGATTGAATCTTTCCAGTTCATAACGGGAACAAGCGCGGGATACCGGAAGAGATCCGTCTTTAACGAATCGGTAATTCCCCCGCGATTTCCGGTGATGTTATTCGCTGTGAATTGAATTGCACCTTGCGTATTGCCCGATGTGCGGTTGTAACGCAACTGGTTCGCAATCTCGCTTGCAGGACCGAACCCTGAAGCATTGATACGGTACGTTGCAAGTCCCGGATAAAAATGGCGGCCATTGCGTTGCGAGGACCACCAAGGCTGCAACAGCCCGTAGTCTTGTCCGCCACCAAATCTCCAATACAACTGCGGTGCGATATAATCCAGCGAGCGCGCCTGAAGCCACGCAACCGCGTCGCAATAGATCGAGCTATAATTATCGTTGCCAACAATGCCGGGAGGAACGCCGTTCTTCCAGATACCGCGGGGACTCACGCCCCATTTTACCCACGGCTTCACAGTCCGAATACTGTCGTAGATTTGACGGATCAGCAGGTTCACGTTATCACGGCGCCAATCAGCGAGGTTCGAAAATCCTCTCGGTTCAGTGAAAAAAGTATTCGCATCCTGATTCGTAATTCCTTCGACATAGAAATAATCGTCGATGTGTGCACCATCGATATCATAACGGCGAACAACATCTGCAACGACGCCGGAGACAAAATTGCGGACTGCTTGTTTGCCGGGGTCGAGAATTTTCGTTGTTGGAGAACTCGATATGCCCGTAAGCATCCACTCCGGATGCAACACGGATACATGGTTCGAAGCCCGCGTGTATGTCGAGGCGTACGATCCATGTACAGCCCTATACGGATTAAACCATGCATGCAATTCAAGTCCCCGTTTGTGTGCTTCTTCGACAGCAAACTGAAGCGGGTCATAAAACGGATTGGGCGGTTGCCCCTGTATACCCGTTACCCAGTAGGACCACGGCTCGATAGAGGATTGGTACAACGCATCGCACTCGGGACGAATTTGAAAAACCACGCCATTGAAGCCGGCGGCTGTAAGATTATCGAGAATTGCAATAAGCTGATCCTTCTGCACTTGCGTTGAAAGGCCGGGGGAGGTTGGCCAGTCGATATTCGCAACAGTGGAAATCCACACGCCGCGAAACTCACGTTTGATGTTGGGGGAAACAGTTTGTGCAATGAGCGCTTGTGAAAATAACGTTGCCAGACATCCGACATTGAAAATCGCTTTCAGTAATTTCATATCCCCTCTTGTCAAAAGACTATTCATGAACAATCACTTCTGTATTCGTTACCTCGATCAAATCATGCTTCTCGAACTGTTTGAGAATTTTCTCCAAATTCATCTCAAACAAATTGATGAGGATTCTGTTCGTAATGTTTCCGGACGAAATGAGCAGGAGTCGTTGTGGTTGATGGGACAAGAGATGCGAATCCAAAAAATCGGAGTCCTTCGTAATCACAATGCGCTGTTCGGCCTCCGCAAGAGCACGAATCTCAGAATCCTTCGTCCGATCTGATCGAGGCAATTCGCTCGTGTGTTTTGCATCTATCCCCCTTGAGCGAAGAAACCTGACCAGACCAAACGGGAGATGCGCATCTACGAAAAACTTCATGCGACAACTTTGTATACACTCTTCACCTTCGCCAGGCGCGATGCGTAGGCAAGACATGCTTTGATGTCGTCTTCCTCAAGCGAAGGATAGTCTTTCAGAATCTCCTGATGTGTCATACCTGCCGCCAGCAAATCAAGGATGACTTCGACAGGGTAGCGCATGCCGCGTATGCTTGGCTTGCCGTGACAAATTTCCGGATCTATAGTTATGCGTTTCAAAAGCGATTGACTCATCTCCGTCGTTGCTCCTCCATGATTTTACTAATCAATTTAACACCTTTTTACAAAATAAAAAAAGGCACCTGAACGATGACCGTTAGGTGCCTTTCGAGAATCAACAACGGTATGCGTTGGTCATCGCAATTACTTCATCAACATCATCTTCTTCGTCATGGTTTGACCATTTGCCGTCAAACGATAGATATATGTTCCGGATGCTAAATTGGAGGCGATAAAGTGCGCGGTGTATCCTCCCACCGAAAGATCCTCGTTCACCAGTGTTGCAACTTCCTGACCGAGCGTGTTGTACACCTTCAGCGTTGTAAACCCTGCTTTCGTCAACGTGAACTTGATTTCTGTTGACGGGTTGAACGGATTCGGATAGTTCTGCGAAAGTGTGAACGCCGTGGGAATCACGGTCGGATCTGGTTCAACACTCGACGGGCCGAATGTAAATTTCTCCAACGAAGGATAGGTTGCTGCGCCAAAGCAGCCGACATATGCTGTCAGTCCATCGGGAC
>JBBRUI010000411.1:0-2830 GCA_038247945.1 Bacteroidota bacterium | reverse complement strand
TCAATCCCCGGTAAACGGCTGAAGCCGTTGCAAGGGAGGCGTGGCTCTTTTCCCTATACTGAGGTTGTTCATATTACGCGCCAGGACAGCACCGATCTTGAAAAGGCATTGGATTTTCTTGTCGGCAGAAAAATCAAACGCGCAACAATCATTGCGGCGACGGGTAAACGTCTTGACCATACGCTCGGCAATCTTTCAGTCATCTGGAAATACACATCATCGATAGATCTTTCCTTTGTCGGAGATGATTGGTTTGCAATTCCAGTTGGCAGGAAGAAGAAAATTGCGGCGAGGGTCGGAACAACAGTGAGCCTTCTGCCGTTTGGCAACTGTTCCGGAATTACGCTAAAGGGTTTGCAGTATCCTCTGACCAATGCGGGAATGAAGGTTGGTGAGATCGGAGTAAGCAATGTTGTCGCGCAATCACCGTTCACTGTTGAAGCAAAGAAGGGGAACATGCTCATGATAATTCTCGCCCCGTATTCTTCAATCAGGATTCTGTCTTGAGTGTTACTCTCTCCACTATCGATATCATCCTCATCGCCGGATATTTTGCCGGGGTGCTTCTCATCGGATTTCTTTCATCAAGAAAAAATTCGGATTCGGCGGACTTCCTGCTTGCTGGCCGCTCGCTCACGCTTCCCATTTTTGTCATGACGCTGGTTTCAACGTGGTACGGCGGCATTCTTGGCGTCGGTGAGTTTTCCTATCTGTACGGAATTTCAAACTGGGTTGTGCAGGGAGTGCCATACTATTTTTTCGCAATCGTGTTCGCTCTCTTTCTGGCAAAAAGAATCCGCTCTTCGAATCTTCTTACAATTCCCGACAAACTTCATCAGGCGTATGATTTGAAAACGGCGGTGCTGGGTTCATTCCTGACTTTCATCCTGATGACCCCCGCCCCGTACATCCTGATGCTCGCAGTGTTGTTGCAATTGGTTACGGGCTGGAGTTATGTACTCTGTTTGCTGATCGGCACTGTCGCAACGACAGCCTATCTTTTCTACGGCGGCTTTCGCTCGGATGTGAACACCGATGTGTTTGAGTTCATTCTGATGTTCATCGGGTTTGGAATTATTCTGCCCTTTGCGTACTCCACGTTCGGTGGATTTGAATTCATCCAACAGCATGTACCGCCGCTGCATCTTACATGGAACGGTGGCAACTCCACGCAGTTTGTGCTCGTCTGGTTCTTTATTGCGCTCTGGACGCTCGTTGATCCGGCATTTCATCAGCGATGCTATGCGGCGAAATCCGGCAGCGTTGCGCGCAACGGCATTCTCGTCTCGATCATCTTCTGGTTCATCTTCGATGCAATGACAGCGACAGCGGGATTGTATGCGCGTGCGGCGCTGCCTGCGTTGCAGCAGCCCGTGATGGCGTATCCATTGCTTGCGGAGTTGACGCTGCCGCCGGTTGCAAAAGGATTGTTCTATATCGGCATGCTTGCGACGATCATGTCCACGCTGAACTCCCTTGCGTTCATCTCTGCGACCACGATCGGAAGAGATATTATCTGGAGAGTCCGAAGAGAGCCTGATGAAACCAATGTTGCGCGCTACACGCGATACGGATTGATGTTTACAGCAGTGCTCTCGATTGCGTTGGCTCTTTTAATTCCATCCGTCATCAAGCTCTGGTATGCAATCGGAACCGTTATCATTCCCGGACTATTGATTCCGTTGGTGACGAGCTACTTCGACCGTTGGAGAATACACGCACGCTACGCGTTCGGCGCGATGTTATTCGGTTGGCTTACATCACTCGGTTGGCTGATTTCAGGATGGAGCAACGGACTTGTAGATACGAGCTACGCTCTCGGCATTGAACCGATGTATCCGGGCTTGCTTGTTTCTGTTGTTGTGTGGGGGTTGGGGATGAAGAGAAGGGAAAACTAAAAACCGTTTATTTGTTTGCCCGTTTATAAGGCAGTCTGGTTTGCTTGATGAGTTCTTCGACCTGTTGATATTCCGGATCTTTGTGTACAAGAATTGCCTCTTTTGACTTTGCCAATCCTGCAACGCAACAATCGGCAAATGACATTGTTCTCGTCGCCTTTATCTCTCCGATTATTGTTACAAGATTTTTTTCCAAGGGCACTTGCGATATCGGCAAATCTTCAAGTATCTGAAGACGTTCGCGTGCTACTTCCTGTCCCTGCTGTTGGGTAGAGACATAGTACATTTCAATGCAACTCACAACCGATATAAATACGTTCGCCTCACCAATCCAACGCCTGCTGCAAAATTGTGGACACTTCCGAGGAGCCGTCTTCGTTTTCGATGTAGGCAAACAGTGCCGATGTGTCCAGTACATAGTCCGTCATGAGCGCTTGTCGCATTCGCGTTCGGCCAGTAACGCCTCGAGCAGCTTTCCGTTGCCAGATCCCCGAAGTTTTTTCATTGCGTCGAGCCCCTTCTGTCGCTTTAAAGCATTCTTTGTTGCCTCCGGTTCTTCAAATTTTACAGACAGTCGGGTTTCCGGAGGCAGAGACTGCAATAGATTTTGCAGTTCCAGGACGGTAACGTGTTCTAATGTCGGCATGATGGGTTGTCCTCACTTTCTTTAAATTCTCAACCAATTTAGCAAAACAATTTTCAAGCGGCAATCTTTGTGATGCTTGATTCCTGACGAACTAGAAGAAACCGTTGAGTGCTTTACTTGCTGTAGTGGTACTTACAGGAAATAATGATAATAGAGTCGCCGGTGACTTTGTACACCAGGCGATGCTCGTCGGTGATACGCCGTGACCAACAACCTTGCAGTTCATACTTCAAAGGTTCCGGCTTTCCAAGACCGCTAAAGGGGCTGCGGAGCAGTTGCCTCGAAG
>JBBRUI010000410.1:0-2889 GCA_038247945.1 Bacteroidota bacterium | reverse complement strand
TGTTTGGTCACGAACGCGGATCGTTCACCGGAGCCGCGGGCGAGCGCAAAGGATATTTCGAGCTCGCTGACAATGGAACAGTGTTCCTTGATGAAATAGGGGAGATGCCGCTTTCTGCCCAGGTGAAGATTCTGCGTCTTCTTGAGAATGGTGAATTTCTGCGCGTGGGCTCATCCGCGCCGCGCCGTGTCAATGTCCGCATCATTGCAGCCACGAACAAGAATCTTGAAGCCGAAGTACGCAACAATAATTTCCGTTCCGATCTGTATTTTCGCCTCCGCTCGGTCAACATCGTTATTCCTCCGCTGCGTCAGCGCACCGAGGATATTCCGGTACTGTTCAGGTCGTTCGTCGAAGAATTTTCGGCAAAGAATAATGTGCGGTTCGGCGGCATTTCGGATGAAGCGCTGCAGTTATTGCGTTCATATCACTGGCCCGGCAACGTGCGCGAGTTGCGCAATATGGTAGAAAGCATGCTCGTGCTCGAAAGCGGAAAGTATCTGCAAGGAGACGACGTCCGGAAGTATTTGAAGGATTATTCGCAACACGCAAGAAACCTTCCGGTCGTGACCGGCAAAAGTGTTGAGCAGGCGGAGCGCGAACTGATTCTCCGGGCATTGCTGGAAATAAAAGCCGACATCGTTGACTTGAAAAATGCTCTTCACGAGCAGGCAAATGCGTTGGCAAATACACAGCATCCCCCCGACCCGATGGCAATCAATGCCGATACAAGTTTATCGATGAACGAGATGGAACACAAGCTCATCGCCGAAGCCTTGCAGCGGTTCAAGGGCAATCGCCGTGCAGCCGCCCGGGCGTTGAACATCAGTGAGCGGACTCTTTACCGGAAAATCAAAGAATACCATTTAGAGGACCGATGAAAGGTTTCATCAATATAATTGTATTCGTCCTGGTTGTAGCCTTCACAGGCTGTTACTCGTTTTCCGGCGCTTCCGTACCTAGCCATCTTAAGACTGTTGCGATTCCTTTGATGGATGATCAAACAGGATTGGGTGAGGCGAGTTTGCGTGAGAGAATGACACGAACACTCACAGATTTGTTCATTCGCGATAACAGCCTTGAAGTTGCCGATAAAAGTACGGCCGATTCAATCCTCGATGGAGTTATTGTGTCTGCGCGAGATGAAATTGTTTCGGTCGGTGGAGGAGAGACAGTCAACAAGAGACGGATCAATATAGCCGTCAAGGTTGTGTATCAGGATATGAAACTGCGAAAAAGGGTGTACGAGAAGACATTCAACAATTATGGTGATTACGATCCGACTGCCGGCTTTACGCAGCGGCAACTCGCATTTGATGAAGCGATCCGGAAAATTTCCGAAGATATTTTGCTGGAGACAGTATCAGGTTGGTAAGCTGTAAAACATTATCGTCAATTTAAGAGAGGTGTAATAATAAACCATCATGGCTGAATTTATATTGATTGCGTATATCGTGTCGCTCACGATTTTGTTTATCTTCGGGTTGCACGGCTTCATAATGATCTACTACTATCTCAAATTCAAGGACAAGAAACGCTCAGCCGTTAAAGCGCTTGACGAATACCCCATTGTCACTGTCCAATTGCCGGTCTACAACGAACGGTATGTTGTAGGCCGATTGATTGATGCAGCATGCGCGATGATTTACCCGAGGGATAAACTGGAGATTCAGCTTCTGGACGATTCGACGGACGAAACGGTGGAGGTCATTGACGGTCTGGTCGAAAAATATCAGAAACTTGGCTATGATATCAAACATATTCGCCGGCCAAACAGACTGGGATACAAGGCGGGCGCACTGAAGGAAGGATTGGCTTGTGCGCGCGGTGAGTTCATCGCAATCTTCGATGCGGACTTCGTTCCGCGCCAGGATTTCCTACTGAAGACGATTCCCCATTTCAACACCGATTCGAATATTGGCATGGTGCAGACACGGTGGGAACATTTGAATTTTGATTACTCTCTGCTGACACGTACCCAGGCGATGGCCCTCGACGGGCATTTTGTAATCGAACAAGCAGTACGCAACAAGGTTGGTTACTTCATTAACTTCAATGGCACTGCCGGTGTGTGGCGCAAGAAGACGATTGAAGATGCCGGCAACTGGCAGGCTGATACACTCACGGAGGATCTTGATCTGAGCTACCGCGCCCAATTAAAAGGTTGGCGCTTTGTGTACCTGAATGATGTCACATCGCCCGCAGAACTTCCTTCGGAGATCAATGCACTCAAGTCCCAGCAGTTTCGCTGGACGAAGGGCGCGATCGAAACTGCGCGCAAAATGCTTCCGGAAGTCTGGAGGTCGAAGCTTCCCCTTAAAGTGAAGGTGCATGCGACGTTTCATCTTACCAATAACCTTGTGTTTCCTTTCATCGTCCTTGCGGGAATTTTGAATGTGCCCCTGGTCTTCATTAAACACGCGGGGCTGCATGATGGATATTTCACCTTCATGTCCGTATTTGTTTTCGCATTCATCGGCTCGTTCTTCTTCTATCTTTTCTCACAAAAAGATGTTCATAAAGACTGGCGACGGCGTTTATTCTTATTCCCTATTTTCATGGCGGGAAGCATGGGATTTGCCGTGAATAACAGCCGGGCTGTGCTCGAAGGTTTATTCAAAAGAAAAAGCGAGTTCGTCCGCACACCGAAATATAACATCAAAAACAAAAAAGATTCGTGGACTGACAAGAAGTATGTTCCCGTAAAAATAAGCTCAACAGTTGTCGTGGAAATTATTCTTGCGGTCTACTGCCTGTTCGGCGTTGTTTCTTCATTGTACTTTTTGGAATTTGCCGCAGTGCCGTTTCAATTACTTTTTCTGCTTGGGTTCACTTTTACTTCCGTTCTCTCCATCAAACACGCGTTTGTAGGAAGAGGTGTGAGGTAAG
>JBBRUI010000409.1:0-2965 GCA_038247945.1 Bacteroidota bacterium | reverse complement strand
GACAGACCAGGGATTGAGCAGTAATAGAATTCTTTCTCTCCTTCTCGATCGCTCCGGTACATTGTGGATCGGGACACTCGGTGGCGGATTGAACGCGCTTCGCGGGACCCGAGTCGAACACTACCGCAGCAACGGCAACGATCCGGGAACGTTATACTCCGATAATATTACCGCTCTGTGCGAAAACGATAAACAGGAATTGTGGATTGGCACGAGTGAAGGACTCAATGTGCTCAACCTCGAAACAGACCGTATGCGTCGGATGGATTTGCATTCATATGCCAAACATACCATCATGGCGATGGCATGCGACCCTTCAGGAAGAATATGGATCGCGGCATTGGATCTTGGGCT
The DNA here is from genome assembly GCA_038247945.1 of Bacteroidota bacterium. Classification (GTDB taxonomy): domain Bacteria; phylum Bacteroidota; class Ignavibacteria; order UBA10030; family UBA6906; genus CAADGV01. Next base: position 2,611 of record JBBRUI010000409.1, on the reverse strand, counting down.
GCTTTCCTATTTCAACGGGGCGTTCACGCAATTCACAATCTCAGATGATGTAGGCCGCTCGTTAAGTTCAGTGAGGGCGTTGTATCCGGACCCCGTTGCCGCGACGAGAACGAATCTTTTTCTCTGGGTCGGAACACGGAATGGCGTCAACAAAGTGTTGATGTCGAAGAATCCCTTTGCCAACCATATCCGCAGTCAACAGTCGCTTCAACTCAATCGGGGAGCAATACTTTCATTGTATGAGGATCGGAAGGGAATTCTCTGGGCGGGATTGTGGGGAGGTGGGTTGGATGTTCTACGGCGTGAGAAGGGAACCTATCGGCGTATTGCAAACTTCAACAGCAACTCGTCGACTCTGCCCGCTCTGCCAAACGACGATGTAGGAACGGTTATGGAGGACCGGAAGGGAAATCTCTGGATTGGAACAGCCGGCGGACTCGCAGTGCTCGACAGCGAGCGAAAGCAAATGATGATCTTCAGGCACGTGAAAGGAGATTCGACAAGTCTCGCGGGCAATGATATTACCGGGATCTATGAAGATCGTTCCGGTACGATCCGGATCAGCTCGCATGGCGGGCTTTCGGAATTGGTTCGGGGCAAACCATACCGCTTCAAGAACTATCTCAACGATCCGAAGGAAGCCCATCCGGTGGAGGGCAACTGCGTTTCAGACGTCATCGAAGATCGGTTCTCAAATCACTGGGTTGCAACGTACGGATGGGGAATGAACAAGCTCGCGGCCGATGGAACATTCACACGATTCCTTCACCCCGAGGACTCCACACGAACTCAGGAAAACTGGATTTACTGTCTTGTGGAAGACCATGAAGGGATATTCTGGCTCAGCACACTGGCTGGCCTTGTATCGTTCGATCCACAATCCGGCCGGTATACCCGGCACCACATTGATCAGTTGTATGGCGCGCATATATTCGGAATCTCCGTGGACCGGGGGAACGACTTGCTGCTCTCCACGGTGATCGGACTGGCAAAGTTCAGTCCGAAGACGCGATCCTTCACGAGATTTGACGAGAATGATGGGATTACGTTCGAGGAGTTGCGATCAGGGTTCTTCCAAAATGTCGGCGGTAAGCTGTTCGTTGGAGGGCTCGATGGCTTTGCGGAATTTGACCCCGACAGTCTTTCCACAATTTCAAATCCTCCGGCGATTGCTATAACTTCGTTCTCGGTATTCAATCAGGAACTCCCTGCGTCTGACCTTGCGGGCGATGAAATCCGATTCTCGCACGACCGGAATTCTTTCTTGTTCTCGTTTGCTGCGCTCGACTACACCAATCCCCGGCGGAACAGGTTTACTTATAAACTGGCAGGCATAGACGATGATTGGGTTGAGGCCGGAACACGCAACTACGCGAGCTATTCTAATCTCGGTCCGGGCAACTATGTATTTCATGTACGGGGATCGAACAACAATAACGTGTGGAACGAATCGGGTGCGTCGTTATCAATTTATATCGCGCCGCCGTTCTGGCAAACATGGTGGTTTCGCATTCTCATCGCCGGACTGCTTGCGGGAGCGTTGTACGCCGTGTTCCGTTACAGACTAAGGAAACTACTCGAGGTAGAGCGGCTCAGATTGCGCATTGCCGATGACCTGCATGATGACGTTGGAAGCAATCTCAGCACGATTGCCATGGTGAGCAGATCTGTTCAGCGTGCACCTGAATTGACGGAAGCAACAAAACAGAAGCTTGCTGAAATCTACGACACCGCCCTGACCACATCTGAGGGGATGAAAGACATTGTTTGGTTCATCAAACCAAAGAACGACACTCTCGATGAACTCATGCTTCGCATGAAAGACACGGCTTCCACCCTGCTCGCCGAAATCGAGCACGACTTTCATGGGCCCAAGAATGAAATCTCCATGCGGGTCTCCATCGACTTCAAGCGAAACTTCTTTCTCGCGTTCAAGGAGATATTGACAAACATTGCGAAACATGCTTCGGCGACGATGGTGCAAATACATGTGCAGCAACGCGATGGCATACTCGAAACTGTCATACGCGATAACGGGAAAGGTTTTGATACGCATGTTGCCGGGCGCGGAAACGGACTTGCCAGCCTGCAAAGCCGTGCGCGCAACATCCGCGGTGCGTGCGAGATAACCTCCTTACCCGGACAAGGGACGACCGTAACGTTCTCCGGCAAACTCTGAACCCGCAAATGCGTGATTGTGAATGAGAACCAACTGACGTATACTTTTGACCATGCGTGAAAATCCACTCTCACTTTCTGAACCGGAAGCCTCGGTCTGGCTGGTCGAAGATAACAATCGATTCAGAAATAATATTCAGGATCTCATCACAGAGACCGAAGGGTTGACGTGTGATCTTGCGGTTTCGTCATGCGAAGAGGCGTTTGCCCGTCTCGAATCCAGCGCCGCGCCCGACATTATCTTGATGGACATCGGGCTTCCGGGAGTGGACGGGATCGAGGGGATACGTTGCGTGAAAGAAATCGCCCCTTCGATCCAGGTCATCATGCTCACGGTCTTTGATGACAACGACAGGATCGTTCAGGCGATTTGCGCGGGGGCTTCCGGTTACCTCTTAAAGAGCGACCCGCCGGACGTTATCATCCGGTCACT
>JBBRUI010000408.1:0-2974 GCA_038247945.1 Bacteroidota bacterium | reverse complement strand
TGAATGAGTTAAACAAAAGCGGCTTCATTGCCCTGTATATAAATTTCGAAACCGGCAAAGCGGACATCAAGCCGGAGTCGCAAAAGACCGTCGATCAGATTTCGGAAATGCTCAAAGCAAATCCGTCTTTGAAAGTGAGCATCGAAGGCCACACGGATAATGTCGGAAAGCCCGCTTCCAACAAGACCCTGTCCGACAACCGGGCGAAATCTGTAATGAGTGCTGTCGCCGGCAAAGGAGTTGAAAAATCCAGACTCTCTGCAAAAGGTTGGGGAATGGAGAAACCGGTCGGTGATAACAAGACCGAAGAAGGAAGAGCAAAGAACCGGCGCGTTGAAATTGTGAAGAAGTAGAATCAAGTTGGAGGACGGGGGCGATATTGATCTCAGTTCGTCTCTTGATTATCTCCACGGTATTCTCTAATTTTGCCCGAAGCTAATGATCATCCAGTCACTGTTGTTAGAAGGAGGTTCATCGTGAAACGTACGCTCTCGGTTACATTGGTCGGAGTGGTGAGCGCCGCTCTCTTCTCTCTCCTCGTCATGTCCTGTTCAGATGAGGAAACAATGCGGGATGAACTGAACAAGACAGGCTTTGTTACTCTCCACATTAATTTTGAAACAGGCAAGGCGGACATCAAGCTGGAATCTCAGAAAATCGTCGATCAAGTTGCAGAAATGTTGAAGACGGATGATTCGTTGAATGTGAGCATCGAAGGACACACCGATAACGTGGGAACGGCGGGATTCAACAAAACACTTTCGGAGAATCGAGCGAAGTCCGTTATGAGCGCGATTGTCTCCCGGGGAATTGAGAAGTCCAGGCTTTCGGCGAAAGGGTGGGGACAGGAGAAACCGGTGGGCGACAATAAGACTGAAGATGGAAGAGCGATGAACCGGAGGGTGGAGATTGTAAAGAAATAGAATGTGAAATTTCCCTTTTAACATTTTCAAAGCCTCACAACTGTGGGCTTCCTTTTTTGTTTGGCATCCATAACAAACCGGGATAACGGTACGAAGAATCTTCTACCAATAAGAATTCACTTGAGTAACTTTCCAACAAGAGGTTATTTTTGTCACACAAAAAATGGATTTCATGTGCGCGATCTGTTGATCACCATCATTCGTTATTCAGTCGCCCTAGATTTATTAATTGGGACTCTTGACATTCGAGGTGAAATGTAGTACACTCAAAAGGGTTTTATATCTACCTCTCTCCTGCAGAACAAATACTAAATCCAAAAATTGGCAAGCCGAACATCAGTTTCTGATTCGAACGAGTTAGAGAAATAGATATTTAATCCCCATCAATCGGTTTACTCATCATTCATAAGGAGGTCTAAATGGAGCACTATATAAAACCAACTATCATTACCTATACAGAAGCAGAACTCCTTAAACAACACGAAGTCTGCGCATTCAGCTTCTAAGTTGAGTGTTCGATGCTTGACTTCTTGTTATGTCACCCCCGACAAAAGGAAGGACTGGTCTTACGTACACTGGGCGAGGACGCAATTTTGTACAACCCGGATACGAAAAAGGCTCACGTCCTCAACAAGACTTCATTGTTGATATGGAATCTCTGTACTGGAGATTCAAACATTGAAGCGATCGAACACGAAGTCAAATCCCGTTTCAAGGCCGGAGATGTCAGCAGCGTGAGGAGCGATATCGAGGAAACTCTTACGATGCTGCACGCTGAGGGCCTTGTAGTGTTAAAGTGATGTTCCTCTGTAGTTTTTTGAACTCGGAGAATTTCTACGACTCCCCAGAATCTTGATGCGGTACTTCTGCAACCCGGACGAGGGGAGTTTTTTCTTTGAGCCGAAGAGAGTAATCATTGACCAGCCTCGAGCCCGAAGACATAAGCTTGGGAGAGCAAGAACTTGAATACGAAACGTATCGTTTCTTCGGTGTGCCTTTCAAAGTTGGTTTTGATGTTCCAGAATCCGCGAAGATTTACCGGAAGACTTACGGGCACCTGAAGGAACTTCCAGAGAATGGTCGCGTCGATAATGCGATTACCTTCAAAGTGCTTTCCGAATCATTAGAGAATGATGCGAAGGCAATCGTTGTTGAGAATGGGAAGATCGACCATCTCGTAAATGTGTTCAGGAGAGGAAGTAATCGCCACCGCTTCAGGATAGAAGCTGAATCCGATGACGGATTCTTCCGGGTCGCCGATGCGTTCCTCGAAAATAAACCAGTGATGTTGATAGGAGAGCGCACCTGTTTTTTTCTCGATCATGAACGATGGCGTGCATACGCAGAATCAGTCATCTTTCACACAGTTCTTTCTCATATTCCCGGCCACCTCGTGATGCACGCCGGTGTTGTTTCCACAAATGGGCGCGCAGTTGTCTTGTGTGGAGAAGCAAACAGGGGGAAGACCACGTTGACTCTGGCATTGGTTCGAGAAGGGTGCAAGTTTCTATCTGATGAAGTTGCTTTTATCGACAGGAAGCTTGGAGTGGTTCATCCCTTTCCCCGGGCGCTGGGATTGCGAGAAAAAACGTTGAGCATGTTTTCGGAGCTGAATAGCCGGGTAAAACTGCAACCGACTAAATCATTAAGCGGCGATGATAAGTGGCTCGTTGATATCGATGATATGTTTCCCGGATGTCGGGGAGACTCCTGCAAAGTCGGCTCAATAATTTTTATGGATGGATTCTCCGATTCAGCAAAGCTTACTCCCATAACTTCCGCTGAAGCCCTGCTGGAGTGTACGAAGTTTTCTCATACAGCCGAAGAAAACCCTTTCCAGTCCATGCTTGCCGTAGCGGACGTTGTGCAAGCCGCAAAATGTTATCGGCTGCAATCAGGCAGCGTAAGCGAGACAGTAAGAATTGTCACCGATAGTTTGAAAGAATAATGGAAGCCCAGACAATCAACTCCGTATCGAACGTCCTATTCGATATCTGGAACGATGTGGAAAAGCAAAGCACATTCCAGGTATCGGGTCGAAGCATGTGGCC
>JBBRUI010000407.1:0-2983 GCA_038247945.1 Bacteroidota bacterium | reverse complement strand
TCTTCGCGGCTTTCTCGCCGGAACGTGAAGATCCGAACAACCCTGATTTCCGGACCGAGACGATTCCCAAAGTTGTCGGGGCAACATCCCCCGATGGACTCGCAGTTGCGGAGGCGTTGTACCAACAAGTTGTCGTCCGTACCGTACCTGTTTCCTCCACACGCGCCGCGGAAGCGACGAAGCTGATGGAAAATATTTTCCGCTCGGTGAACATCGCCCTGGTGAACGAGCTGAAGGTGACGTTCATGAAGATGGGCATCGACATATGGGAAGTGATTGATGCTGCAAAGACAAAGCCCTTCGGGTTCATGCCGTTCTATCCGGGACCGGGACTTGGCGGACATTGCATTCCCATCGATCCGTTCTACCTGACATGGAAGGCGCGGGAGTTCGGAGTTGCGACGCGGTTCATTGAACTGGCGGGGGAGATCAATACGGCTATGCCGGACTTTGTTGTCCAGCGCGTGATGGAAGTATTGAACGAACACGGCAAGCCGCTGAAGGGCTCGCGCATACTGATGCTCGGACTCGCGTACAAAGCAAACGTGGATGATGACCGCGAATCGCCGTCCTATCACCTGATCGAGAAGCTGGAAGAGAAAGGCGCCACGGTTGCTTACAACGATCCTCATGTGCCGGTTATTCGCATGACGCGGGAGTGGTCGAAGTATGCCGGAAGAAAGTCGGTGGATGTAAGCGGGAACTTCGATTTGATTCTGATTGCTACGGCGCATAATGAATATAGGGGGATGGATTTTGGGGGATTTGGAATACCCATCGTGGATACGAGGAATATTGTGCGTGGGAGTAGTGTGCATAAGGCGTAGAGAAAGAGGCCGGATGGCAGATATCAGAAGTCAGAAGTCGATGCGTGAGGCACTACATACATGAGGTTGAATTCGGCGAAGGATCTCGACGTCTACAAAAAAGCATATACGCTCGCGATGGAAATCTTTCGCATCAGCAAGGGTTTTCCGGTCGAGGAACGGTTTGCGTTGACTGGTCAGATCAGGCGGTCGTCGCGCTCGGTATGTTTAAATCTCAGAGAAGCCTGGCTCCGCCCCGTAGAGTAAAACCACTGTTCTTCGTTTATGCAATCCGGAGCCGGGACAATGAGAGGGTTTACATCGGTCAAACCGATTGTTTGGAGCGCCGGCTGGAAGACCATAATGCGGGTCGAGTCTCAACCACCAAAAGCGGACGGCCTTGGACATTTCTTCGGTTTCAAGAATTCTCGACCAGAAGTGAAGCACGCTGGTTTGAACGTCAACTCAAACAGTCTCGTGGACGACGTCTCCGGTGACTAGGAAAATGAAGCTACGCCCTCGGAGTGGGCAAAACGTCGCTACGACGCACACTTTGTGAATAAGTTGACTGACTGCGACGGCGAGAATAGTGAAACTGATTCATCGTTGGACTTCGCGAAAGAATGCGGTTATATCAATGTCGAACAGCACAAAGCGCTGACAACATTGTCAAGAGAGATAGGCCGAATGCTCGGGAGTATGGTTAATAGTCCGACATCATTTCTGATTGACTGTGTCGTCCTGAAATAGGTTGACAGTTAGTTTGAGTAGTATTTCTTGTGTTCATGCTGCATAGCGCATTGCTGGCGTTTCGTAGTCCAGACTCAAATGCGGACGATACGTGTTGTACGTTTCAATTGCTTCCTCCACTGCCTTTTGTGCCGTTGCAAAATCCGGGAACGTGGAGTCGAGAAGGAATTCATGTTTGAGAATGCCATTCACCCGTTCTGCAATAGCGTTATCATATGGATTTCCAGATTCACCCATACTGATACGACAGTGCTTCGACAATAGCAGCGACGTGTACTCATGACCGCAATACTGAATGCCGCGAGTCGGTAACGCCATTCAGCGCCATGCCCGTAGCGAACCATCAATCGACAAGCTCATGCTGAGGTCGTACCCAACAATGCTTCTGGATCTCACATCCGTTACAAGCGCTAAGTAACAAAAGCTTTCAGGCAAACGCATATAGGTTATATCCGCCACAAACACTTGATTCACTCGATTGATGACAAGATCTGTGAGAAGATTATCGTATACGTAAAATCGATGTTGGGAATTCGTTGTTGCAACATACTTTTTCCGACTCCTGACCAGCAATCCATTACGACGCAACAGGTCAAAAAACTTGTCCCTGCCGAGCGTTTTCGCATGCATGCGCTGAAGATCATCACGAAGCATGTGATACAATTTCTTGCCACCAACACGAGGCATGCGACGGCGAATCTCTCGGACTCGTTCTACGACCAGGTGCTCGTGGAAGCCCTCCAGCATCTGCACCTGGCGCCTTTTGTACAACGCTTGTCGCGTAATCTCGAACGCCTTGCACACCTGGCCTACCGAGAATTGTCGTTTCCTTCCGTCCTGTCGGCGGAGGGCTGCTTCTATAATCCGGCATCGATCTTTTTTTTAACACTCATGCCCGACTTTTCTTCCAGGACTTCAAGTGTCGATTCCAACGTTAAGATCCTTAAGTGCGCCTGCGCGAGCGCAGATTCTAAACGCTGTTTATCCTTCTCCAGTTGTTTCACCTTGCTGGTTTCATCCGACATTTGGACCCTTACTATTTGTGTTAACAGATGGTTCTTGCGCATCTTGCGCAGCCACGCGGTAATCGTTTCCGCTCCGCGGATGTCATTCAATCGTTGCGCTTGGGCAATATTCAATGTACCAGCTTCAATCTCAGAAACAACTTTCTGTTGAAATGCCAGGCTGTACCGGCGTATTGTTTTCGGCTCAACCATATCTGTCTTCTCCTCGAAATTAGGTTTGTAATGTGTCAACCTATTTCAGGACAAGACACAAATTCATGTACTGCACATTCCCCTCTGTGCGTTGCCCGTGCGTGAGGGAGAGGGGAAGCAGAAGGGGTGTGTGATTTACGCATGAACACACCCCGTCATCCCGACTGCCGTCGGGACGCCACCTCCGCCTGCCATCATAGTGCTTTGGGG
>JBBRUI010000406.1:0-3024 GCA_038247945.1 Bacteroidota bacterium | reverse complement strand
TGCGTTTGTTGTTGCTGTCATGACTGCCTCCAAGGGTTGTTGTGGGTTTGATTGTAAGCTTTCGCTCTTACCGTATAGAACGAAAACAGGTAACAACCCCTCAGAGATAGCACAATCATTTCATTGCAAGCCTGTAGGCATGGATGCGTTTAATCTTCAGCGACATCGCCTCTTCGCTCACGCCAAACAATTTTGAAAGTGTGGAGGTTGCAGTCGTCCTTGTTTCTAAAAGATGCGGAGCGAGCAATTGGGTGGGAATCAAAAGCTCGGAGGCACACACATCCGCTTCACGGTTGCAGTCCGCAATTTCTTTAGTTGTGCAGCGGCTTTCGGGAGGATGTTCGAGGAGGATGTGGCCGATCTCGTGGGCAACAGTAAAACGCTGGCGGTGTGTATGATGATTGCCGTTCACGCCAATGAGTTTATGTTTGGGACTTACAAGTCCCGACAATTCATCTCCCGCAGAGTGAATACGGATGACAGCAAACCCGAACGCACCGGCAATCTTCTCGATATCGACCGGAGCGGCGAGAGGTTTAGGTGCATGCTTTTGCAAGATTCCCTGCGCCGCCCTTACACACTTGATAAATATTTCAGGTGGGAGATTCATTCTAAAACAATGATACAAAAAAAATCCCGCCGGTGGTTATTTTTTTACCATCAACGGGATTTTTTAGATGAAATTTACTGTGCCGATTATTCTTTTCCGGTTTCGTCCTTTAATTTGGAAATAAGGATTTTGAGCTTTGCCTCCCGATCTTCAGGGAGCGGCAATGATGCTTTTGCGTATAATTCAGAGTTGGCTTTTTCCAGGGTTGATCGTTTCAATCCGGGCTTCTTGCCGTCATTGTAACGTGCCAATACTCCTCTAAATGCGGGACGGTAAAATACGAGTTGCTCTGTGCGGCGAAGAATTTCAGTCATTTCATCCACCGGATAACTCAACAGTTGGATTGCCTTCTTCCAAACAGCCACCGGAATTTTGAGCGGCGAGATAACGTCCTGCTCCATCAGTTGATAAATATTCTGAGTAACGCCAAGCCGGGAGAATATTTCCTGGGGACGTAATCCACGCCCGGTACGGGCTCCGCGCAGTAAGAGACCAACTGTCAGCGGAGGCAGCGGGCGTGTTGCCTCAAGCGCGGACTCAAGGCGCTTGACCAGGTTCTCACGAGTGGATTCGGAGATATAAGCAGGGACTTTTCTTTTTGTCACTGCCTTCTCGTACGCTCCATGTGTGTTGACCCAACCTTCCAGCCATGCAATCTGAAGCATTGTGTCAACCAGATTGTTTCTCATTCTCCTTCAACTCCGGATACTGTTCAGATAGAATTCTTACAAATTTCTTTTTCACCCGTGCGTGGTACACTTTAAGCTGGGCAACGGGTTTTTCTGTATACAGTGCTATGTCTTCGTACGGAACATCAAGCGCCCGGCAGCGAAGCAACACTCGTTCCCACGGCTCAAGCCTGTCCAACGAATCAGCAATCGCCAGAAGCTTTGCTGCAACCGGCCCGACATTTTCACCTTCTGCCTGACGAACTGCTTCCTGATAGCCTCGTACAATTGCCTCTGTTACCTGTTGCTCAGTTTTTGAAAACGTTTTATCTTCTTCGAGTTCTGCTTCTTCAAATCGTTCAATCAAATCGCCCGTGGTTGCTGCCTTCCGGATGAAGTCCCGGACTTTATTCCGGAAGATCGTGATCACCCAACCGTTGAAATCCGATTCGCTCTTCCTGAACTCAAACGTTTGAATATTCTTCACAACCAAAAGCAATACATCAGCAACCAACTCCTCCGCGTCCTCCTGGTGCAAATGAAAAACCCGCACTGCTTCATCAATCAGACGGGCTTGATACAGATTCACAAGATGTGTGCAGCCAAGCCGGTTTCCGGACTTCAATTCCTGCACGATGATTTTGTTTGAAGGCGCAGCCAAGTTTCCCTACAGTATAGAACGAAATAAGGTAACAGGTACATGGATGCGCCGTATCCATCTATCAGTATTTTATGTCAGTATGGTATGTGCAGAAGGTTATGTGCTTACTTCTTTGGGGTCGTCCCCATGCCAGTCAATCATTGTTATATTTTCCACGTATGGTACAGAGACAACGATCTCTATCGATTGTGCTTTTCGAACGAGCGCCTGGATGCGCTGCAGTTGTTGGCCAAGGAGTTCGAGGTCTCCCTTCATTACAGGGTCTTCATTCACAAGTTCATTTTTCGAGAGCCGGTGATGAAGAAGCATAACCGTTGCCAGCGGATTTGCGATTTCATGCGCCATCGAAACAGCCATTTCCATAACTGTCTTCTGACGCGCCTGATCGGCAAGCTCGCGGCGAAGACTCAAAGTCCGTAACCCCACATGCAACCGGGCAAACAGTTCTTTCTTGTCGAACGGCTTCGTAATGTAATCGTCCGCGCCAGCTTCCATCCCTTCGATCCGGTATTCTACCTCGTTCCGGGCAGTCACCATGATGATATATGGCGATGTTGAATCCGGTAAATGTTCTTTGAAGGACTTCAGGAGATCGATGCCGCTGAGCTCCGGCAAATTCCAATCCATCATCAAAATGTCGGGTTTCTCGTTCTGGAAAAGCTCAATGGCACTTTTTCCGTCAGCGGCGGCAAGAACCCGATAGCCCTCGCCCTTTAACAACATCGTTGTAAGTTCGATGTACAGCGGATCGTCATCTACCAAAAGAATTGTTGCGTTTTCCATTATGCTATTATCCTTCATACAAAGTTTTGGTGTTCACATCAACGGATAAGATTCGTAAACAGAGATGGAGCTCCATGAGATGATGAATATGATGTTCCAGCGCGAATGCACCAAACCGCCAATAGGGCACGCGTCCCTTCTGCGGGGTATCAATAATTCCAGTTTGAAATTGATCTTCGGACAGCCGCTCGATAGCCTGCTTGAACGAGCCGGTCGCTTGTTTCAAATCTTCAACCGCATCGTCGACTGATGCCGAAGGGTGACGACGATACGCTACAAGAATTTCCCGAACCGATTTATAT
>JBBRUI010000405.1:0-3028 GCA_038247945.1 Bacteroidota bacterium | reverse complement strand
GTATACCTGGAAAATGGGTCGGTCTATATCGCAAAACAATTCGCCTGGATTCTCGGCGAACTGAAAACAGCGAAGCTTCATCACAAGCCTTATCAGGCTTACTGTTAGGGAAAGGTTGAAGCCGTCAATAAAATCATTAAAAATGATTTCCAGGGGGAATCCCAACTTGCCGTTTTTAAAACATTCGAAGAACTCAACTCCGCTTTCACCGCATGGGTAGATCTCGAATACAACACGCACCTTCATTCCCAGACCGGTGAGGCGCCCGACAAGCGTTATGCCGCCGCCCTTCACTCTGATATCCGCCGCGTTTCCGATATCGCTTGGTTCAAGGCTCTGTTCCTGATGTGGGTTACCCGGACTTCATCCCTTCCCGAGGAAACGAAAGCAACTTCGCACGAGGTCAGTGTTGGGGCCTCTGCCTATTTCCAGGTTCTCCGCGAACAGCATGCAAAAATGCTCACCGAAAAATCACATCCAATTTCCTATTCGAAACTCTCGTAAAAAGCGAAGAATTAATCGCGTATGTCTTCGAACTCTTTTTGAGGGAGCCACACAGGGGCGCACGATTATTGATGAAGTACAGGTAATTTCGGATGAAGTCTGATTTTTCGTTATTCAGACTATTCGGAAAGAACGTGTGGCGACGCTCGGTCTTTTGTTTTGGCGGTAAGCGGTAAATCTTCGCATCAGATGGTGGAAAGAAAGTCGGGCGGGGAACAACTTACCTGTTTTTGGCCTTTGATTGCCTCAATTGCTACTTTGAACTAGAAATCCTTAGTCCTTCGTATCCTTTTTTCATTCACCGTTTTACCCCTGTGTTTATTCAACAACAGGTATAACCTGTTGTCTAGTTATCAGGGTCCATCATAGTCCTACCATTTTTATTGGACGGATCATAATTTACGGGGTATACTGATTTTAAGTGTGAGGCTTAGAATACCAGCATGAGAAGCTCTGAAACTACGATAAAAGTAGTAAAACGGAAAGGACAGTATCTGTGTTCATTTCCCTACGACTCAAAAATCGTGCAAGTCATGCGACAGCTGCCGGGTAGAACTTGGCATGCGAAAGAGATGGTATGGGCAATCCCGGAAGAAAGCATTCGCGCTGATGAATTACAACAAAAACTGGAAACAGTCGCCACGGTTGATTTTGAGTTTGAACTTAATAACAGAGCCATAACCCGAGAAGTAGCAAGAGGGGAGGAATATTTACGACGCCAACGGTACAGCCAGCATACAATTAAAAGCTATTTGTATCATATTCGTCTTTTCCTTGAACACATACCAAGTTGCCAGGAAATCAATTCCGACCAAATAGCGCACTATATCAGCTGCATTGCGGAGTCCGGGGTTTATAGCTGCTCGTACCAGAATGTTGCGGTAAACGCTATCAAGTTTTATATCGAAACCGTGTGTGGCCACAAAATGCCGCCTGTTACCTTGCGTCCAAAACGCGAGAAACACTTGCCGACTGTCCTTTCAGAGCTGGAAGTGGCAGCAATTATTCGTTCCTTGACCAATATCAAGCACAAAGCGATAATCAGTCTTATTTATTCGGCAGGTTTACGAGTCAGTGAGGCCGTCAATTTAAAAATAACGGATCTTGAATTTGATCGCAGTCTAATCCGTATTGTTCAGGGCAAGGGTAAAAAGGATCGGATTGTGCCCTTGTCTGGTCGTTTTTGCGCAATGCTGCAGGAATACCGGAAAGAGTATCAGAGCAAAACATGGCTATTCGAGGGCCAAAAAGGCGGTATGTATACCGTCCGAAGTATTCAAAGTTTGTTCCACGAGGCCTGTGTACGAGCGAAGATTACCAAAAAAGCCACGGTGCATACGTTGCGGCACAGTTATGCGACACATTTGCTGGAAAAAGGCACAGATTTGCGAATTATCCAGGAACTGCTCGGTCACAGTAGCAGTAAAACAACCGAGATTTACACCCATGTGTCGACTCGGTTTATTTCAAAAGTACGGAGCCCCTTTGACGAACTGGAACTGGACTAGCATGACTGCGTGTAACAGCGTCAGAAGGAGTGTTACACGCAAGTGTATGGGAGAGTAAGGGGAATATATACGTAACTTTGCGTGTATTAGGGAGTTATAGGAAATTGCACTCATTGGAGATAAATCATGAGACCGAAGTTAAACATAAAAACAGATGCAGAAGAATTTATAAATTTTTATTGGTTGAAAGAAGAATTATTTTCTTTTTGCAAAAACACTGATCTACCAACAAGTGGCAGTAAAGATGTATTGACCCAGAGAATTTATGAATATTTACGAACTGGCAATATCATAACCCAAACGATAAAAAGTGAAAATAAAAAGAAAACAGTTATTTCCCCACTCAGTCTGGATTCAAAAATCCCTGAAGGATATAGGAATGATGAACGGCATCGTACTTTTTTTAAATCTGAAATTGGAGATCATTTCAAATTCAACGTTCTATTTATGAATTGGATGAAAGATAACTCTGGAAAAACTTATAGAGAGGCGATTTCAGAATGGAACAGAATTATTGCTGAAAAAAAACAGGGAAAGAAAATAGAAATCTCCTCCCAGTTTCAATATAATCAATATACAAGGGATTTTTTCAATGAAAATACAAATGCAAAAAGAGACGATGCTATAAAATGTTGGAAATATAAGAAATCATTACCTGGGCATAATAAATATGAAAAAGGTGACTTGGTTGCGCTAAAGCAATGAGTGCAACTTCCTATAACAAGGAATATGAGATTCCGCCTTCGGCTCCATCCAAATTGCCTTTGGTCGCGAGCTCCCGACGGCAACTTCTCATATTCCTGGGACGTTATGTGCAAGATAAAGCGAGATTTTACCGAAAATTTCGCCCCAAGAAACCTGGCCTCCATGCCAAGTTTATAAGGAAATTTAATGAATTGGAATGAACCGAGTGTAATAGTTGTAGTTTCCCGAATTATTCTTTCTCAAATTCCCGCATAGATTAGAATGCAATCCCGAATTAAATTGACCGATTCCCGCATTATCGTAGTATCTTT
>JBBRUI010000404.1:0-3052 GCA_038247945.1 Bacteroidota bacterium | reverse complement strand
CGCGCCGCAAGGAATACCGTCGCCCCTTCTGCTGCCAGCACTGCAGCAATTGCTTTTCCAATGCCTTTGCTCGCACCGGTAACGACTGCAACTTTGCCTTCTAATTTCTTCATCCCTGCCTCGACTTTGTAAGTTCAAGAAATTCATGGCGTGTTTTCACGTCATCACGGAACACTCCAAGCATGGCGCTTGTTGTGGCGACGGAGTTTTGTTTTTCTACTCCGCGCATCATCATGCACATGTGGCGGGCTTCAATCACAACGCCGACACCAACGGGACGCAAATACTCGTACAACGTATCGGCGATTTGCCGTGTGAGACGCTCCTGAACCTGAAGGCGGCGTGCGAACACATCGACGATGCGGGGAATCTTGCTCAGGCCTACCAGTTTTCCGTCCGGGATGTAGGCGACGTGTGCCTTCCCGAAGAACGGCAGCATATGGTGTTCGCACATGCTGAAGAAATCAATATCCTTTACGATCACCATCTCGCTGTATTGTTCATTGAAGATAGCGCCGTTCAACACTGTGGCGATATCTTTCTTGTAGCCGCTCGGAAAGAACTCCATTGCCTTCGCCACGCGGTGCGGAGTTCGCAGCAATCCTTCCCTCTTGGGATTTCCGCCCATCAATTTAAGCTGCTCTTCGATCAGAGTTTCCATTGTGCGTTTCTTTGCCATTGCGTTACTCGCCCCGATATTCGACAAAGTTATTGTTAGATTCGAAGAGTTTTATCGAATACAATTTGCCCTGCGGAAGCGCTTTCTCCAGGATCTTCCAGAATGCAACCGCCATGTTCTCGGCGGTGGGAATTATTCCTTGAAGAAAATCAACATCATGGTTGAGATGTTTATGATCCACCCTGTCAATAATTTCTGCATTGATGATGTCGGAAAGTTTTTTGAGATCGATCACCATTCCTGTTTCCGCCGGAGGATTGCCGGCGACCGTCACTTCGATGTCGTAGTTGTGTCCGTGTCCGTTGGGGTTATTGCATTTCCCGTACACTTCCCAATTCTTGGCGTCCGGCCAATCGGGATTGTTGAGACGATGTGAAGCGCTGAAATTCTCTTTGCGTGTTATATAAACCATAATGTCTCCTTATTATTCTGCGAGTGCCTTTAATACTTCTTCCGTGTGTCCATCGACTTTCACCTTGGGGAAGATATGTGTGATGATTCCCTGATCATCGATAACAAACGTCGTCCGTACAATTCCCATATACTTTCTGCCGTACATGCTTTTCTCCTGCCACACTCCGTATTTCTGCGCAAGCTCTTTCTTGTCGTCGCTAATCAGCGGGAAGGACAATCCGTACTTTGCAGAAAACTTTTGATGGGATGCCTGGCTATCAGGACTAACTCCCAGCAGGACTGCGCCTTTGCGTTTTATGCTGCTCAGGTTTTCCTGAAACGAACAAGCCTCTTTCGTACAGCCGCTTGTATCATCCTTCGGATAGAAGTAGAGTACTACTTTCTTTCCTTTGAAATCGGAAAGAGAAACTTCTTTTCCCGTTCCATCCTTCAATTTGAAATCGGGTGCTTTCTTGCCAATCTGAAGTTCAGCCATTGATTCGTTTCTCCTGTTATGCGGCGACTGCATTTTTTACTTCCTCATAGTCCGGCTCCGCGCCGGGATTCTCGGAGATCCAGGCGTAGCGGACAACTCCATCCTTGTCAAGAACAAACACGGAACGCTTTGCTGCGGTGTAGCCCGGAATTCCACTAAAATCCATATATAGGCCCGCGTATTGTATGCTCACGTATCGCGTGAAATCACTGAGTAGCGGAAAATTCAATTTGTTTTGTTCCGAGAATGCTTTGTTGGATGATGGCGCATCAACGCTGATCGCAACCACTTTCGCGTTCAAACTTCCAAACGTCGTAATGGAATCGCGCATCGTACACATTTCTTTTGAGCACACGCCTGTGAACGCACCCGGGTAAAATAAAATAACTGTCTTGGATCCAAGAAACTCACTTAACGTTCTGAGCTTCTTCGTTGAATCTACAAGTGAGAATGGTGGTGCCTGATCGCCGACTTTAAGTGGCATGAGTGTTCCCTTCGGAGATAGTTAGAGTTCTACCCGCAGCCGCCCGCCGATAGTTGTATTGCTCTGTGATGTACCGCTTGTTGTATTTACTTCCTTTTCGGATTGCAACCAGCCGTCAAGCCACATTTGATTTACGATCTCGTATGTGGCAAAGAATTGAACGGTCCTGGATTTGAACAGTATTCCGTCGAGGAATGCGGCATCAAGCGGATCGGTACCGCGGTGACCTTGAAAGACATCGCCGCCAACATTTTTGATCAAGACCCCGTTGTTGTCCACCATATTCTCGCCGTGCCGAACCAACGTAACGCGTACCGAAAACATCAGGTTCCGTAACGGAAAATAATCCGCCCGCAGAAACCACGAATCCGCGTTAGGCCCGATACGCGGCCCGAGGATTGAGTTCAGGCTCGTATAACTGTTCTCCCGTGAACGGTCATGGGCGTAGACGAACGGCTTTACACGCGTGTACTCTACCATCAGTGTAGCATTGGCGATAAAAAGCGGGTCGGTAAGCATGAAGCCCGCCTGATATGAATATCGATTGTACCATCGCGGTTCAAAGAATTCGCCAAAGTGCAAATCGTCGAACACAATCGTCGCGTTCAGCTCCAATCCCGCCGTGAAATGCGTTTGAATGTCGAACGCCCACAACACATTGTCCCGTTCTTCGCGAGATCGTTGAGCGGATTCGAGTACGATGAAAGGGTTGAGATATGCAAAGTCGATGGAACGGTTGCTGTAGATTGCCATCTCCTGAAATGCAATGTCGAAGAGATGCGGAAAAGAAAACTCAATACGATGCGCGGCGAAATATTTATCGGCAACTGTCGGTTCGGTGTACGTCGTTGTCGTATCCGTGGGCGAGCGAAATGTCAACGAGCTACGCTTTCCCAGCAATGACCCATGAAAGAACGTGTACTTGAGCGATTTGTATTGAACATCTGCGCGAAGAAAATCATACGGACGCACATTGTCCGAAGCAACCATTTTTTGATCG
>JBBRUI010000403.1:0-3059 GCA_038247945.1 Bacteroidota bacterium | reverse complement strand
GGCGAGACAGGCGCGGCGGGACTCGGAGGGTTACTGGAATTGTGCAAAAGCGATAAGCAGTTGAATCCCGGAAAAGATAGTCGTGTTCTTCTGATCTCAACCGAAGGCGCGACCGATTCTATATCGTACAAGAAAATTGTGGGCTCATGAATCCATCAGAACAAAATCAGGAAACCAACCGGCTCTATTCTATTGCGTTCGGCTTAAGCATCTTCACAATCATTTACAACATAATCGAAGGGTTGATTGCTACATATTTCGGGTATGAGGACGAAACGCTTGCGCTGTTCGGCTTCGGGGTCGATAGTTTCATCGAAGCCCTTTCCGGTTTTGGGATCGCACATATGATTATGCGAATCCGCCGTAACGACAACACGGTGCGCGACGACTTTGAACGGACGGCGTTGCACGTGACAGGTTATTCCTTCTTTGTTCTTGCAGCAGGACTTTGCATCTCGGCAGTAATCAATACTCTCACAAATCACAAACCTGAGACAACATTCTGGGGCGTGATCATCGCGCTAGTCTCTATCGTTGTCATGATTGCCTTGATGATGGCGAAGAACAACGTGGGAAGGCAATTAAAGTCGGAAGCCATCATCGCAGATTCGCGCTGCACAACGATATGCATTTACATGTCCGTCGTGCTTTTGATTTCAAGTGCGCTCTACGAACTGACTAATCTTGCTTTCATCGATACGCTTGCAACATTAGGTCTTGCGTATTTCTCGTACCGCGAAGGAAAGGAATGTTTTGCGAAGGCAAAATCAAATCTTGTGTGTGGATGCGATTAGAACGAAACCCATCCCAACTTTCTCCCAAGAGGAGAGGGGCTGTTCGGATTGTGACTTAATAATTTTCCCACCAACAATGAGAATCCATATGAAGAGATTTCTCACATTCTCGCTCAGCCTCATCCTTGTTTGTTGTGGCCCGTCTGACGAAGAAAAAAAGACGGCGCGTGATCTCACGAATGAAATTGTTGAGATGGTCAATGCGCTTCAGGGTTCGCTGCAGAGGATTGATGATGCCTCGGCGCAACTCTCCACAGCAATCGTGCACGCCGAATCGTTCAGAATGAGATATCAGAAAGACTCAACTGCTCTTGCGAAAACGGCGACCCGATTGAGATCGGAAAAGGATCGGCTTGTGGCTCTCAAGAACAACGTCGGTGAATGGGTGAGAAAGTACAGACCGCCCGACCTCAACCAGACAGGTTTGGGGGAGGCCGTATCCACGTTGAAACGAGACCGCGAACAATTAATTGCCGCGGGGAATGAAATTCAGACAGGAATGGAATCTGTACAGACGGCAATGGATGAGTACTACAGCACTGTCTTCGTGATGGCAGATCGCAAGAAAATGAAGAAGGATGCAGGAAGTAAAAAATGAAAAGATTTGTGGAAGCCTGGAATGCGGCCCTGAAAAGTTCTCGCTTTCGGATTCAAAGCATCGTTTCACTTGCGGCATTGTTCCTGACGCTTGGTTTCATGGCGCGGTTTCTTTCCTACATCGAAGGTCGTCCCGGCGTTACGCTGCACGATCCAATCCTGAGCATGATCACGCCCGAGAACCTAACGTGGCTGATATTCGGCTTGATCTACACCGGACTTGCGATGGCTATTCTTTCTCTGAGCAGCAAGCCAAAAGATTTTATTCTCACGGTTCAAGCCTACACGTTGATGGTCTGGATAAGGATTATCATGATGTCACTGGTACCGCTCAACGCGCCTGAAGGGCTGATCGTCCTTCAGGATCCGCTCGTTCAGCTTGTGGGAGATGGGGCTGCGCCGACGAAGGATTTGTTTTTTTCGGGACATACATCAACAATGCTTCTGCTCTACCTCGTTACGAAAACGAAATGGTTGAAGACGACGCTGCTCGCCTTTACGCTGGTCGTTGCCGTGTGCGTTATCTGGCAGCATGTGCATTATGTAATTGATGTCGCGGTGGCGCCGTTTGTTTCGTATGGTGCGTATAGGATGGTTGTCTTATGGCAGGCCCGAAGCTCGCTACCGGTCGCCCGTTCGTAGCTTGTTGTTCAGTTCATCCTTGTCATCAGTCCGGATTCCGACTCCCTGTTTGTGCAGCAGCACACCGCACTGCTGAATCGCTTCAATCAATCCATCGGCGGGTTTGCCTGAACGCATTCCGTTCACAATCATCTGCACAATTTCTTCCCATTCCGATTTCTGTACCTTTGCATTGATTCCCGAATCTCCAAGTACGATCACTTTGTGTTCCATCAAGCTCAGGAAAATCAGAATCCCCGTCCGGTCGCGTGTGTTAAAAACTTCCTCAGCGAGAAATGCTTCGGCAGCCCGTTGTCCGACCCGTCGTTCCATCAATCCTTTTCCTGCAAAGAACCGTTTCACTGCATTCACGTAATTCACCGCCGCAACTCCCAGTAACGTCGCGGCAATCGTTCCCAAAACAATTTCCATCACTTCGAATATTTCCCATGAAGCGGAGAAGTTGTGGATCAAAACAAAAACCAACAGGGTCACGCCACCCAACAAAATGCCGGCTCGCCACATCGCCTCCTCATATCCATCGCTCGTTTTGACGGCATAGGGAATAATCTCGCCCGCCGTTTGTGTCTCCGCTTCTTTTACCGCCTTCTCAATCCGCTCGCGATCAACAGATGAAATCAATTCACTCGTCATCGTATTCCTTTTAGTATGCATTTACACATCGCCTTTCAATAAAAAAAATGTTTGTCCATCCGGCGCAGTCAGCAGTGCGCCCTGAAGTCCCGACTCGTTTTGAAGTCGCTGCAGCGGAACGCCGTCGTTCTCCAGCACCCCAACCCGCATTGCAACATCGGAAGATACGTACGTGAATGCGGGATCGGAAAAAGTTTTTGTTTGATGCAACCCGATCGTCAGTGTTCCATCGGAGAGCATGACCCAGGGATACGGCTTCTCGCTCCGGCAGGTTGGGATAAAATCAAGTTTATGCCAGAACTCCAGCGACGGTCGAATATCATCGGTGTTGATGCTGAGCTCGCCGAACGAACCAAGCAGCGAGTGTGAAGAGCCGGAGGGTTTCGGCATCTC
>JBBRUI010000402.1:0-3124 GCA_038247945.1 Bacteroidota bacterium | reverse complement strand
CTACAGCGCGATATCCCGATTCTGGGCATATGCCGCGGGATGCAGGTCTTCAATGTAGCGCTCGGCGGCTCGATGATTCCGGATGTTCAGAGCGAAGGCTACAAGGACCACTCGAAAACAAAAGAAGGAAAAGATCGCCGCCACAAAGTTGGAATCAACAAAGGAACGGCGCTGCACTGGATGGTCGAATCAACCGTCGGTGAAGTCAACACTGCTCATCATCAGGCGGTGGACGTGATTGCCGAAGGATTGAAAGTCACTGCAACTTCTCCCGACGGCGTTGTAGAAGGATTGGAATGGGAGAAGAGTGAGGCGAAACCATTCCTGCAGCTTGTTCAATGGCATCCGGAACGGATGAACGATTATTCTAATCCATGCTCAAAAAATTTGTTAGAACACTTCGTGCTTGCGGCTGTGGCGCGGGCCGAAGGTTAAACTTCTCACCACACAACTCATTGACAAGGAAAATGAAATGAAGAAATATGTATATGTGTTTAGCAATGGAAAAGCAGAAGGTACTGCTGAATTGAAAGGATTACTTGGAGGCAAGGGAGCAAATCTTGCAGAGATGACGAATATCGGACTGCCTGTGCCCGCCGGGTTTACCATCTCAACGGAGGTCTGCACGTACTACTATGCGAACAAGAGAGCCTATCCGAAAACATTGAAATCGGAAGTCGCGCAGGCGTTGAAGAAGGTAGAAAAAACGATGGGCGCCCGTCTCGGCAATCCAAAGAATCCGCTGCTGGTCTCCGTGCGTTCGGGCGCACGCGCATCGATGCCCGGCATGATGGACACGATTCTGAACCTGGGCATGAACGACGCAGTTGCGGAAGGGCTCGTGAACAAAACTGCCAACCCGCGCTTTGTGTATGACTCGTACCGCCGGTTTGTGCAGATGTATGGCGATGTTGTGTTGGGATTAAAACCGCAGCATAAAGATGAAATCGATCCGTTCGAAGTTATCATCGAAGAAAAGAAAAAATCCAAGGGCGTTGAGCTAGATACGGATCTCGATGCCGCGGACATGAAGGAACTCGTCGGACTCTTCAAGAACGCAATCAAAGAAAAAACGGGACACGACTTCCCGCAAGACCCCATGGCGCAGTTATGGGGCGCTATCAGCGCTGTGTTTGGTTCGTGGAGTAACGACCGTGCTATCGCGTACCGGAAGATGTATGATATCCCCGAATCATGGGGCACGGCCGTGAATATTCAGGCAATGGTGTTCGGCAATATGGGCGAAGATTCAGGGACAGGCGTTGCGTTTACACGCGATGCTGCAACAGGTGAGAATCTGTTCTACGGCGAATACCTGATGAATGCACAGGGCGAGGATGTTGTGGCGGGAACGCGCACGCCGCTGCCTATTTCGGATCTGGCAAAGGCAAACCCGAAAATCTACAAGCAGCTTGATGTTATCCGGAAGAAACTGGAGAAGCATTATCGCGACATGATGGACGTTGAGTTCACCATTCAGCAAGGCAAGCTCTACATGTTGCAATGCCGCGTCGGCAAGCGTACTGCATTTGCGGCAATCAAAATTGCGGTCGATATGGTGGGCGAGAAGCTCATCTCGGACAAGGAAGCATTGCAGCGCATCGAACCTGATCAGTTGAATCAACTCCTCCGTCCGGTCTTCGACGCAAATGAGAAATCATCTGCTGTGAAGGATGGCAGGCTGCTCGCGAAAGGACTCAACGCCGGTCCCGGAGCGGCGACAGGCCGGGTAGTTTTCAACGCTCCCGATGCCGAGGAGTGGAAGAAACGCGGCGAAGCTGTTATCCTCACGCGCATTGAAACATCTCCCGAAGATATAAAGGGAATGGATGCGGCGGAAGGAATTCTAACTGCACGAGGCGGAATGACCTCACACGCTGCACTCGTTGCACGTCAGATGGGAAAAGTTTGTGTGGCGGGATGCTCTTCACTGAACATTGATTACACAACGCACACAATGTCCGTTGCGGGCAAAGTTATAAAGGAAGGCGATTGGATTTCAATCGACGGATCGACGGGCGAGGTCATCGAAGGGAAGCTTCCGACAAAACCGTCAGAGGTGTTGCAAGTGCTCGTCGACAAAACTCTGCAGGCATCAGCCTCAACCATATATCAAACGTATGCGAAGATCATGACGTGGGCGGACAAGTATCGGCGGATGAATGTGCGCACGAACGCCGATCAACCGGATCAGGCGTTGAACGCAGTCGCATTCGGAGCCGAGGGTATCGGTCTCTGCCGCACTGAGCATATGTTCTTCGGCGAAGGAAAAATCGGTCCGATGCGGGAAATGATTCTTGCCGATACGGTCGAGGATCGTAAAGCGGCTCTTGCAAAACTTCTGCCGCTGCAACGTCAGGACTTTGAAGGAATCTTCGAAGCAATGGACGGCCGGCCTGTTACCATTCGAACTATCGACCCACCGTTGCACGAATTTGTTCCTCACGAAGAATCTGCGCAGCGTGCGCTTGCCAATCAAATGGGCATCAGCTACGAGAAGGTGCACCAACGTGTGGAAAGCCTCCATGAGTTCAACCCGATGCTCGGTTTTCGCGGATGCCGGTTGGGAATTATTTTCCCTGAGATTACGGAAATGCAAGCGCGGGCAATCTTTGAAGCTGCAGCAAATGTGCAGTCCAAAGGAATCAAGGTCGAACCTGAAATTATGATTCCGCTGGTAGGCAATGTCAAAGAGCTTGCGCATCAGGAAAAAATTGTCCGTCAGGCAGCCAATGATGTGATGAAGGAGAAGGGAACAAAACTGAAGTATCTCGTCGGAACAATGATTGAAGTTCCGCGGGGCGCGATCACAGCCGATGAAATCGCAACGGTTGCGGAGTTCTTCAGTTTCGGGACGAACGATCTGACGCAGACAACGCTCGGCGTAAGCCGCGACGATGCGGGACGATTCCTTGTTCCGTATGTCGAGATGGAAGTTCTTGAGAAGGATCCTTTCGAAGTTCTTGATCGTACCGGCGTGGGAAGCCTGATGAAAATGGCAGTTGAAAAAGGCCGCGGCGTACGGACGAATTTGAAGATCGGGATTTGCGGCGAGCATGGCGGTGAGCCATCCAGCGTTGAATTCTGCCATCAAATTGGACTTAACTATGTGAGTTGCTCGCCT
>JBBRUI010000401.1:0-3226 GCA_038247945.1 Bacteroidota bacterium | reverse complement strand
GCACCGATGTACACGACGTGCCTGTGCAACCACGTCCGACACGGATCGATCCCGGAATGACGACCGACGAAGCGAAATTGTCTGCCGTGCTTTTGGATTCACAACTCTCACAAGTGCCGGAGCCATCCTGCTCTGAGGCCGCTTTGCTTGCGTTGATGCGATTCAAGCCCATGCCTTCACGTAATCGGATGTTGTAAATCCAATCGCCGTTGGACCATGTTTCAATGTTGTCGCGGATTTCTGATCGAAAACCTGCCCTGTGAAATTCCAGCCGTGGAGTTATTGTGTTCGATGCGAGGGGAAGATAAATCCGGTAGAATCCCGCTGCATCAGTTGTGACTTCACTTCCATTCGCACGAACGGTAACACCCGCCAGCGGCTCGCGTGTTTTTTCATCTACCACAAATCCAACAATAAGTGTTGCG
Source organism: Bacteroidota bacterium (assembly GCA_038247945.1). Classification (GTDB taxonomy): domain Bacteria; phylum Bacteroidota; class Ignavibacteria; order UBA10030; family UBA6906; genus CAADGV01. The sequence continues at coordinate 2,801 of JBBRUI010000401.1, read as the reverse complement.
TCAGATCTTCGGAACGAAACGACGCTCTGCGTTTGAAGTTCTGCTGGTAATGTAATCGGGTCGAGATGGAATTCAATTCGTGGTGACGTATTGGGAAGGACATTAACCGGGGAGGTCATGGCTTGGAAGCCGGGGGCAACGACACTCGCTTGCCAGGTTCCTTCATCAAGAACGCATTGCTGAAAAGCTGAACCCGTTTCTTTGATGTTGCGCGTATGATTCACGCTCTTCAAAGTGAGTTCATATGTGGAGACTGCCTGTCCGGTCGCGCTGTTAAAGAAAGCGAAGGTAACCGCCGATTCTTTTGACGAAGCAATGTGGAAAAAGAACAGCGCAACAAGAAGTAAAAGATTCTTTCCGGGGAACATATCAACCTCAATGAGAGTGGGGGGGAAGGAAGAACATAAGCCGATGGTAATATAGTCAAGTTGACCGTTCTTGTAGATGGGTTAAAACCCCGTGTGTTTATTGGCTTTTTTGGATCCCCGACCTGAAGGTCGAGGCAATTGCCACGACTTTCAAGTCGTGGATTAGCTGCAAAAAGGGAGCTTTCGGGCTTTAGCCCCTCGCAACTGCGGTCAACTTGAGTAATATATCAGAAAATAAATCTGACAGCGGAAAGCTACCTGGAGCGGAAGAGATCGGATTTCGGGATAACAAAATCATCGCAATGACGGCAACGTGAAGAGCCGTCACTGCGACGAAAGGGCTGAACTACTATTTTATGAGCATGAGTTTTTTTACTGCACTTGTTTCACCACTCTGCAAGCGATAGAAGTATACACCACTCGTGAGTGCAGTACCGTTTCCTGAGGCTGCTGAAAAATTAACTGTGTACAGTGTACCCGCCTGAGCCTGTCCGTCGAACAATGTGGCAACGGCTTGCCCCAGCATGTTGTACACTTTCAACTGCGTGTTCGCCGAGGTGCCGACTGAGAATTGAATCTTTGTTTCCGGGTTGAAGGGATTGGGATAGTTTTGCGAGAGCATGAATTCTTCCGGAACAATCTCATTCGTCCTAACCCCTGTAACACCATCCACCTGTATCGGGTTGGAATAGTACACGCTGCCGTCAACGGACGTTTGCTTCAACCGGTAGTACGTGGTTGCGGAGGTCGCACTGTTGTCAATCCAGGAATAATTGGACGGCGTTGTTGTGGTGCCATCGCCTGCCACGACACTGCCTGTGATCGTCTGGTAGTTCAATGACGGCGCTTGTACTTTTTGGATTTCAAACTGAAGGTTGTTCGTTTGCGAAAGAACCCGCCATGATAATCGCACTTGTGATGGAGTAATGCGTGCTGAAGTGAATGCGGCGAGAGTGACGGGCATAACTCCATTATCCGCCACAGAGATATCGTCGAGAAGCAGGTATTGAGTTCCGGCTGTGCTGAAGTAGCGCCATCCAATATACACATCTGAATACCCGACACTATCCGGTGCAGTAATGAGTGCCGAGGAGAGAGTGTACGTTGTGTTGATGATATTCGCATCCCGAAATACCGGGACGGTACTCATCGCTCCTGAAAACTGTTCTGATCCCCATTTGAGTTCGAGAGCTTCAGGTGTTGCGGCATTCGCAGCACGAGTCCAGAAATCCACTTTGTACTGATGGCCTGCCGCCATACGGAAAGGCGGAGTGTAGAGCCAATCGTTGCCCGGTGTTACGCCATTTGTATTTGCGTACACAATTGCTGTTGTGGGCGCCGACCGCGGGTTGCTTGTTGTCAACTGCCAATAGAATCCATCGCCATTCATATTTTCAAGATCCCAACCGTACAATGAACCATCAAAATTTTGCGCGTAAGGGAATTGTGTGATGGTGGGGCTTGGCCCTGTGGTAAATGTGTACACCGGACAGTCAATCGCGCTGCCGTTGTAATTGTAGGGCACAACTTTCCAATAGTAGGTAGTGCTGTTCAGGAATTGTCCCTGATTGTAGTAAAAACCATTTCCTACATCAAAACCATTCAGAATATTATCCGGCGGATTATTGGTACCCACATAGAGTCTGTAGCCTGTAGGACATGGTGCGTTTGGCCACCAGCTGAGCGAAGTTTTTCGCGCAACGATATTTGTGGCTCCATTCGGAGGACCTGTGACGAGCACAGGAACCGGCAATCTTGTTACAGGAACCCGGACGACCATAACATTGTCCACGATCCAGTAGCCGCTTCGCTGGCCGCTCCAGCGAAAGCGAACTCTTGATTGCGAGGCACATCCCGCTGCCGATGAAATGTTCACTGACGTTGACGTAACAGATGGAGTTGTGGTTCGAACTGAGTAAACTTCCATCCATGACCACCCATTAAACACTTCCACTTTGCCCTCGACGAGAGAATCGGTTGCAGAGAAAAAATGGTCGAAGCTGAGCCGCACTTCGTGGCTGGATGTGGCATTGAACGCCGGAGATTCCAGCACAAGTTCTCTTGCACCGACGCTATCGAAATCCACTATGGCCGCAGGGAGCGCAATAGGACTTTGAAGGTGACGCGCTTTCGGGTTATCAAACCGCCACTGTTCTGTTGGATCGCCTGCAATCGTGTGCAGGCTCCATCCCGCCGGAGGTGTGGTGCTGCCCGATGCCAGAAATGTTTCGTGCAGAACGACGTTGGTAATAGCATTGTTTGATTCCAGAATTCCACCTGCAGGTTCGCCGCTCTGCGCGGTGGTGGTGAAAAGCAAAACCGCTATGCAGGTGATGGGAAGATATCGAAAAACGAGTATTAACTGTTTCAAGGGTTTTCTCCTCAGTATGAAAAAGAATTTGAGTGCGGGGGAAGACCTATTAATTTCGGAAT
>JBBRUI010000400.1:0-3237 GCA_038247945.1 Bacteroidota bacterium | reverse complement strand
GAAGCTGTGATGGCTGTGCCCAAGTACGAGACGATTGCCGGGAGAAATACGTATCGCATCGAGTTCACGGTGAACTCTTTGCCTTCGTTCGATTGGATTTTTGAAGTGCGGGATCGCTATCTTACATTCATCGATTTGGAAGCGATTGCCCCGTTGCGGTTCGAGCAGCACATCCGTGAAGGTACGTACAAGCTGGACTTCACTGCCGATTTCGATCAGGTCAATCACGTGGCAAAAACCGCGGCCGGGAACTACCCGATCCCGGAATACGTGCACGATATAATGTCGGCGTTCTATTATGCGCGCATGCTGGATTATTCGACGATGAAAACAGGTGAGCACATTACCCTCTTCAATTTTTACAAAGATAAGAGTCACGAACTCCGCGTGAAATTTCTGGGCAAGCAGGAATTGGAAGTCGAAGCCGGAACGTTCAACACGCTTGTCGTGGAGCCGTTGGTGAAAGAGGGGGGCTTGTTCAAAGCGGAAGGACGAATCGTCATCTGGTTGACAGATGATGAACGTAAGATTCCCATCCGGGTCAATACCAAAGTAGTCATCGGTTCCATTGATGTTGAGCTGAGGGAGTATCAGGGGTTGGTTGGGCCGTTGAAATCCAGAATCCGATAACATCACATCTCATGACAAAATTCAAACGAGCAGACTTTTCCGGTATCAAGACAAACTCAATCAAGAATCGCTACAGCAAAGTCACGCCTAAGGATTTTGCCAAGCCGTTCGAAGGTGCACACGGTTCGTTCGCGGCATTCGTGGACAGTCTGCCCAACATTCTGCAAGCTGCAGAGCTGAGAACGCTGGTGGATGACATTGTAAAAGCCCGGAAGAACGACAAGCCCGTCATCCTCATGATGGGAGCGCATGTTATCAAGGTGGGTCTGGCGCCGGTGTTGATCGATTTGCTCAAGAAGAAAATCATTACTGCCGTTGCGATGAACAGCGCCGCTGCCATTCACGATGTTGAAACGGCGATGTGGGGTCAGACAAGCGAAGACGTGGCGGCGAATATGATGGACGGAAGTTTCGGCATGGCGAAAGAAACCGGCGAGTTGATAAATGAAACCCTGACCGCCGCGCACCGCGACTCCGATATGGGATATGGTGAAGCCCTCGGAAAAAAACTTCTGGACCTCAAAGCTCCGAACGCCGATGTAAGCTTGCTTGCGGCATGTTACTCACTTGATATTCCTGTTACAGTGCACGCAGCAATCGGGACAGACATTATTCACCAGCAGCCGACCATGGATGGCGCTGCGACGGGTGAGCTCTCGTTCAAAGATTTTCGTGTGTTGTGTGAGACGTGCAAAGGCCTTGTGGATGGTGGCGTAGTTCTGAACGTCGGCTCGGCAGTGATTATGCCGGAAGTATTCCTGAAAGCGCTGACTGTTGCACGAAACCTCGGCGCCAAGGCAAAGGGATTTACCACTGCTGTGTTCGATATGAACAACCATTACCGCCCCACGATGAATGTGAAAGTTCGCCCGACGCAGGATGGCGGAAGAGGATTGTACTTTACGGGGCACCATGAGATCATGGTACCGCTCCTCGCCGCAATGATTACAGCAAAAAAAGAACAGTAACTCTTGGACGACATCGAGAACGTAAGCCCTCCGCCCCCATCTTTCACTCCGTCTCCCATTCCGCCAACATTGTTTCAGCAGGTATCGCGGTACGTTCAACAGATGCCCGCCGGTTTATTTGCGATACTTTCGCTTGTCGTGATTTTCGTTCTCTTTCAGCTTGTCGGTGGAACTCTGACGTTGGTGTTTTTCGGAACCGACCTTACTAAAGGAAATGTAACAGCGTTCCGGCTGGCGACGATGATCGGGCAGTTTCTTTTTATTCTTCTGCCAACTCTCGTTCTTGCAAAACTTCGTTTTCCCGGTGTGCGGAATTTCTTCCGCTTCGGCGGTATCAATCCCCTTGAAATCTTCCTCGTCATTGTTTCTGTTCTGACACTCCAGCAATTATTGCAGGGATACCTGCTGTTGCAGGAAATGATTCCCGTTCACTTTCCTCCGTTTATCCAGGATGTGATCGATCAGGTGAAAGAGATGATGGAGCAGATGTATTCGCTTCTAACCGGCGCACGTTCGATTCCGGAATTTATTTTTGTCGTGACTGTAATCGCTGTTACGCCGGCGATATGCGAAGAGTTGTTGTTTCGCGGACTCATCCAAAGAACTCTGGAAGATGAGAATGCAACTTCTTCGGGTGTCCGCAAACGCAGCGGACTCTCTGCAGCGGTTGTCGCGGGTGTCGTGTTTGGTTTATACCATCTCAACCCATTCACGCTCGTTCCGCTTGTTGTGCTGGGAGTGTACTTCGGATTTGTCGTCTACCGCACGCAGAATATCGTTTCATCCATCGCGGCTCACTTCTTCAATAACTTTCTCGCCTGTCTCGCCGTCTACCTTAATCTCCGCGATGACTTTCTTGCAGTTTCACCAACCGTGCCTCCCACCCCCGAGGTGCAGGCGATAAACTACGCAGTCTGCGCTGTGGTTTTTGTAGCAGCAACTTACTACCTTGTACGTGTTACAGAAAGACCAACAACGTCGTAGAACCCCTGCCGCACCGCTGGATGTGTTGTTTTCCGGCAGAAATGCGGACTTCCGGACAAAACAAAGGCAAACAAGTTCGTTGAGTAATCTCGCTGCACGCATAGCAGTTGCAATCTTTGCCATCCCTCTGATTGTGCTTTTGTCAATGTCAGGGGGTTTTTATTTTTTTGCGATGATTGCATTGATCTCGCTCTTGGGCGTATACGAATTTTATGCAATCGCAAAGGAAAAAGGGATTGCGCCACAGATTGTTTTGGGTTTGATGTTCGGGTTCTTTGTCGTTTCGGTGTTCATTGCGCGAAGAATACATAATCTGGTTCTGCCATTCATGTCGTGGGAGGGAATGCAATGGCCGGCGACATTGCATCTGGTTCTGATACTCTTTCTGATATTTGTTCCGCTGCTGATGGTGGTTGAGTTATTCCGGAATAAAGGCTCCGCAATCGTCAACACCGGAACAACACTCTTTCCAGTGCTGTATGTTTCGCTTTTCCTCGGATCGCTCGTGGGACTGCGGGAGTTATTTGCGTCTCCGGATTTTCCAACGGCAACTTTCTTCGGAGGACAGGGAGGAGCGTACCCGGCAGAGATTGGGATGCAGGTCGATAAGTGGGGTGGAGCAACACTCGTGACCGTCTTTGTTTCGATCTGGATG
>JBBRUI010000399.1:0-3343 GCA_038247945.1 Bacteroidota bacterium | reverse complement strand
CATTGATTCACAGTCGAACCCCTTCATGAGCGTGTCGTTTGGACCGACTATGTATGGTCCGAAAGTACCAAAATCGCTGTGATAGCGAAGGACGCAATGTGTTGTATAACCTGCGGCGTAAACATCATTACCATCTTTGGAAACTTCACACGTTCTGCTGAAGCCGCGGCTTGAGTCTGTCACATTACCAAGCGAACTGAAGTTTGATGCCCAGATTTTAAGGGGGTTCCCTCCCACAACGGTTTGAACAAAGATTTCGCCGAGGGTATCCACGCCCACTGCACCGATCGAATTCCCTGCGCCCGAAGCCACTTTGTTCATGACCGCACCTGTTTGATAATTAAGACGGTACACACGGTCGAAAATGGACGCCAGAATATTTCCCTGATGGTCTCTTCTCAATCCTCGGTTGCTTACTGCAACTGCCCCCGACGGCGGCACGGAACTGAACAGCGTGTCGGTCACACCGGCGCCTGTTAACACCTTGAGAGGCGAGAACGAAGCTTGTGTGCCGTTGGGATTGAAAACAAAGATATTCAAGGTTCCCGTGAACGTGCCGTTTGCGTTTTGAATGCTGTCCGTGCGACCAAACCATTGCACCCAGATCTTGCCTGCCGGATCCACTGCAATTCCGTGCACGCCAGTCGCTTTTTTCACGAATGTCGAGTCCGGGAAGTAGCCGGCGAAATTCCAGCGGTTCTGACCGAAGCCCGCAGCAGCAAAAGCAACAACGACCACAATAAGTGTAGCGATTTTTTTCATTGCAACCTCCTGATGTGTGAGTTGGACGTGGCCTCTCTCAACCAAGAGACCGTGAATGTACACGTAAATTATTGTCTGCCGTAATACGGTGCACCCAGCTTCTGCGTGTTGACACGGAGAATTTTTTTCAGCGCGTCAGTCGAGCCGGTACGTGAAAGATACAATTCGGTCCCTTTTCCGTACGCCATGGATTGGATCTGGCCGCTGAACAATCCGGGGTAGAATCGTTCGGCTGACTTGTCCGGATGAATAACGGCGAGTGAACCCGCAACTGAATCTGTCCCAACAAACAAATCGCCGTCGGCCGCGAATGTCAGTGCGTACGCACCTGCGAGCGAACCAAACTTGCTTGTAAAGTTAACATACAACTCTCGCGGCCCGATGCTATCGGCACTCACAATCCTTGTCCGCCATATATTCCACACCGTGTCATTCTTGGTCGCAAGGTACAAATAGCTTTGAAAATACCTCACTCCGCGCACATCGCCTGTAAACGGAAATCCTTTCACGCTGCGGTCTTGCGCAACGCGCACGATATTCTGGTTATCGCCTCCTCCCCAGATATTTCCCGCCTGATCGAAATCGAAATCATGCACGAACGAGACGTTTGCCGCCGCAACGCTTGCCCATGGCGCCGAACTGCCACCTCCGGCGGGAATTCTAAATACTGCGTTTCGGTTTGCTGCCGTATAGATAAAACCGCCGGGACCAAGCTTCATGGAAGTCCATTTGTTCACCGAAGAACTGAATACGGGTGAATAGTCCGATCGCACGCCTGCCGGTGTAATTTTCTTCACACCCAGACCTGTTCCTCCACCTGAAAGCAAGGAGACATAGACGTTTCCTGCCGTGTCGCAGGTAATGCCGAACGGCTCCTCTACAGTATTGGCGAGTACGCCAAACTCCGCAACAGCCGCCTTTAACTTATAGGCGATGGCATTACTAAAAAGTTCTTGTCCCTGAACTGCAACCTTCACCGGCGTCGAATCACTCACAAAAATTGGCGCAGTTACTCTGAGTTGCGTAGCCGTCGCTTCCAGAACCGTGGCGGGTTTTGAACCGAAGTTGACAAAGTTATATTCGCGCACGGGTGAGAAGCCGGTGCCTGAAATTGTAACAGTACTAACTCCAGCAAGCGCGCTGTCGTTGGGACTCACGCCTGTCAGTGTTGGACCGATGCTTGGTTTATCCTGGTAGAGGCTTGCCGGCGGATTCTCTTTGCATCCGAACACAAAACACATCCCCAAAACAAGTAACGAGAGCAATGAATGTTTTATCGAAATAGTCATAGCAAATATCTCATTGTTTAGAAAGAGAACCGGAAAGAAAATCTATGAACACTGCTGAAGATGCCAAACGGCGTATAGGCATAGTCGGCGCCCACCGAACCGTTCGACTCATCGTCGTATATTCTCATCGCCCCTACACCGAGCGAAATGCCTTCCTCTACTGTGCCGGAAACGTATCCTGCCCGAAGGGCAAAAAGCTGCAAGAACGTATACTCTGCCCCGACGTGAACCTGCTCCTGATAATCACGCGGGTGTTCTGCATCGATGGAGAGAATAAATGATTGATCTTCTTTCTTGATGTCAAACAAGTCCAGCATATTCATCGCCACGCCAAGCCGGAACGTTAACGGCAATTGGAAATTCTCTTTTTCGTACTTAGTCTCAGTCGAAAAATTACGGATGGACATGCCGAAGGCGAGGCTCTTGTACCCTGTGCGATACAAAACTCCAAGGTCGAAGGCAAAGAGCTTTGAAGCAAAATCGCTGCGCTGAACAACACCATCGACCGTTTTGAAAGGATTGCCAAGCCACTGCCGTACATACTTTATGTTTGTTCCGACGGAAAACTTTTCATTCAAGGCTCGTGCGTACCCAAGTCCGATTGCATATGCCGTTGGTTTGAAGGTTCCGAGATCAGTGAACCCTTGCCCCGAATTATCGGGGATTGTTTCAAGCAAATCCCCATAGTCGACAGTGAGCGCTGAAAGTCCAAACACTCCCCAATCGCCATCGCCGGGACGAAAGGCAACCGCGGCGACATTATAATTGATGTCTGCAATCCATAACGTTCTGCCGGCGGTGAGATCGGCGGTGACGTTCATGGTGCCCATTCCAGCCGGATTGTAAAACATCGATGACGCCAGGCCCTCCGTTGCAGTGACTGCACCGGCAAGGGCGGCTGCACGGGCATCTGCTCCCACGCTCAGGAACTTCATCCCTGTTTGCGCCAGCTTCTGCTGTCCGAACGTTACGGAACAGAGCAGCAGAGAGAGACCGACAACATGGTATATATATTTTCTCATGGCAATTCCGTTTTAGTCAGTTATCGGATAACGACAAATTTTTGAATTGATTTTCCACCTGCGCGCGTATCTTCAAAGACAACGATATACACGCCGCTGACAACTAATTGCCCGCTTGAGGTGAGAGAATTCCAGGATTCGTCGCCGCTTCCGTCCGTATGCGAGATCTCCTTGATCAACTCTCCGACTTCCGTGTAGATTTTGATGTTGCAATAACCGGGGATGTTGAAAAACTTGATAACGTTTTCCTGGCCTGCCCCGCTGTACTTG
>JBBRUI010000398.1:0-3360 GCA_038247945.1 Bacteroidota bacterium | reverse complement strand
TTTGGTCCCGCCGGAGAGCGTCGGGATAACAGTTACGGATATTTTTAACGGCAACACAACATATCTTTTAAATAACACAAGGCTAAGGCCCACCCGGCATCACGACTCTCTCATGGTTCAATGGAATAGAACTGACAGCGTGGGGCGTCATACGTTCAACGTTTCGCTTGATCCGCTGAACACGATCCAGGAAGTGAGCGAGCTGAACAACGTTGTCTCTGTTGATCAGTATGTCTACGCAAACCTTCTTGCCGTTGTGAAACCGCTGTGGAATATGGTTGTGAGTCCGGGCCAGCAGCGACTCGTTGTTACGAGTCCCATCGGACTCGACTCGGTTGGGTTCAGCTACATTTTCGAATTGGATACCGTGGATACATTCAATTCGCCGGCATTGGTTTCATCGGGACCCGTTCCGCCGGGGCCAGTATCGGGAGAATGGCTCACTCCTTCGCTTCCCGCGGGCAAGGTTTATTTCTGGCGCGCACGGACTGTCAATGGGCAGCTTCTTGGCCGATGGATAGAATCATCTTTCCTCGTTTCGACGGATCTGCCTGTTCCACCTCTTGTCCGATGGAAAGAGAACAACCAAAAACAATTCAAACGGGATTTGTTAAATCGTACTGCGGCGACAGACTCCGGAGTTACTATTGCGCCCAACGTTCCCGTTAATCTTTATGTCCGTTCGGTCGGATATCGCTATAACCAATCGCTCGAATACTACAGCACCATTAAGGTGAATGATCAGGCGATTAGCGGATACTGGTGGGAGTTAGGAAGCAGCTTTATGGTTATCCGGCTCAACGATTTCACGGGGACTTCTGACTTCAGAGCATTTGATGTAGCTAATTTTAATCCATCGGTAGGCCGCGCCCAGGCGGATAGCATGGTGAACTTCATCAAGCAAACTCCCGCGGGAAACTACATAGCCTTCTCTGTTATTTTCGACGGTGCAACAAACGTTTCAGAAAGCCTGAAAGTGGCGTTGGAACGACTGGGCAGTACACGGGTGCGTCAGGTTGTGCCTGGCCAATCATGGGCGTTCATTGGCAGAAAGGGAGATGGTGTGCCGGGAATGACTGCTCTTGAGTCGCTAACGAATGATACCGCAGTTGTCTCGTTGCAGATTCCAAACTTCTATAGCTTTGGCAGTGGCTCGCTCACGACTCCCGGCTTGGCGCTTCCGTCGTCGTGGGATTCTTTTCACTGGCGCAACGGTGGGCCGGCATCAACAAATCCGCGGGTTGCATTCCTGGGCGTACGGGAAAACGGAGCAATCGACACGCTGCGGATTATTCCCCGCGACAGTACCGATATAAGCCTGGCGTTCCTTAACCCGATAACATCCGGTGCGCGGTATGTTTCTCTGCAAACAGCAGCGCTGCTTTCAAGTCGAGACGCACTTGTTACTCCCGTTCTGCGCGAGTGGTGGACCGATTTCGTTGCTCCGCCGGATCTCGCAATCAGCGCCAGAACAGTGGGAGGAGCCGCACCGCAGAGCGCACGAAACATTGAGGTCATGGTTTATAACATTGGCTATAGGGACAGCGACAGCTCCACCGTCATTCTTTCTGTGTATGATCGGCAGAACCGTGCGCGCCAGATTGCGAGCGTTTCTGTGCCGCCTGTTCCGGCGGGGAGTTCACGAGCCACGCTGATTCCCATTTCCACTTCGAATCTTTCCCGGGTAACGACGGTGCAGGCGAGGGTTGTGCCTGCAAAGACTGCCAAGGATCTTGTTGCGCTTAATAACACAGCATACTATAGCTTTACAACGACAACTTCAGTGGCTGCAAGCGATATACACGTGTATGCGAACGGCGTTCGATTGATGGATGGAGATTTTGTTCCCCCAACACCCCAACTGTCTCTTCGTTTCGAAAATGATGATGAGGCCGTAAGCACGCAGGCAATCATGTATGTCGATAACCGCTTCGCGCCCACTCAGATCAGTGGAGAACAAAAAGGCGGCCTGAGTGAACTGTTGTTCACGGCCCAGCTTCCGGACGGTGACCATGAGTTGAAGTTCCGGATTGCCAGGATGAATTCCTCCGGAGAAATTGATTCGCTTGAACGCGTCCTGAATGTGAAGGTCGCACGCGAAGACAAGATTTTGCAGCTATATAATTTCCCAAATCCTTTCCGGCAGGAAACGTATTTCACGTTCGTGATTTCAGGAACACCGCAGGAGCTTGCCATCCGGATATTTACTGTTTCGGGGAGGAAGATCCGCGAACTGAATCTACCGCAGTCGGCTTTGCAGGTTGGGTTCAACCGTGTGTTGTGGGATGGAAGAGACAGCGATGGGGATGAAGTGGCGAACGGATATTATTTTTACCAGGTAACTCTGAAGGGAGAAGGGAAGACGGACTCGGCGATTCAGAAGCTGGTAAAAGTGAGGTAACTTGAATTGTCAGCTCAAAAACCCTGCAACTATTGGTTCGGATTGTTGTGAGGTCGTCTAAAAAGTGCCCACCACATCCGTAGGGACGTTCAATTGAACGTCCTTACAACGAAGCTTTGATTGTACACATCCGCAAGCCCCAGCTTTCTTTAACCCTTTCGCCAAGCGATGGACCCGAGCAATATCTCCAAAAGTTTTCAACCCTCTTGCCGGAACGCGAGGTTTTTTTTATTTTATGACTGATGTTACGCGAACAAGAACATATCGCTCCTGACGGAGCTTGGCATTTTCCTTTGCAAAACAGATCTATAAACATGACACGCCTACGGCGTTATACTCAGTCCGAAAACCCCGTCAGGGGTGGGATGTTTATAGAAACGAATAGAACAAATGAGCGTGAAGCTCCAGAGGAGCGTCATGTAAAAAAAGCTAATTACGACAAAATATCTTTGGAAATTGCTCTTGCGTAACATCAGTTATTAACTCTCGCCGGTTTCTTCGACCGTGAGTCGTTCGCCTTGGAAGGATGATTTGTTGGAGGAGAAGAGAAAGGCAGAGACGGAGCGGCAGCCGGAACCTCCGACGCTCTGTTTAAATTCTGAAAAATTATATTTACATCAGCAGCAGTTACAATCCCGCTTAAATTTACATCCCGCAACGTATAGCTCACCGAACCAAGCTCACTCAACACCTCGCCGGCATCATTTGTAAGAACGGCGCCCGACCGGTTTACATCTCCCGCAACAAGCCCGAACACTCCGCTTTCAATTTCGTTCATCGGTGCAGAACCAAAGGCTTTCGATTGGCCGGTCGTGAAGTCGTAGAGCGTTGCTGTACTGCCAAGTGCAAAGGCTGTCAAGGTCATGACCGGTAGATGATTCCGGTGGTAAAGCACAACGTAGTAGTTGCCGGGAGAAACAAGATCGAACAGCATCGGACTCGTGCCGTCGAGATCGACG
>JBBRUI010000397.1:0-3370 GCA_038247945.1 Bacteroidota bacterium | reverse complement strand
GTATTCGTCATGAGAGATTTGTGTTACATATTTTTTATCAATGCATCACCGAAGCCGGAACAAGAAACTTCATGTGCACCCTCCATAAGCCTTGCAAAATCGTAGGTGACGGTTTTGGCTGCGATTGTCTTTTCAAGCGATGAAATGATTGCGTCGGCTGCCTCGGTCCATCCCATGTAGCGAAACATCATCTCACCGCTCAAAATGACTGAGCCTGGGTTGACCTTGTCGAGGCCTGCGTACTTCGGTGCCGTTCCATGCGTTGCTTCGAAAACAGCAAATCCATTTTCATAGTTGATGTTTCCGCCGGGAGCAATCCCGATTCCGCCTACCTGCGCTGCAAGCGCATCGGAGATGTAATCGCCGTTCAGGTTCAGTGTGGCAATGACATCATATTCGGAAGGCCGTGTTAATATCTGTTGAAGGAATGTATCGGCGATAACGTCTTTAATCAGAATTTTTCCCGCCGGCGGTTTTCCGCCGCAATCGTCCCAGGAAACAGTCGCATCCCCGAATTCCCGTTTCGCAAGTTCGTAGCCCCAATCCCTGAACGCGCCTTCCGTAAATTTCATAATGTTACCCTTATGAACCAGCGTAACGGACTGCCGCTTGTTTTCGATCGCGTACTTGATTGCGGCGCGGACCAACCGTTCCGTTCCTTCTTTCGAAACGGGCTTTATGCCGATGCTGCAGCTTTCCGGGAACCTAATCTTCTTCACGCCCATTTCGGTTTGCAGCCACCGGACGACTTTCTCTGCTTCGGGCGTACCGGCCTTCCATTCAATTCCCGCGTAAATGTCTTCCGTGTTCTCCCTGAAAATAACCATGCTGATTTTCTCGGGATTCTTTACAGGTGAGGGGACGCCCTGAAAATAATGCACAGGTCGAAGGCAAACATACAAGTCCAACATTTGCCGCAGTGTCACGTTGATGGATCGAAATCCGCCGCCAACGGGAGTTGTTAACGGGCCCTTGATGCCGACTGTATAATCTTTCATCACTGCAAGCGTATCATCCGGCAGCCAGGTGTTCGCGCCATAAACAACATTTGCCTTTTCGCCGGCGTACACTTCAAACCAGATTATTTTCTTTTTGCCGGAGTATGCCTTCGCAACAGCCGCGTCGAAGACCCGCTGCGATGCACGCCAGATATCGGGGCCTGTGCCGTCCCCTTCGATGAAGGGAATGATGGGGTGATCGGGGACGTTCAGTCGTCCGTCAGTTATGGTGATCTTTTCTCCGTTAGTTGGTGCAGTAACCTTCTGATACGTTGCCATTAATTTCTCCCGGATTTAGAACTGAGTGATATGTTGCCGAATTTTTTCGGCATACTGTGTCATGGCCTCTCCCTCATATGACTTCAATTCGAGAACGAACTGAATATTATCCTGAGGATAACGGGGAGTGACATGCATGTGAAAATGGAAGACTGATTGTCCTGCGATCTTCCCGTTGTTTGAAAAAATATTGAAACCCTCCAGGTCGAGGCTCTTGACGATTGCACGGGCAACTATCTGCGTTGCATGAAGTACATCGTGCAGATCGGATTCCGGGATGTGCAGGAAATCCAGACAGTGCGTCTTGGGAATTACAAGCGCGTGGCCGTAGTGTATCGGGTTGATATCGAGAATTGAGATGACTTTGCCGTTCTCGTACAATACTTCAGAGGGAACTTCGTGTCGTACGATTCTGCAAAAGATGCATTCCATGTTACGTTCGTTTATTGAGGGGGACATATGTGGCTTTCAGATCGCCCGTATAGATTGCCCGCGGACGAAACAGCCGGTTATCTTGCAGATACTCCACGACACGTGCAACCCATCCGGTGACGCGGCTTGCGGCAAACAGCGGTGTGAAAAGTTCCGGCGCAATACCGTAACAGTAGTATACAATCCCTGAAAAGAAGTCCACATTCGGGAAGATCCCCTTGCCGCCGTATTGTTGCACGACCCGCTGTTCTACCCGCGATGCGATCTCGAACAAGTGTCGGTTGCCCGATTCATTTGCAGCCTCTTCAGCATATTTCTTTAGAATAACAGCCCGCGGATCATACGTCCGATACACACGGTGTCCGAAACCGCTGATTTTCTTTTTCGAGGCAAAGGCGTTGTCAAGCCACGCATCGGCTTTCTCCACCGATCCAATTTCAAGCAGCATCCGCACGACTTCCTCGTTTGCGCCGCCGTGAAGCGGACCTTTCAGGCTTGCAATCCCACCGGTGACCGCGGAATACATATCCGCGAGGGATGAGGCGACCGCCATGCTGGCAAATGTCGACGCATTCATTTCGTGGTCAACGTGCAAGATCATTGCAATGTCCATCACCTTCGTTACTTTCTCGCCCGACTTCTTCCCCGTGAGCATCCAGAGGAGGTTTGCTGTGTGGCCCAGAGATGGATCTGGTTGTACCGGAGGGAGATTCGCTCTGCGGCGTCCTACAGCTCCGACGACCGTTGCCATTTGAGAAATTTGTTTGACTCCGATCTCAATCCATTCCTGTAAATCAAACTTCTCGGCTTTCTTTTCAAAACTGCCAAGAGCGGAGAACGCCGTGCGTACTGCGGCCATGGGATTTCCATCGGCCGGGAGTGAGCGGACGATATTGAAAATATCCTCCGGAAGATTACGGGCTTGAACCAACTTTTGTTGGAACGAGGAAAGTTCTGCAGATGTCGGAAGTTTTCCGTACAAGGTAAGGTAGGAGGTTTCCTCGAAGGAAGAGAACTGAATCAAGTCTGCAATTTCATATCCCCGATAGACCAACCATCCCTTCTCACCATCAACGTAACCGATTTTGCTCTCACAGACGGGAACGTCTTCAAGACCTTTGGAGTAGGATTGTTGACCCACGAAAGTTTGCTTGCTCATAAGCTCTGGTATGGACTGGGAAAATCAGGAAGGCTACATCTTGGAAAGAAGGAACCTCTCCGCACGTAAAACCGTAAAAACGTAACCAAAAGGTGCGGGAAAGTCAACGAACCTTGGTTGTTTTTCACACGATGTTTGGATATATTTTTGTGTACTCAATTATATTTTAATCAAGGAGACATCATGAAACGGTTTGCCCCCATCATTCTTCTATTCTGGACGGTGGCGTTTATTTCAACAACAAGTGCACAGTTTCTGACATCGGCAAGGTTGTACCTCAAGCAACGAGAATGGGTGCTGGCTGAATCCAGTGCACTGAAGGCTGTTGCAAAAGATGATAAGGATGAAGAGGCCTGGTTTGTTCTCGGGCAGGCCCGGTTTGAACTCAAGAAATACCCTGAGATGATTGACGCATTCAACAAATCGTTGGAGATTAAGCCAACATACAGTGAAGATATCAACCGCTACAAATTCAAGATTTGGGTGGATTCGTATAACGCCG
>JBBRUI010000396.1:0-3390 GCA_038247945.1 Bacteroidota bacterium | reverse complement strand
TGGAGAATTGCGCTATGCTCGCTATCCACCGGCAGCAAACGGACGCCATGCTTTTTCACCGCAGCCATTATGATTTCGCCTGCAACGACAAGAGTTTCCTTGTTCGCGAGCGCAATATCTTTTCCTGATTCAATCGCGTGCAGTGTTGGCCGCAATCCCGCAAACCCCACGAGCGAACTGACAACCATATCAACATCATCGCGCCCGACAATCTCACACAATCCCTCTTCCCCGATGAGAATTTCCGTCGCGCCATTGCTCAGTTTCTTCAGCACGGAAGCGTTGCATTCTTCCAGTACGACAACCCCCCGCGGTTTGAAGACGCGTATCTGTTCCTGAAGAAGATCAATGTTGCGGTGCGCGGTCAGATAGGTAACGCGGAACCGATCCGGAAAGTACGCGGCGACTTCAAGCGTGCTGCGACCGATTGACCCGGTTGAGCCGAGGATGGCTATATTTTTCTTGTTGCCCAGAAATTCTCCGTAAGAAACAAAATCACCAAGAGATTCGTTGTAGAATCCGATCTTGGTGATGTTTGGTTGTAAAAAGGTACGCAAATGGGTTATGGGAGGCAACTACCTAGCTGGCGAGCGTGGAAGATGAAAACAAAAAGGCGAGCCCATGTTCAGGGGTTCGCCTCCGGGGAGTGTTCAGCGCCGGCTTCTACTTCATCAAGATTAATTTGCTAATCCTCGAATATTTTGAATACCCGTTCGCATCCGAGGCCGTAAAGCGTGCGAGATAAACGCCACTTGCCACATCAATTGCATTCCACCTTACCGAATGGTAGCCCGCCGGTTTTTCTTCAGTCACAAGTTCTGCTACCTTCCGACCGAGAACGTCATAGACTATGAGAGAGACCTTTGCGGGTTCAGGCAAATCATATTTGATTGTGGTTGTTGGATTAAATGGGTTGGGATAGGATCGGTGCAATTCAAAATCAGTTGGAACGTCGCGACCTGTTACTGGCTTCGTAAATATGAACGCCCCCTCCAACGAAACTACATCGGAGTATACCGATGTGAGTTGCTGTGTATCCTTTGCCCGTATTCTGTATTGCAACATTTCGCCTACATCGAGATTAGCGTACTGAACGCCAGGGTCGGTCCATTCTGTTGCATTACCTGCCGGCGATCCGACCTGTATCCAATCTTCCCAGGAGGAATTTTGCGGCTTGAACCGTCTTTCGATGAGAAAAACACCATTGGGATTAACATCCGGTTCACCGGCCGCTGACCAGGTGAGATGTGGATTTGAGCTGTTTACGTCTACACTAAGACCTTGCGGTTTTGAGGGTTTCCCTGATAGCGGGTCTGTCAAGTAAAACTTGGTATTCACAACGCTTCCATTCTGGTCAATGACTTCCATCGTGAAACTGTTTTGAACATTCCCCCAAGTGTGAGTGTAAGGATTACTGTATGGAGAAAATACATCGTTGTAAGTAAGATCAAATGAGTTATTCAATCCGGCTCCAAATAACCAACCGCCACATTGAGCAACTCCATCAGATTGAATAAGGGCAAACAAGAATGATGACCCGGTTGACGTTAACAATTCGTCTCTATTATTTCTTCCATTCCTATTTATGGTGGTTGTCTTAAACGCTGGTACTGTAACTCCTCCGAAACAAGAAGACGAAAATGGATTTCCCCAGTTCCACTGTCCGTTTGAGGTCTTGATGCGAATATTGTTTGTGCTATTGTATGGCTCCAGTTGATGGATTACAAAAATCCCCTTATCGTTCGGGTTTGCAGAAGCGTTGTCATAGATGTTAAGTTTCTGGTGATTCTCAAAGTAATAATACTCATTCGTGGCACCATTCGGTGGATGATACTTATATGCTGTCCCGTATTCGACATAATCCTGAAATGGGGCATTGAGGATATCACTTGTAATTGGATTAGGATCTATCCAGGCCACTCTCTCTCGTTCATAAGTGTTAGCACAGATACCGTCCCCTCCTCTCGTTAGCATTCCCCAGGCGATATGATTGTCAGTTGTGTGAAAGTTCGTGTATGGATGATCGGCTCCGACCAGCCAATGACCTACTTCGTGTACCGATGCCTTGAACATTATTTCAGGTGCTCTTTCGCCCCAATAGTGGATAGTAACACCAGAACCTGGAGCGGGGAAAAAACCTCCGCGGTAACCCGTTTCAATCGTCTTTGTTCCATTCTCGACAGAGAATGATCCGCCGCCCCCCAGCGATGCTTCACCACCCCAGTTACCGAAGATGAATCCTCCTCGCCAGATCATGACAATCATGTCAACCGTTCCATCCCCATCTGGGACGTTTGTGTGATGATAATCCGAATCATATCTCCACTTGTCATAGTCTGCGAAGTTGATCAAGGGATCCACCGCGTTTTGCAGAACGTCTTTGTTTGCTAAGAAACGATCCGGTAAAGTTGCTGGCGGGGTTATGTAATAGGCTTTATCGTGAGGCGTTTCAACGGAAACAGCTTGGCCGAAGACCTTGTATGTGCCGAGAGACATTTTCTTATAGTAGTGCGTTAGATTGACGTAATGAGTGGAGTTTGTGTTTATATTAGGGTCAATGAATGTAGAGTAGTTGTCCGGATCGCCACCGACAGGCCAGTACGGATGTGGCGTAACATCATCCCTGAAGCGTGCGAACACAACGAGCACTTTGAAGACACCGCCAGCGGGAACATAGATTCCGCCTTCTTGGCTCAAGTCAATTGCTTGACCCGGCGAAGCGGTTCCGCAATCCGCCATTTCTTGAGCAAGCAACTTGCCGCAAAGGACGATGTGCAGCAACAGAACCCAAATGAATATCCTTTTCATAACATTCCTCCTTGTTCTGTTTATTTGAGAAGTATCATTGAGCGGGTGATACTGTTCCCGTTGCCGGAGAGCCGGCAAAAGTAGACACCGCTTGAGGCGACGCGTCCATCGGCGCTCGTACCGTCCCACACGATTTCATGTGATCCGGGATCGAAGCTTTCGTTATGGAGTAACTTCTTGATCTCTTTGCCGAGTGCATCATGAATGATCAAACTGACCCTCGTGTGATTTTGAGTTTTGAATCTGATAGTCGTCGATGGATTAAATGGATTTGGGTACGGTGGGAAAAGTTCGAATTGTGTCGGCAGACCGGCCGAGAAGTCTGGGACCGAAGTAACAATACGCGTAGTGTCCCCATACAAAACGCCGTCTATTACTGCCCCTTTTAAGTAAATATAATAGAAGCAATCGGGGCAACTGAAGTACATTAAACCAAAACCTGATGCAAGCCAATAATCTGCGTTTACGAATCCTAACGTATCTGATGAATCGCGTGCTCCATAATAAACATAACGCTTTATGGTGGTTTGTCTCCCCAACAAAGTACCTTGTTCAACGCTATACACTCTGCACATCTCATAC
>JBBRUI010000395.1:0-3398 GCA_038247945.1 Bacteroidota bacterium | reverse complement strand
GGTTCGAACGGAGTCGCTGAACTCTTTCATATGTGCAAGTAAGCTGTTTACGTCCGGCATAATGTCCTTGCCATCAACGATGATTGGCCTGCTTCCCCGGTTCCGCAGAGCAACATGCAGCACCGAACGGTTCTCCGTGGAATTAATCTTGTCTCCCCTGAACATCTTGTCCCGCCACGCTTCCACTTCAGCCTGGCGGGCGAGATCAAACAACAGCTTCATAGTCTTTTCGCTTACGCGGTTTTTTGAGTAGTCGAGAAAGATACCGCACGCTGAGAGAGAAAATTGTTCGAATCGCTTCGGTTCTCTCGCAAACATATCGCGCATATGCTTGCCGGAGTTTTTTTTATGGTGGGCTTGCAACTCTTTCCACGCTTTGGATTTCGTGAGTTTGGACATACTTCTTCCTCGGATTATTCAGTTGGGGAGAAATATAAGGTAGAAGAAGGACAATTCCTTGCCGCCTATCCATCTGGTAATGTCTCAGTTTGGTTCCGTCATTCCCGCATGTTGTTAGCGGGAATCCAGTCAAGGGTTTCTCGCTTCTGGATTCCCGACAAAAGCATTCGGGAATGACAATGCTGGGCAGGCTGGCATTCGGCAAAATGCATTGCAGTAACTTTCGGATAAGTAAATATATCAAACCGAGTCACTAGCATCCATCTTGCTCTTCGCTCATCAAATTTCTACCTTTATTCAGACAACACTAAGGAATAAACTTTATGAGCACAATCAGCGTTTCGATAACAGACGAGCAGATGGCGAAACTGAAGGCACTTGCAAGCCGGCTTGGTGTTTCTCCTGAGGACATAGTTCGCCTGCGTGTGGACCAAATTCTTAGTGGTCATGACGAAAAGTTCCTGGAGGCGGCAGCGCGCGCGCTTGAAAAGAACATCGACTTGTATCGTCGACTCGCATGATCTACCTCTCCAGAGAAGAGGTACAAGAGATGCATTTCTTTCTCATCAATCGCTCCGGCGGATCGTTTGGAATAAGAGATCAGGGTGCGCTTGAGTCTGCGGTTGCTCAACCAACAATGACATTTGGTGAGAACGATTTGTATCCTACTCTTGCGGACAAAGCCGCGGCCATTGCATTTTCCCTGGTCAAAAGTCACCCCTTCGTTGATGGTAACAAAAGAATTGGCCACTATGCAATGGAAACATTCCTCATACTGAACGGCCATGAGGTTACCGCTCCAAGTGATGAACAAGAACAAGTAATGCTCAAACTCGCCGCGGGAGAAATGGAGAGAGACGCGTTTGTCGGCTGGGTTCACAGTCACGTTCGGCCTCTCCAATGAACTTCCTTCTCACCCGTCCCATCATTTTCTTCGACCTTGAAACAACGGGAACTGATTTCGTCAGCGACCGGATTGTACAGATTTCCGTTCTGAAGCTGTTTCCTGATAAGAGCGAGGATATCCGGACTCGGCTTGTTCATCCCGGCAGGCCAATCCCGAAAGGCGCTATAGATATCCACGGCATCACGGACGACGATGTACGAGACCAGCCGAAGTTCCGGGAAATCGCCAAAGGACTTTTTCGGTTTATTTGCGGCTGCGACATTGCGGGATATAACTCCAACAATTTTGATATTCCCTTTCTGGTCGAGGAGTTTGCGCGGTGCGGAATAGAGTTCCCGGAGGAAGGTACCAAGCTGATCGACATCTGCACGATATTCAAACGAAAAGAAGAGCGGACGCTGACTGCTGCGTACAAATTTTACTGTGATAAGATCCTGGAGAATGCTCACAATGCTGAAGCAGATGTGCGGGCAACACTGGAGGTCTTCCGGGGGCAGTTAGAACGATATGCCGATCTCAATACAGCAACATTGGAAGAGCTGCACGCATTTTGCAACCGGGAAGGAATTGTAGATTACGCCCGAAAGCTGGCAAAGAATGAGGCGGGGGAAGCAGTTTTTAATTTTGGCAAGCACAAAGGCGAGCCCGTTCTCTCGCAACCCGACTATGTTCAATGGATGATCGAGGGAGATTTTCCGGAAGGAACGAAAATGATATTACGGAAACTTATCGGTCAACAACAGGCTTAAATCATTACTCCACTACTCCAACTCCCACCAGATTCTCAGGTAGTTTTACGGTCTTGTCGCACGGATTCTGATAACACCACCTTGTGCAACAATAACACTATTCTGCAATTCGTTGCCATGTTTCTCCAGAAGGATGGACAAATAGATGGTCTGTTTTTGCGGGGTTGTGTCTTCAAGTCGGATGACCCCTTTGTGAAAGAAGCCCTCTATTGAAAATGAGATTCCCAAAATCCTTATCGCAAGTGATCAAAATCTCGTTCTCGTGATATGCCCGGTGGAGAATCTTCTCGTCGTCCATTCGCGGATCCAACTTAATAACCGACACTACGCGATGTCCTCGTCCCAAAAGGAATCGACGCACTGTCGAACCAACATTCACATCAAGAAGTAATTTGAGCTTCTTCAAGCGACTCTGATTTTGTACACTTTCTCCTGCGCCATCGTTTCACGAGCGTAGAGCAAAGCAGCCCGGATGTCCTCTTCTTTCAGGACCGGAAACTCGCGGCGAACCTCTTGATGAGACATTCCTTGTCCAAGGAGATTGAGAATATGCTCCACGGATATACGCATTCCACGAATTGTAGGCTTCCCCACAAGTACTTTGGAGTTAAGTGTAATGCGAGACAAGAGGTTTTCTTCCTGTTTTCGTTTCTTCACCTGTATCGTCTTGGGCTTCATTTTGGGTTCCATTGTTGGAATAATGTAGTCAACAAGAAGCAGGAATCAAAAATAAACATTCCTGCGCACTACAATCCGCTCCTCCAATCCTCTTTCGTCAACATGTATTCTTTAACGTTGATGGATTGGTAGAGCTTGTTATCCGGATCGCTCTCCGGCAACTCGCCAAACGAGAGAACTTCCATCGGACAATTCACAACGCACGCTGAGCATCGAACACATTCCACATCGTTCATCGGAATGCCTTTGTTGGCAAAGCTCATCACGTCGATACCCATGTGGCAAACGGAAGTACAGATGTTGCATGAGATACACTTCTTCTTGTCCGCAAAAATTCTGTAGCGCGTGAAGCGGGCGTAAATCTGCATCAGTGCAGCAAGCGGACACGCAAAGCGACACCATACTCTTCCGCTAAAGAAAAAATAAACGCCCAACCCAAGGATTCCCGCAAAAATCACATCCACTACCACTGAGTAAAACTTCTCCGTCTGCGAGTTGAATTGTACAAAGTTGAAGAACGGTACATTCATGCCGAGAAACACCGTTGATAGCTTTGTCAGCGTAATCAGTGCAATAAGAACCAGCACGACCTGTCCCAGGTTCTCCCATTTTTTAGGCGTCGGTCCGTGGAGCGCAGTCTTCCGGTATTCGTCGCCCAAGGTTTC
>JBBRUI010000394.1:0-3401 GCA_038247945.1 Bacteroidota bacterium | reverse complement strand
GTCACCGTGCCTTTTGCCGGGGCGAACAAGATTCCGAGAGTTGCCCCTACGGCAATTCCTGCTAAAGCGCCCAATAAGATATTTCCTGTCTTCATAAGTTTGTCCTTTTTATATGTTCGTTTTATTTAGACTCATTCAGCGTCTGTGGGATCTCAGCCGCCTTTTCGTCCGCTAATGACATTGAAGATAACTACAACAATAGCAATCACCAGAAGAACATGAATGAAACCGCCCATGGTATACGAGCTAACCAAGCCCAGTAACCACAGCACGACGAGAACTATAGCAATAGTGTAGAGCATGAGAGTTATCCTTTCTTTTTAGTGAGGGGATTATGGAGCCGGTTGATTCTTATAAACACATCTCATTGTGTATGAATCGTTCCGCTCCCTCAACTGAGAGCGGAACGTTCAGGATTTTACTTCATCATTTTAGCACGCGGAACTCGATGCGCCGGTTATTCGCCCGGCCATCCTCGGTACTGTTGTCGTCGATCGGTTCTTCCTCGCCTTTGCCTGCAACTGTCATGCGGCGGGCCGAGATGCCCTTTCCCACCATCCAGTTCTTCACCGTTTGTGAACGTCGCAGCGAAAGCTTCTTGTTGTACGCATTTGAACCTTTGGAGTCGGTGTGGCCGACAATGAGAACCTTTATATCCGGCTGAGCAACAAGTGCATCGTACGCCATTTCAAGAATCTTTTCAGAATCCTTCGTCAGCGTTGCCTTGTTGAACTCGAAATTAACGCCTCGCAAAATAGTTGTCTTGCCCCTCTCAAGAACGATTGTTTGTCTCAACACATCATCCTTCGGATTGAGAGGATTTAATCCACGTTTAATTTCCTCGCCGTCCGCCATCCCGCCGCCGTCTGTATCGGACTTCGTCGGATCGGTCTTGTGCGTACGGACTTCATCGCTATCAGACAACCCGTCACCGTCGGTGTCGGCCTTCGACGGATCGGTTCGATACGTCGTCACTTCATCATAATCAGAAAGTCCGTCTCCGTCCGTATCAACCTTCAACGGGTCGCTGTTGTGTTTCTTCACTTCATCTCCATCACTCAAGCCGTCGCCGTCGGTATCGGTTTTCAGCGGATCGGATTTGTACTGATTCACTTCTTCGCCGTCCATTAAACCGTCGCCATCCGTATCGGCCTTCGAGGGATCGGTGCGGTATTTGTTTACTTCATCTCCGTCTGAAAGTCCGTCGCCATCGCTATCGGCTTTGAGGGGGTTTGTCTTGTACTGCTTTACTTCCTCGCCATCCTTCAAACCGTCGCCGTCTGTATCCGGATTGTCAGGATTTGTCCCGAGAGTGGCTTCTTCGCCATTGGTGAGACCGTCGTTATCGTCGTCGTCATAATCGCTTCTGCCCAGGTAGAAATTCAAGCCCGCTTTCGCACTCGCGTATCCACCGATTTTTCCCTGCTTGACCATATCGACAAAATCATCCGTTGCCCGATATCCACCATCAAGAACAATGGCGGTTTTCTTTCCTGCAAAGATCTCAAGGCCAACACCAACCGGCACAAGAATCGAGGTCTGGAATCGGCTGTCGCCGTTCGGGACGTAGATTCCACCCCCGCGCAATCGCTTGTAGATCATCGCACCGAAACCTACGTAGAAATAGGGATTGACCGATTTACCGGGCGCAAAATGAATCCATCCGACAAATGCTGCGGGAATTGCATGCAGTTTCAGATAATCGAATTGCCCCGCTGGGATCGGGAGTGTATTCTTTGATTTCAATTCCTCAAATCCGGCGAGAAGTCCTGCCGAGAATGCGCGCGTTATACCATACCGCAGCACCATAGCTCCCCCCGGCCCGACTGCCCGTTGGTTGTAATCGTTAAACCACATATTGGCGCCGCCGTGAAAGCCAAGTGCCCATCGTCCTTTCGTTTCTTGAGCTGTTCCTGTGCCGAGCGAAAAAAGCACGAGCATCAGGAAAGAAAGAGTAAACCGAATTTGCTGCATGATGATATCCCTTCGAATTGTGAGTGATGATTGTTGTTAGTACTAATTCATCCCTGAGGTATTTAGTTCCAGCCTGGCAGGGATAATCCCCGGCTAAACGTTGTGTTCTATTTTTTCTGAAGGTCGGTCAAATCCGATAAAGACTTCTCAATTATTTCGACTTCGCGGGCAAAGTCTGTTTTGAACTCATCCCATTTTTCTTTTCCTTCATCCTTGTATTCCGCCAGCCTATGCTTCAGGTTTTCATTTTGCCGCTCTACTGCTTCGATCTCTTTGTCGAATTTTGATTTGGTTTTTCCATCAGCCTTAACCATTTTTCGCTTTAGTTCATTCATGCGATATTCACTGTCCCTGATCTTTGCTTCCATTTCAAATTGGAATGTGTGCCATTCATCCCGGTACGCTGTCCGGGCATCCTTGATAGCTTCTTTTATTTCCTTCTTTGCCTCATGCAGTCCTTCTTCTGCATTCTCGATTCTTTTTTCGGGTGTGCTTTCACATCCGGCATAAATCATTGTTACGATGAACGCACCGAACGTGAACGCGACAATTTGTTTGGACAATATTTTCGATCTTGTGATCATCGCAATCTTCCTGTCTTTTCGATCCAGCAATACAACCGACAATTTTTTTAACACCGAAGTTCACGAAAACATTACCCGGACGGCTTCAAAATCCCACTATGTCAGCTATGCCGCTCCGTAATGAAAACCAAACGACACGGAAAAAAGGGTCGTCTGCCTTTTTGATGTAGATTACTTTACCAATTTTTGGCGGCTCGGAGGATTCTTCGGGAATGTTATTCTTTCGCAACTTCAGAAAGTTGGCGAGGAATGATGTGATCCTGTCAAATATTCCATCCTCGGCAAGTGTCTCTTCGTCCAATTTGGCGACTGTTAGATCTTTGTAGATTGCATGCACGCTTCCACGTGCGCGCCCGCGGGCGATGCGGATGTCAAACGATCCTTCACGAAGGTATCCGGATTTGATACGCATTTTTTCGGCAATGACGAGAAACGGGTTAAGCGCCTGCACATTCATTGAGCGGACTGAACCGGTATAGTGAAGTGAAAAATCCGGGCCGGCAAGGGGAAGGGTCATTTGAATGTTCATCTTACCTTCTTTCATAAACAGCCCCTGCGCATTGATGACAACGGTCCCGCGGTTCGAAATACCTTTCATCGTAATTCCTACATCATCAAACTTGATCAGCGCCGCCGCGCCTTTCGGGGTCATCCGCTCTCCATAGAGCAGGCGGGCATTGATGATATTCACATTGTCGAACTGAATCGGAGTTTTCAATGACGCAACCATCTCATGCGGCATCCGTGGATTTGTCGTATCCTTTTGGGATGGCTTTTCCTTGTTAATAAGCACATCCAACGAAGCATTGTGGAGTTGAACAGAATGCGCGGCAATTTTTTCCT
>JBBRUI010000393.1:0-3437 GCA_038247945.1 Bacteroidota bacterium | reverse complement strand
AGCAAGATGATGGAGGAAACGAAAATTATTTTCGTGGACTTCCATGCCGACGCAACGGCGGAGAAGATGGCGATGGGGTGGCACCTTGACGGCAAAGTTACGGCGTGCATCGGCACACACACGCACACTCCAACGGCAGATGGAAGAATCCTTCCCCGCGGCACAGCGTTCCAATCAGATGTGGGAATGACCGGACCCTACGATTCTGTTTTGGGGATGAAGAAAGAATTAGCGCTCAAACGCATGATGATGCAGACTCCCCACAAATACGAAGTGGCGTCGCATGATGTTCGTCTCTGCGCAGTTTATGTGCAAGCCGACGCAGAAACGGGACGGGCGTTGAAGATGGAGAGTGTGGTGTTTCCTGCGTTCGGTTAAGGGATTCAAACAAGCAAACCACCAAGGCACAATGACACCAAGTAGAATTTATTCGTTATGTTTGAAGAGCCTGATAAAGAAACTGACCGCATAGCTTCTCTTATCGTGGACTCATCTCTGAAAGTTCACAGGGCTCTTGGTCCCGGACTTCTGGAAACAGTCTATGAAGCTTGTCTTTCACATGAACTTCGATCACGCGGATTGAAGGTCGAAAACCAAATTATCGTCCCAATAGTGTATGATGGACTTACGATTGATGCCGGACTGCGACTTGATATGCTTGTCAATGGATTGGTTATTGTCGAGCTTAAGGCGGTAGAAAAAATGATTCCGGTATACGAAGCCCAAATTCTTTCATATCTCAAACTCACAAAAAAGAGATTAGGCATTCTTATCAACTTTAATGTCGTTCTAATAAAGGACGGAATAAAACGCATCATCCTCTAAACATTCTTGGCGCCTTGGTGACTTGGTGGTAATTCTTTTATGACAGCTAAAATTATCGACGGCAAAGCCATTGCCGAACAAATCAAGCAAGAAGTAAAACGGGAAACCGAATTGCTGACGCAGAAGACGGGTGTCGTTCCGGGACTCGCGTTTATTTTGCTCGGAGAAAATCCTGCTTCGGAAGTGTATGTGCGGGCAAAAGGGAAGGCGTGCGAAGAGATGGGCTTTTATTCCGTTACGCAAAAACTTCCGGTGACGATGCTGCAGGATGATCTGCTCAGGCTCATCGACGAATATAATGCCGATCCGAAGCTGCATGGAATTCTTGTCCAGCTTCCGCTGCCAAAAGAAATCGACGAGAACAAAATCATTGAGCGAATCGATTGGCGCAAGGATGTGGACGGCTTTCATCCCGTTAACGTCGGCAAGCTCGTGATCGGGCAACCGTGTTTGCGGCCGTGCACGCCTGCGGGAGTGCAGGAGCTTCTCATCCGAAGCGGCAACGACCCGGCGGGCAAGCATGTGGTTGTGGTCGGCAGAAGCAACATTGTTGGCAAGCCGGTGATGAACATTCTCCTGCAAAAACAGAAGGGAGCCAACGCAGTCGTTACAATCGCGCACACAGGTGGCGGCGACATTGCTCAGTACACTCGACAAGCAGACATTGTCGTTGCCGCAATTGGGAAAGCCGAAGCGATTACTGGCGATATGCTAAAGCCCGGCTGCGTTGTAATTGATGTCGGCATCAATCGAGTATCAGATGCTTCGGCAAAAAGCGGTTACAAGATTGTTGGAGATGTGGACTTCGCCTCAGCATCGGTGGTTGCAAGCGCAATCACTCCCGTGCCCGGCGGCGTCGGGCCGATGACGATTGCAATGCTAATGAGGAATACGTTGGAGGCGGCGAAACAACAAACTCTCATTTAACTTTCGTACATGAACAACTCCCTCGAACTTGTCCGGCAGCTTGTTGCAGATTTCAAACAACAAGAAGCCGCATATCTTTCTCCTGCCTATCAGGAGTCGCAAGTCCGGCCGGACTTCATTGACAAGCTCTTCACCGCGCTCGGCTGGGATGTAACGCACACACGCCAGAAGAATCCATACGAACAGGAAGTGAATATTGAAAACCGGGTCCGAACGGAAGGAACGCAGCGCCGCGCAGATTATGCGTTCTTCACAGCCCCGAACTTTCGTGACGTGAAATTCTTTGCCGAAGCGAAGAAGCCATCCCGCAATCTTGCCAACCTCGACGACTATTATCAGACAATCCGTTACGGATGGAATTCAAACACGCCCATCGCCGTGCTGACTGACTTCCAGGAGTTCCACGTTCTCGATTGCCGCTACAAGCCGGACATCGCCACGGCGCTCGAAAGAAAGATTGAAGTCTTTCATTACACCGACTATGCAGACGAAGAAAAGTTTGCCCGCATCTTTTATTTGTTCGGACGTGAAGCAGTCGCTAATGGCTCAATCGAAAAGCGGGCCGCCGAGTTGCCGAAACCCCGCGGCAAAGCGGTACAAAGAGGAAAATACCAGCAGGTTGATGAAGCATTTCTCGTTGCGCTCGACGGCTATCGCGATACACTGGCGCACACGTTCAAAGCAAAGAACCCCAACCTCAGTGGAGAAGAATTGACCGAAGCCGTACAGCGAACAATCGACCGCCTCGTTTTCATCCGCTTTCTTGAGGATAAGCAGATCGAAGATCCGACGATGGTTGAGTTCCGGTCGAAGGCTTCCGCGTGGCGGGCGTTTGTCAGTTATTGCAAATTCCTCGAGCCGAAGTACAACGGACTCGCTCGCCAACGTGCTTGTTCACATCATCTACTCAACAAAAAACCGCGAACCGTTTCTGATTGACAAATCTGTTCGCTCGGAGATGCACGCGTATCTCGGAGGGACTTGCAATGAATGCGGATGTCCGGTTCTCACGGTCGGCGGGGTTGCGGATCACCTCCATATTCTTTGTTCTCTGTCACGAACCATAACGATTGCGGATATTGTCAAAGAAGTAAAGGCGAGTTCTTCAACGTGGGTGAAGACGAAAGGGCGAATACTCGAGAAGTTTTCGTGGCAAAACGGATACGGCGCATTTTCCGTCGGGCAAACCGAAGTTGAACGTGTGGTCGCGTACATTCGCAATCAGGAAGAACATCATCGCCACAAAACGTTTCAGGAGGAATGCCTCGCATTCCTGAAGGAGTATCAAATCGAATACGATGAACGGTATGTTTGGGACTGATGGGGATATCACCCTTTCAGGGTTTCATCTTCAACCGCGTTATTTGATTGGGGCGTTGCCCCAACCTGTAATATGTGACCCCTTTGGGGTCAACAACAAAAACTTTCGACAGAAATTGAACATGCTCGGAAAAGAGAAGCTCGACAAAACCGACGCCGAAGTAAACCGCCTCGAAATGCAATGCGAATCCCTCGACCGCCAGATCGATGCCGCAGTCTATGAGTTGTACGGGTTGACGCCTGCCTGCCCTCCTTTGGCGGGTAAACCGGCAGGCAGGGAGGAAGAGATTGCCAATCGTTGATGAAAAGGAGAAATCTTAATGGCAAAGAAAAATCAAACCATCGTTGTTAAGGGAACGGAGATT
>JBBRUI010000392.1:0-3455 GCA_038247945.1 Bacteroidota bacterium | reverse complement strand
AGATGGACTTATACAATATGGAACAGAGGAGATTCCTGGCACTTTAGAGGTGGTTAACCCCGAGCGCAAGACCCTCGATCGAGCCGTCGCCGTGAAGCGACGAGCTCGCATCCGGCAGCAGGCGCGCATGGGTGCCACCACGACGGAAAACGATGCCGCCGCCGTTATGGAAAGAGCCGAAATGATCGAGGTGCTCCAGCACATCGAAGCCGAATACAAAGACCTGCTCAAGCAACGCCGGCAGACACCGAAAAAAATCAAGATTCAGGATCTTCCGGAGAATCAGAGACCGACCGCGCTCAAAACGCCCGCAAAGATGCTCGTGGACATCGTCAAGATGATGGTAATGTTGCCACGGATGTTCTCCAATTCTGAGGTAAGCTCTTTGTTGTCTCCTCGCCTTTTCATGTCAACATTCTACCCCTTTCCGCTGCTCTGCTCAACTACCTGTTTCCCCACGAATTCCCGCGAATCGGAATGGATTTTCTCGGACTCTGTCCGTCGCTAATCGCTAAAAACCCATCCCGTAGCCCTGCATGATCATCATCCCAAATCACGCAGGTTTAATTTGGTCTTACAATACGGTCAGAATAAAGGCAACAACAGTTATTCCGCCAACAAAACACCCCAATATCCCTAAACCGAGTTATTTTGTTCCGTTTCTAAACGCTTGATCTTCGTTTTTTCTTTCTACAAAAATTACTCGGTTCCCAATAATTACAAAATCAACATGAGCGAGTAAACATATTTGATCGATGTAATCCGACATCTGCATCATAGACCAGTCCGACGTGACACCCAAAGGCAGGGAATTTTTAAATGGAACAGATTCAGTTTTTCTTTTTAGCAGAGAATGTGAACACTCGAAGACAATATTGTAACAAGGAAACAATAAATGGTGGTGGTTTCATTTCAATAAAAATCCCGCAGAGGAGGTAATTTCGGGTCCGTATTGGAGTCTGAACATTTATAATCAAATTTACGTCGCGCAAGCGAGCCCTCAGCACAAAAACGAAATTCTAAGTACGCTTGCTCAGTTATACCAGGTTGATTCATTCCCTTTAAACAACATTTTTTAACCTCTGAGCGGGTATTGTAGCCGAACGCGTTGGTGATTGCAACCCCGGCAAGTTGGGAATCAAGCCGAGCGGTGCGGCGGCCAATCTCGTCGTTAGCGTAATCGAAGGCGGAGATGAGATTGCCGTTGAAGGAGTTGGTGATGGATGTGATGAGATTGCGATTGGGCTCGTAGCTGCGTGTCCAAGCGTGACCGGCCGAGGCGGTCATACCAGAGATGATCGGCGAACCAGCAAGATAGGAGTAGGAGAAGTTGTTAGTGGCGAGTAGCGAGTCGCTAGTAACAGCACTGAAACGGCCGAAAGTATCGTAAGCGTAGTTGACATCGTAATCGGCTTCTAAAGCGATGCCACTTTCACGTCCGAAGATATCGCGGGAGCGGTTGATGATAACGCCATTTTGCGTTTCGGTGATGAGTTCAAGCGTGGCGGGATCGTAGGAATAGAGGTTGGTGGCAACGCCGGTTGTGATTGCGGAAAGCTGTTGCCCGAGACGGCTGTAGGTGAAGGCGACATCGGGTGTGTTCGGATCAGGATCGGAGCCTTGCCTGTACACGATGGAGGAAAGTTGATTGAGGGTGTCGTAGGAATAGAGGTGTCTAAGCTTCATTTAGACCCCAGCCCCGAATTTTCTCCAGGCATGGCCAGAGGAAGTGCTCATGCCGGAGATGAGGGGAGAACTGAAGAGATAGGTCACAATCGTGATTCAATGAGAAAGAACCAAATTGTTTCAAACCATAATGGAGCGGTAAGAATAGTCCATGTAAACAACCTATTCTTATGTATTTTCTCGGGTTTTAGCCACAAAGAGAAAATGCGAAGAAGTAAGTATCCATATAATCCGATTGCAAGCAGTCTCTTTAACTCTCCCGAGTGACAAAGTAATGGCATAAAAATCGCATGGAGGCCTACAATGATGCACCAGAAGAAAAACAAGAGGGTCGTTTCACTATTTCGCTTTGTTTTTTCACATATTGCTGTAAAAAACCGCTGTATTTCTTTCAAAATTATCTCTCCTTCTCTTCTTCAGGACAACAAGGAACAGGTGGGACAGCGCTCGGAGGGTTATCGGGATCTGAGTGAGGATACTCCAAATAAAACCAATCGTTGGGACTTTCCCCTGCTGGTCTCGGCTTCCAATAGTCTAAGATTATTTCCTTTAGAAAACCTCCTCTGAGACTGTATGCAGTACAGATAACAACCCAGTGATCCCTCCAAACAAAACCAAAAGGCTGTTTTGTTCTTCTTACAATATCACATGACCAACACGGAGGAACCTTCCCATTCAACCGATTTAACACACTAATACTCACCGCGGCACATGAAGAATCCTCGCCACTGCCATGATGGGGAATGTTTTCTATTTCCATTGTGTCGTTTATATCATTATATATTGACACCAGAAGGTCATTCCCTTCATTCACTTTTCCTAAAGTACAACATTCCAGTTTCTTGGGGTTATATCTCATCAGACCAAGGTAATCAAAATTATTGCTTGCTGAATTACGGCCAAACGCATAAAGAGCAATCTCTCCTTCTTCTTCTATCGGATCCCGACCAATCCACCTTCCATCTTCCGGATTGTAGTGACGGTAGTTGTAATACACACACTCAAGTTCTGCGTCGTAGTATTCGGACGAAAAACCGAAGCAATTGATGAAGGAAGTGCTAGCAGTCATAGTTCCGCAGACTTCGTAGTCGTAGGCGACAACTTGAGTTCCGCTTAAATTCAATACTTCCATGATGTTCTTTGTCAAGTCATGGGTGTAGGTGTAGACGGCACCACTGTTTTTCATCGCAAGTGGACGCGTGGCAATGGCCTCGGTTGGATCCCAATAGGTAGTCGTAACAGTGTTTGTTTCCATCGAGACGATTTGCAAATAACCAGCATAGGCAAAAAATTGGTCAGACTGCATGCCATTGTTGTCGGAAACCTTCTTCTGAATGCGCCTTCCCATGTGATCGTAGTCCATCTCAACAATCATACCCGTTGCATTCGTCCACACAACTGGACGGTTCTCGGCGTTGTACTGAACGGACCAGATACCAGTGGAGGTCTTCACTTTTTTCTGATTACCATCGTCATCGAATTCGCGAATGAATCCGATCTCAGAAAAAATATTGGTATATTGGTTGAGTTCGTTTGACGTATACGCTGTAATTTCGTTGCGATTAGTCGCCACAGTCCGGTTACCGATTGGATCGTAGGTGTAGCCATAATCGCCCGAAACGGCATTGGTTCCCCCGAGGCTGGCTGCAATAAGCTCGGCGCGGATATTGTGCCCGAAGACATCGGATTCGACTGGTTCCGTGCCACGCTGACGTGTGCGCGAAAGCACGTTACCGATTCCGTTATAGGCATACTTGCGCTCGGCTATT
>JBBRUI010000391.1:0-3506 GCA_038247945.1 Bacteroidota bacterium | reverse complement strand
TGCCTTTCTTAAACTCTCGTGCGGTCGGCGGGACGTATTCCTTACCATAATTTGAATAGATATATTCACGAACATCTTTCACGGCGTCATCGCTCAACCGAGTGGAGTCGGTTCTCATGTACGTAATCAAACCGACACGGCCTTCATCCCCCAACTCGACCCCTTCATACAGCTTCTGCGCAAACATCATCGTCCGCTTCGCGTTGAATCGGAGTCTGCGCGCTGCTTCCTGTTGCAGCGTACTGGTAATAAATGGTGCCGGTGGATTTCGTTTGACGGGTTTCCGCTGGACATCTGCGATAGTGTAACTCTGCTTCTTGATGTCATTCACATATCCTTCCGCGGTCGTCGCGTTGCCAATGACAGGATCATTCCCTGCAACCTTGAACAGCTTCGCGAGAAATGGCTCACTTCCGGTAACCTCAAATTCACCGACAATCGACCAGTATTCTTCGGGGATAAATGAGTTGATCGCCACCTCTCGTTCGCACACCAATCGAACCGCGACGGATTGTACTCGTCCGGCTGAAAGAGCGCCAAAATACATCGTCTTCCAAAGAAATGGCGTAACTTTATAGCCTACCAATCTGTCCATCGCCCGCCGGGCTTGTTGGGAATCGACAAGCTTCACATCAATCTTGCGGGGATTTTGCATTGCCTCCGTAATTCCCCGCTCCGTAATCTCGTGAAAAAGAACGCGTTGAATATTCTTGTTGGAAGATTCAATTTCTTGTGCGATATGCCATGCAATTGCTTCGCCTTCACGATCAGGGTCAGTCGCAATGAACACGGACGATGCCTTTGCAGCTTGAGCACGGAGCTTCTCTATTATCTCCGTCTTATCCTTGTACTTGTCTTTGATTATTTCATACGTAATCTGAAATCCGTTGTCGACATCAACGCCCAGTTTGCTCTTGGGCAGATTCTTGATATGCCCGACCGACGCTTCGACGCGATAATTCTTGCCAAGGTATTTATTGATCGTCTTAGCTTTGGAGGGTGACTCCACAATAATCAAGGCAGCGCCGTTGTTCGCAGGCGCGTCAACGATTTTCGGAGTACGCCTTTTGCGGCGGGGTTTCGGGCTGGCTTCCTCGCCGTTTGCTTCAACCGGCGGCGGGGGAATCTGATCAGTCTCTTTCTTTTTTGTCTTACTCTTCGCCATTAATGAATCGTATCGTTGTTGTTCATCGTAAATCGCCGTTCGTGCCATCGGTTTGTTTTGGTGAACAAAACGGCAGCAACAATTTCCTGAATTTCGCCCGTCGTGAGTTTCTCAAAACCCGCGGTCATGGCGCGATCAAGGACGCCTTCCATGTCTCTGTTATCAATCAGGCCCAGTTCGTAGAGCTGCATCAGATATCCTTGGGCGGCAGTGGTCATGATCAGTTTCTCCGCATCGTGCAATTGGCGGCGGGATTCACGAGAAGCATTCCCCTGCAGCGTAATGCGGCCCTCATGAACAGGCAGGTTATCGTACAACCAACTGAACGCGGCGCTGATTTCGGATTGCGTGTATCCCTTTTCTTTCAATCCACCCAAATCAATTTCATTCAGTCGCTTGTCCGTTTCAATCTCAGACATCAGAAAAACAAGTATCTCAACAATCCGTTCTTTCAACTTCTTTCCTTTCGTATGGAGGGAGCGAACCAGTACCGCACGTGCGCATCTTCTAATAATTTCATTTTCTTGGCATCGCCTGGATTCACGTCATCACATCCAATCAAGTGAAGAGTTCCGTGAATTACAAGTCGGGCAACTTCGTTTGCAAAACTTACGTTGTATTCCTCTGCTTGTTGTTTCGCCCTGTCGAGGTTGACGTATATTTCACCTTCCAGGCCAGGGGGCGGTTCCATGCGGAAGCTTATAACATCTGTAACGAAGTTATGACCCAGAAAGGTTCTGTTGATGGACTTGCATCGTTGAGAATCGACAAAGACGATTGAAACACAAGCCTTTCTTTGTCCGAGCACCCTCTTCACAAATTCTCGAACACGCGTCTTCCTCACACGATAACGGCGATGCGCGTTGAAGACGGAAATAATTTGCGCTGATTGTCTGTGCGGTCTAAGTGCCTGCAGGGGGAATGCGTGTATCAAGGATGCCGGTATCAACGAACATTCTTTTTTCGCTTTGCCGGCGAAAGTTTGCGTGGGGGTTTTTGCGATACTGCCGGCGAGTCGAGAATACTATCAGTCAGCGAAAGTGCAATTCCGGAGAGCATTACTTCCGGACCGAGTTGCGTAAAATCTCCGGACAGCAGAGTACGATCAACGTTTGCATACAACGAACACCCACCTTCCCGCTCTATAATGAGGCCGGAAAGCTTGCCGTCTTTCTCGCCGACAAACGTAATTTCTCCCAACATCTCACTCAACACATAGCCGGAACAAAAGTGCAATTGCAAGTGCGACGACTCAGTATACACCGATACAAGGTTTCCCTTGCCATTCCCGATTCGAATGTGAGGATAGATTTCGAGAGCAAGTTTCCGGTGCGGCTCCTTCCCCGACACTTCGTACCGATAGTTCGCGCCCATTGCCTTTGGACGAGTGTTAAGCAATTTTCCAATTTTCTTGAAATCTGATGGTGTAAAACTGAACGGCATTTTTGTACTCATCGGTAAAATAAACGAAACCCCGAAGCAATTGTTTCTCGCAATATCCTTCGGGGTTTACAACTCTGTATGGTCGTGGGCTTTATACGGCAACGACATTGGATGCTTGTGGACCCTTCTTGCCTTCGGTAACTTCAAATTCGACTTCCGCTCCCGGCTCTAATGACTTGGCATCTTTCAGTGACGATATGTGTACAAAGATATCACCGCCGGTTTGCTTCTCGATGAAGCCGAAGCCTTTCTTTGCGTCGAACCATTTGACTTTGCCGCGTTCCATTCGTATCCCGAAGAGATGTGGAATGAGTGACGAATTATTGAACTGGCGGCAATATATATACCCTCGGAGTGATTGTCAAGAAATTTCTCCTTCACACCAACACACCTCACCACGCGAATTCCATTCCTTCTTCCGCGGCGGCGCACACGAACGTATACTTTGTTGATCTGATTTCGCGCCGGCACGTTTCCACAATCCTTTCCCCTGTATCGTCGTTATGTGATGGATCATAGTGGAATAAAATCAGTTTCTTCAGTTGTGCTTCTGCTGCGACCTTCAGAGCAAAGAGGTAATCCGAATGTCCCCCCGACACGTTCCCGATATTCTTCCGGCGTATACGTGGCGTCGCGAATCAACACATCTGCGCCGTGTGCAAAATCAAAGATGCGCTGGTTTGGATCGCCTGTAGTGCGCGAATATTTAACGACCATTATGTTTTCCACATTGTACAAACCGCGTGTCCCCCAAAATTTTATCTTCATGTATTGTTTCCCTGCACGCTACTCCCCTTGTACCGAATAGCCTTTCGCGTACTCTACGTAATGTAACGCCGACTCCCTGATGTGTTTTTTTTCTTCCGCCGTCAGTGGTCGGATGATTTTTGCCGGTACT
>JBBRUI010000390.1:0-3525 GCA_038247945.1 Bacteroidota bacterium | reverse complement strand
TTAAGAAACAATCTCAACTAAACAATTTTTATTTTCTTGTTATGAACAGGAACGACAAATTTCTTTCCAGACTAATTTCTAGAAGTCCAGACGAAAACCCATGAAAGAGAAAACCACCACGTATCTAATTTATGACATGAGAATTCAACCTTAAGTAGAAAAATTATCTCCCTTCAACAACCAACCCGCCGGTTGTTGCCGGCTTGACCGTTTCAACTTCACGCTCCTCTTCCTCTGACTTTTCCTTTACAAACCTCGAAAGAATCGTGTACAACACCGGTACAAGCACGAGCGTTAAAAAAGTCGAGAAGAACATTCCGCCCACAACCGCCAAGCCTAACGGACGACGGGATTCGGCACCCGCACCAAGCCCGATAGCAATCGGCAGCACACCGAAGATCGTCGAGAATGATGTCATCAGAATGGGACGGAGCCTGATGGTTGCGGCTTCGATAACAGCGTCAGAAACCGACTTCCCTTGTTCACGCAACTGGTTCGCAAATTCCACAATCAGAATGGAATTTTTTGTCACCAGGCCGACGAGCATGATCAATCCAATCTGCGAGTAAATGTTCAAACTCTCTCTGAAGATAAACAGTGTCAGCAGTGCGCCGAACACAGCCAGCGGCACAGCGAACAGAATCGTGAACGGATGCACAAAACTTTCGAACTGCGCGGCGAGCACAAGATAAATGAACACGATCGAAAGCAGGAACATAAAGTACAGGCTCGAGCTCGATGATTTATACTCCAACGATTGTCCGGCATATTCACGCTTCATACCGGCTGGAAGTTTTTCCGCCGCAATCCTGTCGAGATCGTCGAGGGCCTGACCCAGACTCACGCCCGGAACAAGATTAGCCGAGATCGTGGCGGAACGGACGCGGTTGTAATGGTTCAGTTCTTTCGGGGCAAGTGTCTCCTCGATACGCACAACATTTGCCAGCTGCACCAATCCGCCGTTACCGCGAACGTAAATTTCCCGGATTGCATCGGGCGTGGCACGGGAAGCAGATTTCATTTGCAGGATGACATCGTATTGTTTCGTGCCCCACTTGAAGTTCGTAACAGCTCGTCCGCCAAGAAATGTCTCCAGTGTCGTACCGATATCCGTTACCGATACGCCGAGTCCCGCTGCGCGTTCACGATCGATGGTAAGATCGAGTTGCGGCTTGTTCAATCGCAGGTCGCTGTCCAGGTTGATCATATAACCAAGCTTCGACGCTTCTCCGATCACCATCCCCACTGCCTGATTCAGTTCCTCGTAATTGTCCGCCTGCACCACGTATTGCACCGGACTTGAACTGAAGCTCCCGCCAATGCTGGGAGGATTGATCACGAAGGCGAGAACGCCCGGAATGGTGATCAGTTGCGGGAAGAGTTCCTGAATAATTTGTTGCTGCGATTTGTCGCGCTCGTTGCGGGGCTTCAGTGCGAGAAAGGCGAATCCGTTTGTGACCCGGCCCGGCCCGCCAAAGCCCAATCCAATTGCCGAGAACAACGCCCGACGTTCCGGAAGCGCAAGCAAACGTTTCTCGACCTCCCGCATATATCTGTCTGTGTAATCCAGCGTCGCGCCTTCGGGAGCAATGACAATCCCAAATCCGATGCCGCGATCTTCAATCGGTACCAACTCACTCGGAATAAAGTTGAACAACACGACACTGAGCAACACTATCAATCCCGCCGCACCAATCATCAGCCATCGGCGCCGCAGCGCGAAGCGCAGTGTGCTATCATACTTCGTATTCAGCCAGTCGAAAAACTTATCGAATGAACGCGAGGCCCAGTTATTGCCCGTGTGATGGAGCGGCTTGAGAATTTTCGAGCACAGCATCGGCGTCAACGTGAGCGCAACAAAACCGGAGATCAATACTGCAACAGCAAGCGAAACGCCGAACTCGTTGAACAACCGTCCGACCGAGCCGGTAAGAAATGCGAGCGGAACAAACACGGCAACAAGCGTTATCGTCGTGGCAACAACGGCGAAACCAATTTCATTGGCTCCGTCGAATGCCGCCTGCCTCCGGCTTTTTCCCATCTCCATATGGCGATACACATTTTCCAACACCACGATTGCGTCATCCACCACCAAACCGATTGCAAGCACAAGAGCAAGCAATGTCAAAATATTGAGAGTAAACCCTGCTAAGTACGCGGCGGCAAGAGCGCCAATAATAGAAATGGGAATTGCCACCGAGGGAATCGCAGTCGCCCGGAAACTTTTCAGAAACACCAACACAACAAGAACCACAAGACAAATCGCGATGATCAGCGACTCCGTGACCTCGTTGATCGAATCATTGATGAAGGTCGAGGAATCAAACGCAACGTCCAGCTTCATGCCCTGCGGCAGAAGTCCTTTGAGGTCATCGAGCGCTTTGCGGACTTCCGCTGCAACATCCACCGTGCTTGCTTTGGATTGCTTGACGATACCTAAACCAACCGAAGCTTGTCCGTTGTAGCGCGCAAGCGTACGTTCATCCGCTGCGCCGACATTCACTTCGGCAACGTCGCGCAAACGCACCACGTCATCCTTGGTTTGCGAAACGATGATGGCGCCGAATTCTTCCGGCTTCACAAGCTCTCCACGCGTCCGGACGGAAAATTCCCGTTCCGCGCCTTCCACCCTTCCCGCGGGAATCTCGGCATTCTCGCTACGAATCGCGTTCTCAACATCCTGCGTCGTCAGTCCGTGTGAAGCCATGCGCAACGGGTCGAGCCACACACGCATCGCATATCGCCTCTCCCCTCCGATAAACACAGAGCCAACACCGGGCAAGCGCTGGATTCGTTCTTTCAAAATGCGGTCAGCAAAATCGGTGAGTTCAAGTCCGTTGTGTTGTTCGCTGAACAACGCGAGCCAGACAATTGGCTGCGCATTTGCATCAACTTTCGAAATAACCGGATCGTCGATCTCACGCGGAAGATTACCGCGCACCCGCGACACGCGGTCACGCACATCGTTCGCTGCTTCGTCGACGTTCCGGTTCAACTCGAATTCTATCGTGATCACGGAACCCTGTTCACGACTGGACGACGTCATCGTCTTGACGCCTTCGAGCGTTGCGAACTGTTCTTCCAGAATGTTGGTGATTCCGGTTTCAACGACGCTCGGACTCGCCCCCCGGTACAGCGTCACGACCGAAACAATCGGCGGATCAATATCCGGATACTCACGCACCGGCAAGCGCGTGAACGCGATAATTCCGAACAATAAAATTGTGAAGCTCATGACGCTGGCAAACACCGGCCGCTGTATGGACATGGTGCTGAGTTTCATTTCTTACCTCTCACTAAATTTCAAATTCAATCACAATTCGTAATCGGCACCGCCCTGAGCGCAGTCCCGCGTTTTGTATCGGAACAGAGTCGAAGTGGCGCCGCCCTGAGCGATGTTCCGATGATTTGTATCGGAACAGAGTCGAAGTGGGCGCCGCCCTGAGCGATGTTCCGATGATTTGTATCGGAACAGAGTCGAAGTGGCGCCGCCCTGAGCGATGTTCCGATGATTTGTATCGGAAC
>JBBRUI010000389.1:0-3534 GCA_038247945.1 Bacteroidota bacterium | reverse complement strand
TTGTATTCCTACTTGGATCGGCGACCCACTAGATTGGCTTCAAGGGTTATTGCAGTTGATAGTAACACTTACAAATCACTTCTCGGTTGGGGTGTGAATGAAAAAAAACTAAAACAAATCCCTAATGGTGTACCACCGTTTTGTGCACCGTCAACCGAAGAATCTGAGAAATGGAGAAATCAACTTCGCATTCAGAAGAATTCAAAAGTGGTTCTCTATGCGGGTCGTTTCGAATATGAGAAGGGGCTGTCGGAGTTGATACTCTCTGCTAACACTCTCAAAAAACTTGGTATTGATGTACATGTAGTTCTTTGTGGAGAAGGGCCCTACGAAAAGGAGCTAGTTACGATGATATCCCAATTCGATTTGACTTCGACTGTAACCGTACTTCCTCGACAGCCAACGGTGGCCCCCCTTCTCGATCTGTGTGATGTGTTGGTCTTACCAAGCCATAGAGAAGGTTTGCCTCGTATTTTGCTTGAGTCGATGGCCGCTGGAAAGCCCGTAATTGCGAGTAACGTCGGAGGAATACCAGATTTGATCCAAAATGGAGAAAATGGACTATTAGTCTCTCCAGGAGATCCGAAGGCATTGTCTGAAGCTTTGTTACTTTTGATCAATAACCCAGATTTTGCCCAGAAGATTGCACAAGAAGGTCGCGAGCATGTGGCTTTGAAGTACTCTGATCGAATCGTTGCAGAAGAGTTCTTTGAATTATACAAACAGACGGCTGAAAAATGGCGACGGGCCTAGACAAGTATCGAGACATAATTCACGATCTCTATCTCGCTACAGCAAATCACGTTGTTAGCCGAATACCTTCCTATTCACTTCGCCACTCAATTTACAGGCATATCTATCGGATGCGAATAGGTAAGAATTCACATGTAAGCATGGGTGTGAGGGTATTGGCGCCCTGGAAGATTGTGATAGGTGATAATGTAATTATCAATTCCGGCTGCTTGTTGGATGGGAGAAGAGGACTTACGATCGGTGACAACGTTGACATCTCGTGGGATGTTTTTATTTTCACGTTGGAACATGACCATGATGATCCAAACTACAAAACGGTGGGAGGGGAAGTCCAGATAGAAGATAAGACCTGCATCGGAACGAGAGCAACAATTCTACCCAGCTTGAGAATTGGTACGGGTGCAGTGATTGCAGCTGGCTCTGTTGTCACGAAAGATGTTTTACCGTTCACAGTAGTCGCTGGCGTTCCAGCCAAGCGTATTCGGGATCGTTCCCAAAATTTGACTTATACCTTGAATTTCAGGAGGTGGTTTCATTGAGTTCAGTAGTTTATATGCTTGATCCAGCCAACTACACTCCCTTCTACAATCTGCCTCTTTGTTATGAATTGAACAAGCTTGGGCTTCGAGTTGAATTACTAACTTCTCGTTCTGTCTACGGTGACTACTCAACGTACTCTAAAGATGATGAATTACAATCACATATATTTCATCGTCTGGCAACAAGGACTGGTTCTCAGGGAATTCTCCGAAAATTATTATGCGGGGCAGAACACCCTTTGGATTGGTTTACCGTTATGAGGAAAATACGTGGTGCTATGAGACCCCTCATCTTGCACTCACAGTGGCTTCCCCTACCACTGGTAGATTTGCACTTTGTACGGCGGATCAAGGCAATGGGAATTCCGATAGTTCACACTGTGCACAACGCGAAACCATACGTTGAGAGCCATGGAAAAGTGGCGGACTTCAAAGCCATTTATGGTCTCGCAGATTTCCTGATCGTTCATACACAAGCTACCGCCGATGGCCTTATGAAGGAGTTTCTTGTACCCCAGGAGAGAATCCATAAGATCACAATGGGTGGCATCGGCTCAGACTTTACGCCGATTGAGAAGAGTGTGGCTCGACGGAAGCTTGGCCTAAATGCCGATGAAAAGGTTATTCTGTTCTTTGGTTCACTACGGCGAGAGAAGGGAATAGGCGCGCTGCTTTCCATCTTTCCCGGCATCATACGCCGATGCCCAGATGTAAAGCTCCTGATCGTAGGAAAGCCGGAGGGAATTAGCGCTGCAGAAATAAGGACCAAAATTTCAAAACTAATGATACCAGATGAAAGAATACTGCTGCGCTTAGAATTCGTCCCCGATGGCGAGGTGCCGGTTTTTTTTGGATCAGCTGATCTGTCGGTCTTCCCTTACGAGAAAGTGGATCAGAGTGGAGCATTAGCATTATCTTTGGTACTGGGTACTCCGGTAGTAGTGACGGATGTAGGAGGCTTGACGGAATTGGTTGAAGACAGAGTCAACGGGCGTGTAGCCCCTGTTCACTCCCATAAACGATTAGCAGATATCATCGTTGAATCTTTGGGAAGGCCGGAAGAGTTGACGGAAATGGCTAGGCGGGCGCGCGAAAAGGCGCTCTACGAAATGAACTGGGCCAAAGTTGCCGAACAGACAGCGGCAGTCTACGAAAGAGCATTGTCTCTCATTGATTCGACTATATTAAAGAGCTAGATTGTGGGTCATTGAAAAAGCAAATTTCGTCAGGGAGAACAAAGTCGAATTCTGCTCTTGCTCTCTGATACTTCATTCTTTCGGTTGTTGATCGCACTGATCTGCATAGGTTTAGAAAGCCCACCGCCCAATGCGAAACAATTTGAGCTTGAAATTATAAAAGCTGTTGGTACTGTTGTGCGAAACGTAATAAGTACAGGGGGTTGGCTGATTTGAGATGATGAAGAGAATTCCTTTTGTGTCTATAATAATGCCAATTCGAAATGAGGGGCGTTTTATCGAGGCGAGTCTTGGTAATCTTGTATCACAAGATTACCCCTCTGATTATCTCGAGATCATCGTAGCAGATGGAATGTCTACGGATGCCACGCGAAGGATTGTGCAATCATTTCAGCGTAATCATCAAAACGTTGCACTCATTGATAATCCCGGCAAAATAGTTTCATCGGGGTTGAATCTGGCACTGCAACACGCGCGTGGAGAGATAATCGTTCGAGTCGATGGCCACACAATAATTGACCATGACTATGTTGAGCAATGTGTCGAGGCCCTTGCGCGCACAGGTGCTGATAACGTCGGAGGGAAGATGAATGCCTTTGGCGATGGGGCTGTAGCTCGTGCGATCGCGAGTGCAACAAGCTCACCGTATGGTGTTGGCGGCGGACGCTTTCATTACTCTGACGAAGCAGAATGGGTCGACACCGTTTACATGGGCGCATGGCGTCGGAGCGTATTTGAGAGTATCGGAGGTTTTGATGAGGAGATGGTGCGCAATCAAGACGATGAGTTCAACTATCGCCTTCGTGAACATGGCGGCAAGATTCTCCTGAGCCCTCTGATTAAATCGCAGTATTACAGTCGTAGTTCCCTTTCGAAACTCTGGTCGCAATATTTTCAATATGGTTTTTGGAAAGTGCGGGTGGTGCAGAAGCATCCGCGCCAGATGCGTATGCGGCAGTTTGTGCCGATGGTTTTTGTG
Source organism: Bacteroidota bacterium (assembly GCA_038247945.1). Taxonomy (GTDB): domain Bacteria; phylum Bacteroidota; class Ignavibacteria; order UBA10030; family UBA6906; genus CAADGV01. The sequence continues at coordinate 67 of JBBRUI010000389.1, read as the reverse complement.
CTAACATTGCTGCTTACTATTGGTATCGGTGCATCCAATAGCATCGGTTGGTGGCCGTTTGGTTGTG
>JBBRUI010000388.1:0-3565 GCA_038247945.1 Bacteroidota bacterium | reverse complement strand
GAAGCATCCGATTGCTTCACCTTTCGCGAGACGCGGGAGCCAGTGGTCTTTTTGCTTATCCGAACCGTACGCGTAAATCGGATACATCACCAGTGCGCTTTGCACGGATGCAAAACTCCGGACACCGCTATCGCCGCGTTCAAGCTCTTGCGTCATTAATCCGTACGCGACGTTATTCATTCCTGCACACCCATATTTTTCGGGAAGTGTCGCGCCAAATAGTCCCAGTTCCGCCATCTTCGGAATCAAATCCATGGGGAACGTCCCTTCACGTGCGTGCTTCTCAATAATCGGTACGACATTGTCATCGACAAACTCACGGACGGTATTCCGAACGAGAATCTCCTCTTCGCTCAGCAGGCTATCGACATTGAAATAATCTACTCCTTGAAACTTTGCAGGCATGAATCCCTCGAGGCAGGCTATTATGGAAAAAGCCCTGTTTACGAAAAGCGACACAGGGCGGTGTTCCTTAAAATTGTGTTCAAAAGAACGAAAAAACCGCTGGAAAATCAATGATGATTTGTTGGGGAAAGAAGAGTGAAAGGCAGAGATTTGTTGTGTTGCAGATGAAATGCCTACATCGGTACGTCATCATCTTCATCGTACATCAGGTCGCGATCCTTATTGTCCTTGATCCAAATGCTGCCCACGATTGCCGTCATGATGGCGACAGCAATCGGATAGTAAAGTCCGGCGTACATATTTCCGGTGGCGACAGTAATTGAAGCGGCAATGAGAGGCAGGAATCCGCCGAACCATCCGTTACCGAGATGATACGGGAGCGACATGGAAGTGTAGCGGATCTTCGTCGGAAAAAGTTCAACAAGAAACGCGGCAATCGGTCCATACACCATCGTTACGTACAGCATAAGCAACGTGAGCAACACAACGACCATGAAGAAATTAATCTCCTTCGTATTTGCGGTTGCAGGATAGCCGGCAGACTTCAACGCAGCACTCCATGTTGGATCGTTGAAGCTTCCGGCGTTGACGGATCCAACAATCATCGAAATATCTTTGCTTGAACTAATTGCTTCCGTTTTGAACGGATAACCTTTCTTCGTTAAGGCTTCGCGTGCGAGATCATTTCTTGCCATGATGTCGGAGGAAGCATTTGGATCATAGCGGAGGACGACAGGGTTCTCTGCCATTGCTGCTTCAAGCGCAGGATTCGCGTAATGGGTGAGGCCGTGAAAGATCGGATAATAGGTGAGAGCCGCGAGAATGCATCCGGTCATCATAATTTGTTTCCGGCCGATGATATCCGAGAGCCAGCCAAAGAAGAGAAATGCAGGAGTTCCAATCGCCAGCGCAATAGCAACGAGCGTATAGGAAGTAACAAAATCCACTTTAAGCGTATTCTGCAAAAAGAAGAGTGCGTAAAACTGTCCGGCATACCACACCACTCCTTGCCCGGCTGTAGCGCCAAACAACGCGAGCAACACATACTTCAGGTTCGTCTTGTTCCCAAAACTCTCTTTGATCGGATTTTTTGAAACCTTTCCGGTTGATTTCAGTTTCAGAAAGAGAGGAGATTCCTTCAGTTTCAGCCGGATGTAAACTGAAACTGCAAGAAGGACGAACGACAGGAGAAACGGCAGGCGCCATCCGTACTCTTTGAAATCTTTCTCACCAAAATATAATCGGGTCGAAAGAATGACGGCGAGGGAAAGAAAAAATCCGATCGTTGCAGTTGTTTGAATCCAGCTCGTGTAAAATCCCCGCTTTCCTTTGGGTGCGTGTTCGGCAACGTAGGTCGCTGCACCACCGTATTCACCGCCGAGCGCCAAGCCTTGAGCGAGTCGAAGCGTAACAAGGAGAATCGGCGCCAGAATTCCAATCTGATCCCATGTCGGCAAAAGTCCCATCAGGGCAGTTGACAAACCCATGATAATGATCGTTACGAGAAAAGTGTATTTCCGTCCGACCAAATCGCCGATTCTCCCGAACACAATAGCGCCGAAAGGACGCACGGCAAATCCCGCTCCGAAGGTCGCAAGGCTCGCAAGGAACGCCGCAGTCTCGTGCCCTTTGGGAAAAAACAATCCGCCAAAGAATGCTGCAAGGCTTCCATACAGATAGAAATCGTATCACTCGAACAGCGTACCTATTGAAGAGGCAAAGATTACGCGACGAATTGTGTTTTCTTCGGATTGCGCGAAGCCGGGATTCAAACTGGCATTCTCGGTCATGAAACCTGTTCCCTGGTTGCATTCATGTTGAAGGAATGTGGCGTGGTTTCGACAAATAACGACAATCGTTTTGGAAGAATCAACGTGACGGCGAAAAGGAAGAAAGCCAACTGAGTTGGTCAGACCCGGTCGGCTTTCTTAAGGAGAGTTGTACGTAGTACTGGTCACTTGATTAGACGACCGTACTTTGAAAAAGTTGCAGCGTCAAAAAAAAATATTGGCGGCCAACCAACCGCGGCTCACTCTGCGTCGCTGAAGTTATATTGCTTGATCTTGAGGTAGAGGGTTTTTTTTGATATACCGAGGGCTTCAGCCGTTCTTGCTCTGTTGAACTTATTCTTTTTCAACACTCGCTCAATATGCATCCGCTCAAGCTCTCCCAGACTCATGTTCGGATCAGATATGAACAACGAGGGAACAGATGAATCCGAAACCGTACCCTTCTCGGTACGATGGTAGTACATCGGCAGGTCCGTTGGTTCAATTAATTCGCCTTGGGAGAGAAGAACAGCGCCTTCAATTGCGTGCTCAAGTTCACGAATGTTGCCCTGCCAGTCATGCGCTATAAGCAGTTGAAGCGCATCGGGACTTAGTTTCTTGGGATTCTTCAATTTGCTTTTCTTCTGTAGGAAGAAATCTGCGAGAATAGGAATGTCTTCCTTTCGATCTCTGAGTAGCGGGACACGAAGCGTTACAACATTGAGGCGATACAACAGATCTTCTCTGAACCTTCCCGCCTTCACTTCTTCTCCTAAATCCTTATTCGACGCGGTCACAACGCGCACATCGACAGTTAAAACGTTTATCCCGCCAATTCTTCTGAACTCGCCGCTCTCAAGGAACCGGAGCAGCTTGGGTTGTATCGTCGGGCTGATGTCGCCGACTTCATCCAGGAAAAGCGTACCACCGTTGGCTACTTCAACAAGTCCCTGCTTCGACGCATATGCATTCGTGAAGGATCCTTTTTCATGGCCGAAGAGCTCGCTCTCCAGCAGAGTATCCGGAATGGACGCGCAATTTACGGCAACGAACGGCCGGTTACTTCGCGGGCTTCGCCGATGAATCAGGTTTGCGATTAACTCTTTACCTGTACCGCTTGCCCCTTGAATAAGAACGAACGAGTCGCTGTCTGCAAAACGGGTCGCGCTTTCTATGAGCTTCAAGAAGCTCGGGCTTTGTCCGATGAGTTCGTTATTCCCCCCCTTGCGTGAAAGTTCGCTCTTCATCAACTTATTATCAATGAAAAGCTCCTTCCGTTCGATTGCCCGATGAATTGTATTGAACAGTTCATCAACATCGTATGGCTTGGCAAGAAAGTCGTACGCCCCCATCTTGATGGTTTTAATTGCCGTCTTGATGTCTGCGTAGTT
>JBBRUI010000387.1:0-3568 GCA_038247945.1 Bacteroidota bacterium | reverse complement strand
TCTTCGGTCGGGCACAACAGCGATCATGGATATGGGCAGCGTGCATCATGAGGAGGAGGTTATCCGCGCTGTTACCGAAACCGGAATCCGGGCATTCGTCGGCAAGGCGATGATGGATGTGAATACGTTGCACCCTCCGCTTAAAGAATCGACAAAAGATTCTCTCAGTTCTACTCTACAATATGCGGGACACGTTCATGGTTCGGCAAACGGACGCATTCGTTATGCTGTGGCGCCGCGGTTTATTCTTTCCTGCACGGATGAGTTGATCAAAGAAGCATATGAAATGACAAAACATTTTTCCGGGATGCTCTTTCATACACATGCCGCGGAGAACCGGCACGAGATGGACGCTGTGCGCGAACGCTGCGGAATGGATAACATCGAGTATTTTGAATCTCTCAACATTCTGCAGCCTAACACGTGTCTTGCTCATTGCATCTGGCTGAACGACAAGGAAATTGAATTGATGCAGAAGCGTGATGCAAAGGTGCTTCATTGTCCGTCATCCAACCTGAAGCTCGGTTCAGGCATCGCCGCCATTCCTGCGTTGCGTGCAAAGGGGATAACAGTTTCGCTTGGCGCGGATGGCGCTCCGTGCAATAACAATCTGAATATGTTTCAGGAGATGCGGCTCGCGGCTTTGCTGCAAAAACCGATTTATGGTCCCACGGCCATGAACGCTCTTTCTGTTTTTGAGATGGCAACGCTGGGCGGCGCAGCGACGCTGGGAATTGCGCGTGAAGTCGGAAGTCTTGAACCCGGCAAGAAAGCCGATGTGGTACTTCTGGATCTCGGCAGGACGTGGAATCCTATCGACGCTCAAAGCGATGAAACGATTTACTCTTCGATCGTATATTCGTGCATGCCCGAGAACGTCCATTCGGTTATGGTGGATGGGCGATGGGTTTACAGGAGCAATCAATACACCTTGCTGGATGAACAGTCCATTACGCATGATGCGCGCGGCGAGCTGCGACAATTATTACAAAGAGTGTAAACAGATTACGTTCATATCAGTCAGAGACGTTCATGAATCAACTTCTCCTCGCAACGCATAACAAACACAAAGCAGAAGAGCTTCAACTGATGTTGGCCGAAACAGGAATAGAAATTCTCACGCTCGACAATTTCCCGCAGGTCGGAGATATTCCCGAAGACGGGGAAACGTTGGAGGCAAACGCAATCAAGAAAGCCCGCGAAGTGTTTCGGTTGACGTCGCTGCCTGCATTGGGTGACGATACCGGACTTGAGGTTCACTACTTAAATGAAGCGCCGGGAGTTTTCTCAGCGCGCTACGCGGGGCCGGGTGCTTCCTATTCCGACAATGTGAAGAAGCTCCTTGCTGCAATGAAAGGTTTGCCGCCGCGACGGCGCGCTGCGCGGTTCCGTTGTGTGCTTGCCTTTATTGGGCCGGGCGTTGAGAAGATTGTGGAAGGCATTTGTCGGGGCACAATCACAGAAGCACCGCGTGGCTCCGGTGGCTTTGGATACGATTCGGTATTTGTTCCCACGGGTTATGACGAGACTTTTGCTGAGATGAGCATGGCGGTGAAGAATACGCTCAGCCACCGTGCGCTCGCGCTTCAGCAAATGAAAAGTATTCTGGTCAGGCATTTCAAGTAAAAATCGTCCGGCTTGAAGTTCCAATGTTTGTATGCTATCTTGATTCAACAATTTTCCCGCAAATTATTTTTTGAGAAACGTGCTCGGCTTTCAGACCAATAAAATCAGACCCGCGTGGCATTACAAAGCCTCGGGGGTTATATGGCGTCTTGTTCCCACATCATCCGGCAAGCTCATCGGCGAAAGCAGGAATCTGGAAAAAAAAGAAGCTTCCTTTTTTTGCGTGAACCGGAAAACGGGCGAAGTGTTGTGGGAGGGAGCAACATTCGGCGAGCAATGGTGGATTGATATTGAAGCCGTGCACGAAGATACATTGCTGCTCCATAAATTTGCAACACCGGAACTTCCCGAACATCAATCGATCATCGCTGTAGATGTGTTGACCGGAACGAGGCTCTGGCAGAACGATGAGCTGAAACTGGAGGCGGTGACGGAGAAAGCGCTGTACGCAGCGCGGTGGACTGAACGGGGCGACCGTCAGATTCTTGGCCTGGACTACCGGACGGGGAAAATTCTTGAGAACCTTGAAGAAATGAAGAGCGGCGGCCTTGCAATTCCGGACCCGCAGATACCGGGCGTGCAAGATCCGGAGATGCCCGAACCTGTCTTCGACCTTACGACTCACAACTCTCCCACGAACATTTCCATCCGCGAGCACTACAATCCTGAATTGCTTGCCGGGGATGTAGAATGTATTGAGCGGCCCCGCCATTTGATCTTCAGTTACTATGAGGCCGCGTCCCCAACATCCAAAGACACGCTGAACAATATCCTGAAGATCCTCGAACGGCAAAGCGGTACGATTGCATTCAGTGAAACGATCTGTCGCAATTTATCCGCCGCGGTCCCTGAGAATTTTTTCGTACAAGACGACATGCTTTTTTTTGTTCGTGAACGGGCTGAACTGATCGCCATAGGGCTGCAATGATGCGACGACGAGAAACGCCCGCTCAACTGACAGCGAAGCTCAGTCCTCCGCTTTCATCGCTCAAACAGTACAAGCGAATTAATATCAAACAGGTGGATGCGTTCACGGACATTCCGCTTATGGGAAATCCTGCGGGTGTTGTCCTTAATGCGCAGGGACTGACCGACCAGCAGATGCAAGCAGTTGCCCGCGAAATGGCAGTCTCGGAGACTGCGTTCGTCCTTCCTGCAGCACACCCGGGGGCAGACATGCGCATCAGGGGATTTTCTTCGGATGCGGAAGTTCCTCCTTCCGGGCACGCAATCCTTGCAAGTTTTCACGTGCTGGCGGTTGACGGCCTTTTCAACATGAACAATCCGGGTCCCTATGAATTCAATCTCGAGACGCGTTCGGGCCTGATACCCGTGCGCGTGGAAAAAGGTCTTTCGCGAATGGAGATTTTTTTTGGATTGCCGGTTCCCGAGTTTAACCGGGCTGGACAATTCAAGCTGGATGTTATGCGCATCTTGAGCATCACGCTGGAAGAATTCGATGCGCGGCTGCCGATGGTGATGACGAACTATTTGTTTGTTCCGGTCAGGCGGCTGCATTCAATCTTTGCAATGAAGCCGAATTTCTTTGCGCTCGCACAGCTTCTCACCAACAAAAAACTGGACGGCCTCTGTGTGTTCACAACCGAAACAATCGAACGAAAGTCCGCCGTGCATTCACGGTTCTTTGCTCCGGCAGCGGGAATCAAGGAAGATCCTGTGACAGGTTCGGCTAATGGCCCGCTCGGCGTATATTTGTTTGAGCAGGGGCTGCTCGAAGGCAAAGAAGTCGAAGAGACGATTACGATTATTGGTGAACAAGGCGACGTTATGGGCCGCAAAGGCAGAGTCACGATTCACATGGATATTCGCGGGACCGTTGTGAAAAGCGTGAGGGTGGGCGGGCAGGCGTTTACGACGTTAGATGGCGAGATGATCATCCCCTGATCAGTTGTGCTTGTCCGAGGTTCGTTTTATATTCGTA
>JBBRUI010000386.1:0-3572 GCA_038247945.1 Bacteroidota bacterium | reverse complement strand
GTCTTTCTTTTTTTTGAGCGGGAGACGGGACTTCCCGACTCCATCGGGACGACGTCCAGCTTGTCATCTTTCTTTTTGAGCGGGAGACGGGACTTCCCGACTCCGTCGGGACGACGTCCAGCTTGTCATCTTTCTTTTTTTTGAGCGGGAGACGGGACTCGAACCCGCGACGTCCAGCTTGGGAAGCTGGCATTCTACCACTGAATTACTCCCGCAATCAATTTTCGGCTTACTCAGTATGTTTTAACTGATTGTGTCCCTTCGACCCACTTTCGTGCAACAAATATGCAACAAAAACTTATCAAAATACTAATCTCCTTCATTTTTCAATATACCACATCACATAAGGAGTATCAAGAAGGGAATCCAGTCCGGCCTTGCTTTCAGTAATCTTCGTCAAAGCCATTTGGTCGAGGATTGTATCGCCCTGTTCATACGATGATATTGCGTACCTGTAAACGGACAATAACATCACTCTAAAGGACTAATCATCTTTTCAACCTTTCGATGTATTCTGTTTGCGTTACTACGTGATAAATTACAATAAGCAAAGTCTGACCAAAAACAGTATGGAGAGAAGAATAAAAGCCGTTCTTCTATCCAACAAGCTGGCAGAAAGTGAGCATTTCAATAAGTGAATACACTCGTAGGGATTTCGCTGTTTCTCTTTACAATGTCTCCGCCGTCATCGATAGAGCAGGGTGATCGGGAGTTTGCGCGTATCGATTACCAGCGTGCCCAGGCAATTTATGACTCCGTCCTCACCACGTCGGCAGATTCTGTGGATGCGCTCTGGCGGCTTGCGCGGGTATTTGTTTGCATGGCCGATGTCTCTCCGCAGGATCAGAAGCTTGCACTGTATCGACATGGAGAAGCTTTTGCATATCGCTGCATTCAGGCAGATTCCTTGAAATCAGAAGGACACACGTGGCGGGCAGCCGCGCTCGGAAACATAGCCATGTTCGAAGGTGGCAAAACGAAGATAAAACTCTGTAACATGATCAAGCAAGAACTCAATTTCAGTCTGCACCTGAACCCAAACGACGACATCGCCTATTCCATTCTCGGCTCATTCTACATGGCGCTCGGGAACGTAAGCTGGATTGAACGTCAGTTGGCTAATACTTTTCTCGGCAGCCTTCCGGAAGGAGGATATGATGAATCAGAGAGTGCGCTCAGGAAAGCAATCGCGCTCTCGCCCGGAGTTATCCGGCACCATTTTGCACTCGGCGAATTATATATAGAGCAGGATCGCAATCAGGAAGCGCTTGAACAATTCCGGCAGGTAATGATATTGCCTGTTCTTCTCGCAAGCGACGAACGAACCCAACTCTCTGCTGCGCGATTGATCAAGAGCCTCAACGGGTGAGCTTCTTCAATTCAACATCATTCCGATTCATTTTTTTTGCGGTGTCCCAAAGCGACGACGGGCGTTTCAACTGATGATTTGGTACCAAGCGAAATTAGCAATAACAGATCTTATTTCACGCAATAAAAAGAACGAGGGAAAATATCATGAAGCAAAAAGAAACACAATTTCAACATAAGACCCTTCCAAAATCTCTCACAAGTATTCAAGGATTGGACGAAATCACGGGCGGGGGATTACCGAAAGGCAGACCGACGCTTGTATGCGGCGGCGCCGGTTGCGGTAAGACTCTCTTTGCCATGGAGTTTCTCGTCCGCGGAGCAACGCAGTACAATGAACCGGGCGTCTTTATATCGTTCGAGGAAACGGAGAAAGAACTCACAGCAAACGTTGCTTCATTGGGGTTCGATTTGGACAGCCTTGTAGAGCGCAAAAAGATTTGCCTTGAGCACATTCACATTGAACGGGGTGAAATCGAACAAAGCGGCGAATATAATTTGGAAGGTTTGTTTGTCAGGATCCATCATGCAGTTGAGAGCATCGGCGCTAAGCGTGTTGTGTTGGATACGATTGAATCACTCTTTTCAGCACTACCCAATCCTACTCTTGTGCGCATGGAACTGCGACGGTTATTCGGCTGGTTGAAAAAGAAAGGCGTTACAACAATCGTCACCGGAGAACGAGGCGATGGTACGTTAACACGACAGGGTTTGGAAGAGTACGTTTCCGATTGTGTCATTCTGCTCGATCATCGCGTGAACGATCAATCGTCCATACGACGATTGCGTATTGTTAAATACCGCGGTTCAACACATGGCACGAACGAATATCCTTTCTTAATCGATGAGGATGGATTTTCCGTTCTGCCTATCACTTCGCTGGGATTGAATCACATTTCAACCCGCGAAAGAATTTCCACCGGTATTCCACGTCTCGATACAATGCTGTCCGGTAAAGGTTACTTTCGCGGCAGTACGATACTTGTTTCAGGTACCGCCGGTACCGGCAAGACGAGTATTGCAGCCCAATTTGTTGAATCAGCCTGTGTGCGTGGAGAGCGGGTTCTGTATTTTGCTTTCGAAGAATCCCCGAGTCAGTTTATGCGCAATATGGCTTCCATTGGAATACACTTAGAGCCGTGGGTGAAAAAAGGATTGCTCCAGTTTCATGCAACACGTCCGACACTCCATGGATTGGAACATCATCTGACGACTACTATCAAATTAATTAATAAAGTTGACCCGCAAATTGTTATTCTCGACCCCATTGATGCATTCGTAATTGGAGGGAACCAAACCGAAGTAAAAACAATGTTGCTGCGTCTTGTGGATTTTTTGAAGATGAAGAATATCACTGCATTCTTCGCAAGTCTCTCGGATGCAGGCGACAACCAGGAGCTTACAGATATGTCTCTATCATCCCTGATAGATACATGGTTGCTTTTACGTGATATTGAAATTGGTGGTGAGCGTAATAGAGGAATGTATATTCTCAAATCGCGGGGTATGTCGCATTCTAATCAGATCCGTGAGTTTAAATTGACAGACCACGGAATCGAATTACTTAATGTCTACGTTGGTCCGGAAGGCGTACTGACTGGCTCGGCTCGATTGTCACAAGAAGCGAAAGACGATGCAGAACAATTATTGCGTCAACAAGAAATTGAAAGCAAACAATCCGGATTAGAACTTAAACGTGCAGCAACAGAAGCCCAAATTGTGGTTTTACGATCTGAATTTAGAGCAGATGAAGTAGAAACACTCAAGATTATCAAGATGGAAAAAGCAAAAGCTGAAATGTTCGCACAAGATCAGAAAAAAATGGCAACGAGCCGAAAGGCAGATACATTCATAAAGAAACCAGTAGAAGCTGTAGAAAAAGTTTAATGATTTTTTTGTGGAAGCCAAACAAGAGATATCGAAAACCAGCCGGCGAAAAGAACAGCCGGTCAAAGTAATCGACAAATAGGTTTTACATTTGTATGTTGCCGGGCAGACTCCCAGAGCCGTCACCGCTTTCAGCAGGTCTCAAATTAATTACTGGTGTTACGCACTTATGATTTTTTATTTCTTCCTAAACGACCTCACCCTTTCCGAAGGAATCCCTTCCCCGAAGGGGTCCTTCGGACGGGAAAATGAGGCTGTCTAAAAAGTACCCTGAAAAGTCATTGCGAGCCTGCCTGCACGTAGCCGTTTCGGCAAAG
>JBBRUI010000385.1:0-3580 GCA_038247945.1 Bacteroidota bacterium | reverse complement strand
GTCTTCGAAGCATCACTCGCTTCGTCATTGGGGATGCAAGTTTTGGGCATCTCATGCGTTACAAATCTCGCAACAGGAATCTCTCTCACAAAGCTCAATCACGCAGAAGTTACGGAAGTGGGTAACCGCGTAAAGAAAACATTTTCGAAACTTATCTCTTCAACGATTGACCTGATGTAGCCCATAAATCCCAATTACCCCTCTTTGGGGAATGTTAACACATTCAGAGTTATTTTTTTTTGGGGTAACCTTGTTATCTGCATCACTAAATCACTTAACTGCATTGCGTTTTTTATAGAAGATTTTATCGCTATGTTCTCTCTGCATTTCCCGAATTATCAAGATGTCTCCTGCCCATGTGTCAGGAATTAAAAAATACTATTTCAGATCAACCATTATTGGAGAAAGACAAGATGATGAAGTTTCGTGCCGGAGCCGTACTCGCTGCCCTGTTTTGCAGCGTTCTTTTTTTCGATGAGGGGGCAAATGCGCAGTTCCAGATCACCGTCGGAACTCAAGAGTTCCCCGACAGCAGTGGTACTTTCTATCCCACTGTTACACTGGAAAACGATTTCTTCACAGCTTTCGTGGGAACGCAATCAGGCGGCCTCTATGGAGTGGAATCCTGCATCAAGAGTTGCGTTCTCAAAGCAACTGGCGCACAGGTGGTGGGTGCTTTCATGGATGCCTCGACTCCTCGAGGTCCACTGACAAACGTAGTTGTTACGGGCAACATCGACGGAAGCAAAACCGCAACAATGAATTTTGCCAACGGTGTCGTTGAGTACACACTCTTTCAATCACAGTCCTACATAAAGATTCGCTATGTAATTGGGGGCGGATTCTTCAATATGGTTGACTTCTCGAGCACCGGAGGTGAATACCGCGTCCATGGCTCGGCGGGGTGGATTCGGACGATTGGTGAATCAATATATCCATGCTCCTACTACAATGCATATGAGACAGGCTATACTGGTTGTCCTAGTATCACCTATGGACCCGACCCGATCGATGGAGGGTCTCTCGCCTACAATGGCTTCTTCGTTCTTGCTTTTGGACAAACAGGCGCATCAGGGAACGGGTTTGGAAGGGTGGCACCGACATTCAACACGACGACAGGTGGCGGGTTCAAGATAATCAAACTCTTTCTCCAGGGCGGGTTTGAACCGTTTTCCGTTCCGTTCGGTCCGTTCACTAACTATCTGTTCTTCTTTACAAATGGGGTAGACAGCGGGTTGGCGTACGGAAAATCAATCGTCGCACCGGTTCCGGTTCAGCTTTCAAGCCTTAACGCAACGGTGATCAATAGTCAGGGAACTGTCCGCGTCAATTGGACCACTGCATCAGAAACCAACAACTACGGATTTGAAGTTCAGAAATCGCAGAGCATGGTCGATGGATACGAGACTATCCCCGGCGCCTTTTTACCCGGCCACGGCACAACCCTTGTCCCGCACAGCTATTCTTATACTGACCTTTCAGCAACTCCCGGAATCTGGTACTACAGACTCAAGCAGATTGATCTTGATGGCAGTATTCATTTCTCGGATGGGGTGCAAGCATCACAACCAACGGATGTAACAACCGGATCTGTCCCGACAGCGTTTGCACTGAGTCAGAACTATCCTAATCCGTTCAACCCTTCGACGACCATCAAGTATGAGTTGCCGGGGGAGGCAAATGTTACGCTTGCAGTCTTTGACGTGTTGGGAAGAAAGGTTGCCGATCTGGTAAACACAAGTAAAGGAGCCGGCTATCACTCCGCAACATGGAATGCATCCGAAATGTCAAGTGGCGTTTACTTCGCGCATTTCACTGCAACGGATGCGAATGGAAAAGTGCAACTCAGCAAAGTGAACAAGCTGCTGTTGTCGAAGTAAGCATTACCCGCGAAAAGCTTAAAGCCACACGCGACAGAAAGATTTTCTTCTGTCACGTGTGGCTTTTTTATTTTGTTAGATTGAACGCGGCTGACGTTACATCTATTCGCTTCTTTACAACTCAATACTTTCCAGATACAACTTCTCCACCTTCTTCCTCGCCCACGGTGTCTTGCGGAGAAACTTCAGGCTCGATGAGACGCTTGGATTATCCGTGAAACACCGGATAGTAATCCTGCTGCCCATTTCTTCCCAGCCGTAGTGAATCACCAGATGGTTCAGAATAATCTCCAGCGTCTTGCCATGCAAAGGATTGTTTGGGTTGTCCACTCCTACTTCAATCCTCGCTTCCTCTTTTCAATCAGCACTTGTGCGTCCAGCGGACCCGCGCAGATGCTACACACATGACGCCGTGTGGTTTCGTTGTAATCAGGCTCGCGTGTTTGTTTGCAGTTCGGACATCGGACAACAAGCGGTTTATCTTCTTTTGATTTCGACATTCGTTTCAAAAATCACTTAGTTAAAATTAAGTTGACACAAAACCAACACTCCATCTACCCTTTCACAAACAGCTTCACTTCCCCAAATTCCATTTTAAGGCGGTGTTCAGTCGCTGCCGGGCCGCCCTCCACAGAAGCCAAGGGATGCGGGAAGGTGATGGTTCGTTCACCGTTATCCGTTGCCACGACCATTGCTGCATCCTTGCTTGCGCGGACGTTATCAGTCTTTGAACTCCACATCTTCACACCTGCTCGTTCCGCAATCCAGCGAAGCAGTTCTACCGGCACAGGCCCTGTCCCAACATAAATGGATGTGAAGCCGTTGTGTTCCTTGCTTGCGAACGCAATCTCTTCGTTATCGGTCCATTTGCCATGGACACGGATTTTCTCATCTTTCCGCAGCACAACTGCAAAGCGCGGATGATGCGGCTTCTTGACGCCAAAGTCCTTGAAAAATTTGAGCCCGTTCTCTTCAATCTTGCAGCGGATCATCATTGAGCCGGGTGAATCGATTCGCTTGAACGAGAAGCCGGTCAAATCTTCCATCTGTGAAGGTTCAAACTTATGATCTCCGATGTAACCGGGAGCGTAGAACCAGACCACCGTGGCGCCGCTTCCCTTGAAAAGATTCTGAAGCTGTTTCACTTCATCAGGCCTCAGATAGAACGTGTTGACCATGAGGAAGAGTTTGAATCGTGAGCGATCGTCGGGCTTCAGATCGAAACGGTAGACAAAATCCGTCGGTGCGCCGATTCGGTGAATTGTCCGCGCCTGCGAGTTAACCATCCAGTGCCCGATGAAATCGCTGATGATAATACCGAAATTCTCCCATGGCTCCTCCGCCTTCCAGTTCGCGGTCGCAAGCCACGACTTCGCTTCATAGACCGCAACAATTTCAGACACCGGACTGATATCAAGCCTTGGCCGCTCCTTCGCTGCCAAATCCAGCAAGGACTTGATCTCTTTTGTCATCGGAGGATCATCGTACCAGCCCTTGCCGGCCTTGAACGGAGGATTCAGATGTCCGAAGTCGAAGAACCAGCCCGCGTGGCCGGTGGCAAAGACCTGACCGATATCGCGCCGCAGGATCTTGAGCGTTCCCTCAATCGTATCCGACCCGGAGCCGCCTTCGCTCATCCGGTAGGATTCCAGGTATGTGCTCGGATCGATTTCTGAAATGAACATCTTGTTATTCCGCCG
>JBBRUI010000384.1:0-3599 GCA_038247945.1 Bacteroidota bacterium | reverse complement strand
CTTGATTTTCTTCGGTTCGATTCTGGCGCTGTGCAACCGGTATTTCGTCCGGTTGACCTTACGGTCTGGCTTGAAAATTATGTCGCACTTTTTTCGCCGGATGCGGCGCGGCGCGGTATTGTTCTTGAAACTTCTCTCACAGGTGCAGCTGTCGCCCGAGTGGATCCGGTTCTCCTCGAAACGGTAGTCTACAATCTGTTTTCGAATGCGCTCAAGCACACAGGCGAGGGTGGCACTATAACGCTCACATCAGGTCGCAGGGGAAAAGAATCTTTTTTTTCGGTAGCCGATACTGGCCCGGGAATTTCTGCAGAGCGCATGCCCCATCTGTTCGAACGCTTTTCGGCCGCTTCCGCAGTGGGCGGTACGGACTATTCAGGCTTTGGTATCGGGTTGCCCCTTTCTGCCGAGATCGTTAAAACGCTTGCCGGCATGCTTGTTGTCGCGAGCAAGTTGGGGGAAGGCTCGGTCTTCACGGTTTCTTTTCCGTTCTATTCCGGTGAGGCAGAAAATGCAGAGCCCTTCCCGACCCGTAACATTTCGGCTTGGCTGCCTCCAATGCGGAAGCAGGGCAATCCCGATTTGGTTCCGATTCTTCTCGTCGATGATGATTCCGATATGCTCGCATTTCTCGACGAAGTTCTGTCTCGCTCCTTCGACGTTCATACCGCAATTTCGGGTGCAGCCGCCGTTTCATTGGTCGAAGGCGGTTTTCATCCGCGGGTGATTGTATCCGATGTGATGATGCCTCTGATGGATGGTTTTGCCTTGCGGGAACGGCTTTCTGCGATGGACGCGTGTGTCTCCGTTCCGTTTCTTTTTTTATCGGCCATGGCCGATTCCGAGGTACGTAAAACGGGGTTGGCATCTGGCGCCGTCGATTATATTCTGAAGCCGTTCAACGCGGGCGAACTGTCAGCTAAAATTTCATCCCTTGCCTCTCTTGCCCGCGCCGAACGCGAACGTCTCGAGCGAAAACTGGTAAGCGCTCTACGAAATGATGATCAGTCCGTTTTGTCTTCCCCTGCAGGCAAAGACTGGCGCGAGCGGGCTCTGGAGCTTGGTATGACGGACCGCGACCTCGAAGTTCTCGTCCTGGTCATCCGCGGCCAAAGCGACAAGGAAATCGCCACTGAACTGTCCTGTTCCCCCCGCACTGTCTCGAATCGCGTTTCTGCTTTGTTAAAAAAAACCGGCACTCCCTCTCGTGCCGCCCTTATCGCGTTTCTTACACGGACGGCGTAGCGAAGAGTTCTGATAGTTTGATGGCAGGGATGACGCGAATATTGGGAGCAAGCAGATATTCATCAGTGCCGGGATATATGATAAACAAAGTTTCGAGCTGGCAGTCCTGAATCGTATGCCTCATCGAAGGGGTTATCCGCGGAGCGTCGGCGTACTTGATTTCTGCCCCATACCGTTTGTTGTTTTTCTGCCAGAGCAGGTCCGTTTCTGCACCGGCTTGTGTCCGGTAGTAGGTGAAGGATTCAGTGCGCAGAAATGAACGGGCTATGATTTCTTCAATTATAAAACCTTCCCAGGATGCTCCCAGTTTAGGGTTTGACAAGAGGCTTTTAGTATCAGGAATACCCTGAAGTGCATGGAATATTCCGCTGTCCCGTACGTATATTTTTGGTGCCTTCACCAGTCTTTTTCCAATATTTTCATACCAGGGTTTCAGAAGCCGAATCATGAAGGTTCCTTCCAGAATTTCAAGGTAATGCCGAACAGCGGTATCTGACACGCCAAATGATCGAGACAATTCCTGATAGTTCAGTATCTGGCCGTGATAATGGGAGAGCATGGTCCAGAATCTGAACATTGTTGCCTCCGGAATTCGTATACCGAGGAGTGGTATATCCCGTTCCAGATATGTCTGGATGAATTGTTCACGCCAACGGTAACTGGTTATGTCATCCTCTGCAAGAAAAGATCTGGGAAATCCTCCCCGCAACCAGAGTTCGGGAATTTCCTTTGCCCCGCTGCAGACTTCATTTATCCTGAAACCGGGTAATTCTAGATACGATATGCGGCCTGCGAGAGACTCCGAGCTTTGTCTTAAGAGGTCCCGGCTTGCACTGCCGAGTATCAGGAATCTGCGTTGAGGGTTTTCATCGCATAAAAATCGCAATAAGGGGAATAGTTCGTTTTTTCGCTGAATTTCATCAATAACGACAAGTCCTTCCAAGTTCTCGAGGGCAAGTTGCGGTTGTTCCAGCCTGGCAAGGTCGCGGGGATTTTCGAGGTCGAAATAATGTGTCGCACCCAAAGTTTTAGCCAGCGTCGATTTTCCTGTCTGGCGTGCCCCGAGTATCGTTGTGACGGGATTAGTCCGTATTGAAGCGCGAAGTATATGTATCTGTGTGATTCTTTCAATCATTTGTATAATATACTGTTTTTACCTTGTAAATACAACTTCTATAGTTGAATATACAAGGTAAAAGTCTGTTAGGTAATTTTACTCATGGTTTTAGTAATAATACCCGGTATACATCTTAAAAAAGCAGTGCAATACTGAATTCAGCTACACGACCCCCCGCCCCATGGCGAGCCGTCACAAAACTATTTGGAGGATTTTTATGAAAAAGATTTGTTCAGTACTAGCCGTATTGGTACTTTTCGGAACCGCACTGTGGGCCCAGGATGCTGCAGCCAAAACCGACCAGACTCTTCTCGATGCAAAAGTAGGCAATATGAACGTAACCGTATACGGCGACGCCAATGCCCGCTTCGGTATGCAATCCATGACCGCCGACAACACCAGCCTGTGGTCCGCAATGCTCATGTCAGGCTTGAGTGGGAATTCCGGTACCTTCATGGTTGATATGACCGCCGCCCAGACAGCTTTTGTTACAAAGCTACTAGGTCAATATGGAGCAGCTGGTTCCAATTTTAATGCAATGACTGGTGCTGAAGCTGATGTTGCCAAGGCTGCGGGTTTAACTGCAGTCGATCTAGCTGCAATTGCAGGTGCTGGTGGCGCTAACTGGGCTACAGGTGGATATTCAATGAAAGTTGCCAACAAAGATGCAACACTCGCCGGTAATCTTGATAAGGATTACACCAAATCTGGAATGTACTACGGCCTCAAGAATGAAAACGCAGTCAAACTGGGAACGAAACTGGCCTCGGCGGACGGTAAGTTCACCGGTGATGTTGCTGCAAAGTATACTTCCGGTGCTTACATCAAAAATCCGGTTGATATTCAAACTGCCTGGTTCAAATATGACCTTGGCCCGGTGGCTATAAAATATAACAGCCATGATGGTAATCAGCATTGGGATTCCGATATTCTGTATGTCGGAGATAATTCGCTTCAGAATGCCCTTGATTTCGAAATCAAGCCTGTTGAAGGAATTGGTTATGCATTCTTTACAATAATGAGTGATGAAGCAGTAACTTCCGGCGTTAAATACTTCAACACCGAATTCCGCACCATTCCGATGATGCAGATTGGATATGTGTATACCGCAGCACTCGGCGACATGGGTTCTGTAGAAGCAACTGCCGGTGCCGCAATTGATCAGTATGCAAAAAAAGATGCTGATTATAATGGCTATATCGCCTTCGGTGGAGCAAAATGGGCAAAAGGCCAGATG
>JBBRUI010000383.1:0-3681 GCA_038247945.1 Bacteroidota bacterium | reverse complement strand
GGGATTTTTCCCACCAGATCGGCAAGCGAAGAAGACGGAGTTGCCCCCTTCTTTGCATACTCCTGAATTTTGTCAACAGTACGGTTGAAGATTACGCATTGATGGCCGCCGAGCATCAAGCGCTCCACCATATTGCCACCCATTTTACCGAGACCGACGAAGCCTACCTGCATTCAGAATTCCTTCTCTTTTCATAGTAAAAATCTATCAAGATCAAGAGACCCGTGAAAAACTCCAAGGATGTCAATACTGCCGTCATCCTTGATCAAATATGCTATTCTATAATGCCCGTAGAGCAAAACGCGGATATGCTTATCCTGTCGCTTAAGATATCGGTAGCCAATTGAGGGAAAGTTTTGGAGAAGCTGGACATGTTCATAAATTGCTTTGACCGTTTTCTGAGCGGCCGTAGGCTTGTCGAGTGCAATATAGTCATGGATATCCTGAAGCCACTGTTCGGCTTCCTTAGTCCAGTTTATTTTTGCCATGTGGCAATTCGTCTCTGCATTTCATCATTCGAAATTACGCGCCGCGCTTCAGAATCAGCCATGCCTCGCTCAATCATTAATGCAAATGCAAGCTCACGAAGGATTTCGTCAAACGAACTATCGTCTGGTTGCTCCTTAATAATTTCAAGCATTTGTTGCTTTGTCTCAGACATGATTCGATTTCCCTCCCTGTCAATGAAGTATTCCTAGTTACGATGAAATCCTTCGGAAAAAACTAATACTACACTACCGGCTCTTCACTTTCCACCATCGCATTTCTTTTATCAAGAAGATTGTTGTATAGCCCGTCGAACGACTTTTCGAACGATGCGACGCCATCGTCTTCTAATTTCTTCATCACCCAATTCAAATCAATCCCGGCGGCAGAAGCAGCCTGCAATGTTGATTTAGCGGCGTCAAGATCGGACTCAACAGTGATTGCCGGTTTGGCGTGATCGAGGATCGCGGAATACGTTGCCGGCGGCACCGTATTGACGGTATGCGGCCCAACGAGAGTCTCAACATACAACAGATCGCTGTATGCCGGATTCTTTGTTCCCGTGCTTCCCCATAACGGCCGCTGAACTGTTGCACCCTTCGCCTTCAATGCGTCGAAGCGGGGCGTGTTGAAAATTTCTTTGAACGCCTGATAGACGAATTTTGTATTCGCAACAGCAACTTTCCCCATCAAGTTCTTCGCGCCCGGATCGTTCTTCTTTTGAAGTTGTTCGTCCACCAACGTGTCGATGCGGCTTACGAAGACGCTGGCAACAGAGGCAATCCCGGTCAGTGATTGACCTGCTTTGGCGCGCCGCTCCAAACCGGCGATGAATGCGTACGCCACTTCCCGATAACGTTCGACGGAGAAGATCAGCGTTACGTTGATGTTGATCCCCTCACTAATCGATTGCTCAATCGCGGGCAGCCCTTCTTTTGTCGCAGGAATTTTTACCATCAGATTTTTTCTGTCGATGCGTTTCCAGAGAACTCTCACTTCTTCGATCGTTGCCTGGGTCTGACGGGCTTTGTTCGGGGTGACTTCGACACTCACGTACCCGTCCAATCCTTTCGTTCTCTCGAAGGCAGGTTTGAGAACATCGCATGCCATCTGGATATCTTTCACCATCAACGTCTGGATGAGCTCGGCGACATCCATATCCGGCTTCGACTCAACAAGCTCACGGATCTGATCATCGTAGTCAGTGCTTCCCGAAATTGCTTTGTCGAAGATTGTGGGATTCGAAGTTACACCAAGTAAACCTTCATCCACGCGTTGCTGCAACTCTCCCTTCTTGATCATTCCCCGGCTGATGTTGTCGTACCAGATACTTTGCCCCAGTTGCTCGAGTTTTTGTATGTTGTTCATGATGTATCTCCTCCGTTAAAATCCTTAGGATTGCTTTTCTTCAATATCCAAAACTTTTTTCAAACGACGAACGTGCCTCTCCTCGTTCGTAAATCTTGCAGCCAAAAACGCCCGCGCAATTTCCAATGCCGGCGCTACGCCGATAACACGGGAGCCGAGGCACAACACGTTCATATCATCATGCTCAACGCCTTGGTGTGCCGAGTATGTGTCATGCACAATGGCTGCGCGAATGCCTTTGATTTTATTCGCCGCAACGCACGCTCCCACGCCACTGCCGCAGACAAGAATTCCGCGTTCAACTTCTTTGGAGGCAATAGCTTTTCCGATTTTTCTGGCGAAGTCCGGATAGTCCGACGGCATTTCATCGAACGCGCCGAGGTCGATAATAATATGATCGTCTTTCTTCAGTTCAGCGCACAGATATTGCTTCAAAGAGAATCCGGCGTGATCACCTGCGAGTGCGATTTTCATCCAATGACCTTTTTCGCCGCGGCAACGACTGCTTCTGCCGTTATGCCAAATCCTTTAAACACCGCATCCACCGGCGCCGAAGCGCCGAACGAATGCATGCCGACAAATTCTCCCTTCCTTCCGATGTAACGTTCCCACCCCAACTTTACTCCGGCTTCAACAGCAACCCGTGGCGCAACCTCCGCAGGCAATACGCTCTCCTTGTATTCATCAGATTGCATTTCAAACAACTCCCACGACGGCATGCTCACCACACGTGTGCGAATTCCTTCCGACTTTAATTGCTCGTATGCTTTCAGTGCGAGCGAGACTTCAGAGCCTGTTGCAAGCAGGAGCAACTGCGGCTTGTCATCACCAATCAAAACGTACGCACCTTTGTAAACATTCGCCGCTGAGGCATACTTCGTCTGGTCGAGCACGGGAAGCTTTTGCCTCGTCAAAGTTATCATCGTCGGTCCGTTGCGATGTTCGAGTGCAAACTTCCACGCGTACGCCGTCTCGTTTGCATCTGCAGGCCGCAGGATAATCATGCCGGGCATTGCACGCAACGATGCGAAGTGCTCAACCGCCTGATGCGTCGGTCCGTCTTCTCCCAACCCGATGCTCTCGTGTGTGTACACAAAAATCGTCGGGTACTTTGAGAGTGCCGCAAGCCGGATGGTCGGACGCATGTAATCCGTGAAGCAGAAAAAAGTCGCACCGTACGGAATCAGCATGTCGCTCACGGCAATGCCGTTCATGATTGCGCCCATACCATGCTCACGTACGCCGTAACGAATGTAGCGTCCCAGCCTGTTTGACTTGCTGAAATCCGTTGAGCTTTTGAATTTTGTATTGTTCGATGGAGTGAGATCAGCAGACCCGCCAAGGACCAACGGAAGTTTGGGCATCAGGGCATCGAGCACCTTGCCCTGCGCTTCACGTGTCGCAAGCGGAGTTGCGGGATCGAATTTCGGAACACTTTCTTTCCAGATTGTTTCCCAATTTTCCGGCAGTTTTCTTTCCACGCTACGCTGAAATTCTTTTGCCAGATCAGGATACTTTTCCGTGTAGCGATCAAAAAGTGTTTCCCATTCGCGTTCTCTTTCTGCACCCTTCGAAAGTTCATTTCTGAAAACTTTCAACGCTTCATCGGGAATGTAGAACTTCTTATCAACGTCCCATCCAAATCTTTTCTTCACCAATTTTATTTCGTCGTCTCCCAGCGGAGATCCGTGCGCGTCACCTGTATCTTGTTTGTTCGGACTTCCGTAACCGATATGCGTCCGCAGTTTGATAAGAGAAGGGCGATCCTTTTCTTTCTGCGCAGCGAGTAACGCATTCTCGATGGCCGTAATATCATTTCCCGCTTGT
>JBBRUI010000382.1:0-3690 GCA_038247945.1 Bacteroidota bacterium | reverse complement strand
CAACACAAAGCCGTAACCTCAGAGTGCACAAAATTATTTCTGACCGATAATAATTCTTACGATGATTTTATGGCAACTGTCCGACCCTTCAAAGGTTTTCGTCCCCTACCACAACACGCAGCCGAAGTTGCTGCTAAACCGTACGACGTACTAAACTCGGAAGAAGCCCGAAAGGAAGCCGAGGGCCATCCGCTTTCGTTTCTTCATGTGGGCAAACCTGAAATAGATTTACTGCCGGGGACGAACCTCTACGATCCAATCGTGTACGAAAAAGGAAAAGAGAATCTGCAGAAATTGATCGCAGATGGAATTCTGAAAGAAGATGCAAAGGCTTGCTTTTATCTTTACGCACAGACAATGGGACAGCATTCGCAATTCGGGATTATAGGATGTGTTTCCGTACGGGAGTATCTCAACAACACGATCAAGAAGCACGAATTGACACGGCAGGATAAGGAGGACGACCGGACACGCCACGTGAAAGTCACGAACGCACACACGGGACCGATCTTTCTTACATATTACGCGGAGCCAAAGATCGATGGTGTTGTTGACCGGGTGCGTCTCGTTGACCCAATCATCGACTTTGTTGCGGAGGACGGAATACGACATCAGCTCTGGGTGATTTCAGATGACCGGTTGATCAGGCAGATCACTGAGCAATTCAGTCGTGTGGAATACTTGTACGTTGCGGATGGCCATCACCGCTCTGCAGCGGCTGCGCGTGTAGGCAAAGAACTTGCCGACGCGAATCCGAATCATAAAGGAGACGAGGAGTATAATTTCTTCCTCGCTGTACTTTTTCCGCATAACCAGTTACGGATCATGGAATATAACCGCGTGGTGAAAGATTTAGATGGTCTCGCCGTCGAGGACTTTATTGAGGCGATCAAGAAAAAGGGGTTCACTGTTCGCAAGTCCTCAACACCGGTTCAGCCCAAAGCCAAGGGCGAATACGGAATGTATCTGGGTGGAAAATGGTACACGCTCAAAGCTGAGACGAAGTACCTCACGAATTCCGACCCGGTGGAACGCCTCGACGTATCGATATTGCAGAAGTATCTTCTCGCACCGTTGCTCGGCATCGACGACCCGCGCACGAATAAGCGGATTGATTTTGTCGGGGGCATCCGCGGAATCAAAGAGTTGGAGAGGCGCGTCGATTCGGGCGAGATGGCTGCTGCGTTCGCTCTCTATCCAACCTCGATTGAAGAACTACTGACGATTGCAGATGCAGGAAAAATTATGCCGCCGAAGTCCACGTGGTTCGAGCCGAAGTTGCGGGATGGTGTGGTTGTACATTTTTTGAGTTGATCTTTTTGATTCCCACTAAGAACAGATGATCCAAATAATTAAATCGCCCATTACGCGAAGTGAATTACAGACTATCACCGATCAATTGTACAGCGATTTTGTAAAGGCGGTAGTCGATATCCAGAAAGAAATAATGGCAATTGGCGGAGAGTTGCATTCGGATGAAGAGGCTCTGCTCATGCAGGAAGGCAGCGTTCAGCACGATGTATGGGGAATAAATTTGTACCCTTCGATGGAAGGCGAATCAATGATCGAATTCGATTCAATGATCAACATCAGACCTTCGCAGGGAAATCGCTCGCGTTCTGTTGAAGATGCTGCAACACAAGCCAGAATAATCCTGATAGTTAAGAAGCTAGTAACGGAGTAAATCATGTCGGGTTTTAATACTGAGTCGTTTGCTCACCGTTGGCACCAAATGAGCTTGGTTGAACAGATGGGAAACATCGGAAGCGAAGTTGACCGCATTGCTTCCTGGAAGAAGAAGGGAAACGAAGAGTACGCGATGAAAGCGCTACATCGTTCGCTTGATCTTCTCGATTTAACAATCGCCGACCCGCGTTGGAAGAACAGACTTAAGGAAATTTTGCGCGCGAGAGAATTCCTCTGCGATTTATATGTCGGCGACAACATCTACAATTTCACTGCAGAATATTTTAGCAAGTATTTTCTTGCCTTTGCAATCGCTGCACGGAAAAAACTTGTCGGCTAATTTTAGATTTACGAGAAATGATCGATACGCTCGTCACCACATTGGCGGGCATTTTTTTTGAAAGAGATTCCCTTGGGCAAGCGCAAATCCCAAAACGAAAGTACGCTCGACCTGTTCGGCGAGGAGCAAGCGCCCCTACCGTTACCCCAAAAAGCCTCGGAATATGTTGAGAAGAATCGCGAGCGCATTCGCCGCTGGGCGAGCAAAGGAATTTACTTCGGGGGATCGTCGTGGAAATATCCCGGCTGGCAGGGTCTGATCTACAACAAGAAGTATCCTTCAAAGAAATCATTTCAACAAAATTCGCTGACGGAATACTCGGAGCTTTTCCCCACTGTCTGCGCCGACTTTGCATTGTACGACTTCCCCGACCCGGACAAGATGCGGTTCATCCACGATCAGACGACGGACGACTTCAAAGTCTCGTTGAAAGTCACCGACCGCATCACCATCAAACACTATCCCAACATTCCGCGGTTCGGCCAGTTGGCCGGAACGGAGAATCCTGATTTTCTGAATGCGGAATTATTCAAGGATGCATTCCTCAAGCCGCTTGAGGAACTGAAGAAGAAACGGGGCGTTGTTATTTTCGAGTTCTCAACGTTCCGTCCCAACTCCGGAATTGAATACGAGCAATTCGTGGAGTTGATGGATGATTTTCTTTCAAAGCTTCCGAAGGATTACGAGTATGCAGTCGAGATTCGCAACAGCGATTTTTTGCAAGAGGATTACTTGCGGATGCTGCAAACGCACAGCGTCGCGCATCTGCTCAACAACTGGACGCGCATGCCACCGATCCTTCAGCAGCTTCAGATTGGCGGAGTGTTGACTGCAAAGTTCTCCGTTGCGCGGGCTTTGCTTAAGACAGGCCGCAAGTACGAAGACGCGGTTCAGCTTTTTCAACCGTACACGGAAATCAGGGAAGAAAATCCCGAACTGCGAATGGGAGTTGCGGAGGCAGTCCACCGCTGCATCGCCGATGGGCGGACACTGTACGCCTACATCAACAATCGTGCAGAAGGAAACTCGCCCAAGACGATTGAAGGGATTTTGGATATGCTGGAGAAGTATCCGGTGGAGAAACTGTAGGACGTGGTTGATTGGCCGGTTTGTTCCATATCTTTTAACATCGTAAATTGAATTAGCAAAAAAACCCGCATGACCTTAGGTAAGCAAATAACATTTCTTTTTATCCTTGCACTCCCGATAGCATGCATAGCATGGACCGTTACGCATGAAGATATCTTTCAGGAATCAAGGACGTTCTGCGAAAGAAAATCAAAAACAGGCCGCACGTTGTTGCAGCGTAAATTCTTTTACGTGTTTACGTGCGAATATTGTTTCAGTCATTATGTAACGCTCTTATTCCTAATCGTAACAGGATATCAGCTCTTGTATGAAGGCTGGCGTGGCTACGTTATCGGCGGTTTCGCATTGGTATGGGTCGCCAATATTTATATGAGCATATTTGGGTTTGTAAGGATAGGGTTGAAAAAAGAAAAAATTACAGCGGATATGAAGGAGGAGGAATTGAAGGGAAGCAAAGAAGGAGATTTATGATGATTGTTTTTCAAATCGTACCCAGACCCCGTTCAACTCTTTACGTGCTAACCTCGTAGATTTAGACACAAGAATTGGGATTCCTAATGCGTCGAGACCGTCTT
>JBBRUI010000381.1:0-3763 GCA_038247945.1 Bacteroidota bacterium | reverse complement strand
GTATTTACCCTTCCGCAGTTGTAGATCTTATCCGACATTTCTTTTAGGCAAAGCAATGCAAGTTCTCGCGACGGCTGAGCAGATGCAAAAGCTCGACAGCCTGGCCATGAATAAGTATTCTATTCCCGGAATTGTATTGATGGAAAACGCCGGCCGCGCATTCGTTGACGTGTTGGAGAAAACGTTGGGAAGAGTAGATGATAAGCGCATCGTTATCATCTGTGGAAAAGGAAATAATGGGGGAGATGGATTTGTCATCGCACGACATCTGGCGAATCGTGGAAGTGTGGTTCAAGTTGTTTTGTTAGGGAAGAAGAAAGATGTAAAGGGCGATGCAAAAAAGAATTTAGATATTCTTCTTCGGATGGTTTCTTCAAAACAATCTCTCTTAACTTTTGAGGAGACAGCTTCGGCCAAAGGAATCGCAAAGACATCTGCGCCGGAAGTAATTGTAGACGCCATCTTCGGAACCGGCTTCAGCGGAAAAGTGAAAGGCGTCTACGTATCTGCAATCGAATGGATAAACAGTCAGCAAGCGTTTGTGGCGTCAGTTGATATTGCGTCGGGTGTGGATGCTTCGACGGGTATCGTGGAAAATGTAGCAGTCAAGGCGGACCTGACGATAACAATGGGGCTCGCCAAGATTGGCCATTACGTTGTAGCCGGCCGGGAACATTCCGGTTTGGTCGAAGTCGTTGACATCAGTCTGCCGCAATTCACGCTTCGGCAAGCGGAACATCCGACGTTCCGCATACAAAGCATTGATGTACGCGAATTACTTCCCCGCCGCGCTGCGACGGCTCATAAATATTCGGTAGGAAAAGTTCTGGTGATTGCCGGATCCCGTAATCTCACAGGAGCGCCGGTGATGACGTCGCTTGCTGCGATGAGAACGGGTGCCGGAGCGGTTGTGCTCGCCACGCCGCGATCCATCCATCTACCACTCATAAAAAAATTGACAGAGGTGATGGTTACTCCACTCGAAGAGACAGAAGACGGAACAATTTCACTGAATGCGTGGGAAGAAGTCGAAAAGAAAATTGAATGGGCGGACGCTGTTGCATTGGGTCCCGGACTTGGACAACATCCTGAAACCCGACAGCTCGTTCTTAAGATCGTGAAAGAAACCAAGTGCCCGCTTGTCATTGATGCTGATGATATCGGGATGCTCGCCGACGATATTCGATTACTCAAATTCCGAAAAGGTAAAACCATTCTTACACCGCATGTCGGTGAGCTAACACTTCTGACGAAACTGAAATCTGGCTACATAGAAATGAACCGGGTTGAAGTCGCACGTACGCGAGCATCGGAGATGAACTCGATTCTTGTTCTCAAAGGATCACCTACGGTTGTAGGAACTCCGCCCGGACAAGCATTTCTGAACCCGACTGGAAATCCGGGCATGGCAACTGCAGGTTCAGGCGATGTTTTGACCGGAGTAATAGCATCTCTCATTGCACAGGGAATGGATGGAGAGCAGGCAGCATATTGCGGCGTGTTTATTCATGGGAAAGCCGGCGATCTCGCGGCCAAGAGATATGGAGAGCGGAGTGTAATGGCTATGGATATTCTCGCAAGCATCCCGGAATCTTTGAAAGGGATTGAAGCGGAATGCTGACATGGTTGAAGAAGAATCATTTTCTTTGGTATCAAGGTCCGATGGTTCTGTGGGCGTTGGCGTTGTTCACCGAGTCGTCCATTCAGGGAGATCATATTCCGGATTTTGAATTCCTGACGCATGACAAGTTGATTCATTTTTTCATCTACACCATATTTGCATTTGTTGTTCATCGGGCGGTTCGGCATCAGAACAAATTTCCTTTTCTCGCAAGACACAGCTATCTCGCCACCTTCTTTGTCGTCGCCTTATACGCTGCCACCGACGAGCTTCATCAGTATTTTGTCCCCAACCGAAACTGTAGTGTGTACGATTGGTTTGCAGATTGTTTGGGCGCGATAATATTCCTGGGCGTTTATTGGGGAGTTTCGAGGTTCCGCTCACCCGCCGTATCAAGCTGATTTTTGGTGGTGTCTCACATTGAAATTTGGTTGTCATGCTGAGATGCTTTTGCTCAGCATCTATCTTCAGATTGCGCATTATAGATTCCGAACAAGAGCGATTCGGAATGACACTCTCAACTGAGACATTACCTGATTTTTGCTTTTCCCTCCATGTTTCACTAACTTTATATCAACCTCATTGCAATTCACGGTACAACATACGGACGGTAAAGCGCGGGCCGGCCTGCTCACGACGGATAGGGGTGAAATTCCAACCCCTATTTTCATGCCTGTAGGCACGCAAGGAACTGTCAAAGCCGTTGAACACCGCGAACTTGATGAGATGGGGGCGAAGATAATTCTTGGCAACACGTACCATCTGTATCTGCGACCCGGTGCGAAATTGGTTCGGGATGCCGGCGGACTTCACAGGTTTATGAACTGGCAAAAGCCGATTCTCACAGACAGCGGCGGCTATCAGGTTTTTAGTTTGGCGGATTTGCGGGGACTCGATCAGGACGGTGTGACATTTACATCACATCACGACGGATCAATCCACCGGTTCACTCCGGACAGCGTCATTGATATTCAACGAGCCCTCGGCTCGGATATTATGATGGTGTTAGATGAATGTACGCCGTATCCCTGCGATGAAGAGTATGCGCGGCGTTCGAATGCGATAACAGTTCAATGGGCAGAACAATGCCGCAAGAGATTTGAAGAGACTGATTCGCTTTACGGCTCAAGTCAATCGTTGTTTGCAATTGTTCAAGGCAGCACCTATCCGGCAATCAGGGAAGATTCGGCGGATGCTTTGGTTGCCATGGATTTCGAAGGATATGCAATCGGCGGTTTGTCCGTCGGTGAGCCGGCTGAAGACATGTACCGCATGACGGAACTCTGTACGTCAATTCTGCCGGAGTCAAAGCCACGATACTTGATGGGAGTGGGGACACCGGAGAACATTCTGGAAAGTATTGAACGGGGCATTGACATGTTCGATTGTGTGTTGCCGACACGTAACGGACGCAATGGATTGTTCTTCACGCGTAATGGAAAAATAAATATCAAGAATGCAGTTCACGCAGATGACTTTCGGCCTATCGATGACCAATGCGACTGTTACGGTTGCCGGAATTTTTCCAGGG
Source organism: Bacteroidota bacterium (assembly GCA_038247945.1). GTDB lineage: Bacteria > Bacteroidota > Ignavibacteria > UBA10030 > UBA6906 > CAADGV01. The sequence continues at coordinate 611 of JBBRUI010000381.1, read as the reverse complement.
CGTACATCCGGCATTTGGTCAAGGCGAAAGAAATCCTTGCTTTACAATTGGCTTCAATGCACAATTTAACTTTTTATTTATCTCTTGTCCGCGGTGCCCGACAGGCAATCACCGAAAACCGGTTTGCAACGTGGAAGGCAGAACAGCTCAAACACCTTTCCGCAGAAGCTGCGGATGAAACAGTCACTAACGTCGTTTAACAAGGAGGAACATGTTGAATTTATTTTTGATGGCCCCGTCACCCGGCGAGAGCGGGGGTGGAAGTCTGATCAGCACAGTGATCATGTTCGGATCGATCATTGCGATATTTTATTTCATGATCTTGCGTCCGCAACAGAAAAGGCAGAAGGAACGTGATAAGTTGTTGAACGCGCTGAAGAAAGGCGACAAGGTTATTACGTCGGGCGGCCTGCACGGAACGATTGCGGGACTCGATGACAAGACTGCGCTTGTTCAAGTCTCAGATACCGTCAAGATGAAGTTTGAACGGAGCGCAATCACAACGGTTATTCGCGAAGGCGAAATCGAAAGTAAAGAAAGCAAATAGCTGAGGTTAGCATGGCTTCGATGAATGGAAAGGGTTCACCCTTCCACACTATTGACGAGGCAAT
>JBBRUI010000380.1:0-3793 GCA_038247945.1 Bacteroidota bacterium | reverse complement strand
GTGATAATAGCCTTCGACCCATGAGGCGAGAGCAGCATTGAGTTCCGACAGAGAGGTAATCGCGCCTTCGGCAATCAGTTGATAGGCTTCCGGCTTAAAGCTGGTGTCGATAAATCGAAACATACGTTCGATTTTACCGCGCTTATGTAGAGCTCCACATAATCGCGGTAATGGCGAGTTAATCGTTATGTAGAGTTGCCACAAAACAAGCTGATTTAAAAAGGGTTTACGCTGTTTTCACTCTACATAATCTTTCGATCTTATAGATGGTTAACACAATAACCAAAAGTAAGATTGGAGGGAAAAGAGTATGAATCAAACCGCATTACCATTTGAGGATCTGATTCGGGCAGTCAAGGCAGAACTTTTTCGTGTGAAGTACAAGGAACAAAGAGTTAATCTCTATGAAGTGGTTTGGGAAGAGCTTGGTGAGTACCTGAAAACAAGAAACTTACAGCAGTTCGACATGAAGATTGGCTTGAATTTTTTAGAGGAGAACTTCGGAATTTCCGTATTCACCCATTTGTGTCCTCCCCAGGGGGTTAAGGTAAGAGCCGTCAATATGCTTGGTGAGTATCAATTACACGGGATCATCCTTTCAAAGAAGCGCATCATCGGCAAAGAATATTGCGCTGTTGTGAAGAAGGCGTTTGAAGGATTTATCGAATCACGACGGCGGTATGGCATTTCCGAGAAAACATTGCAGTCAAACGAATTGTATTTGAGCAGATTTTCCGAGTACCTGGCGAATCGAAAATTGGAAAACTTCTCTGAATTATGCGTTGATCACATTTTTGGCTTCGTCAACACTTTAGCAGGCACCTCCATTGCTACGGTCTATTGTACGCTTTGTTCGTTGAGGGTCTTGTTGCGGTATTTTCATGATGAAAAAATATTGGAGAGAGACTTTTCATATGTGGTACCCTCAATAAAGATCGATAAAACTTCGAAAATCCCTTCTGCATATAAAAGGGAAGAGGTTCAAAAACTGCTGGATTGCGTTGACCGTGGAAATCCGAAGGGAAAACGCGATTATGCCATGATGCTCCTGGCGTCTAGACTGGGGATGCGGGCCGGAGATATTTGCAGTCTATCCTTCAAAAACCTCAAGTGGCAACTCAACGAGATCGAACTTGTGCAAGAAAAAACGCAGGAGAGAATTCTGTTGCCACTGTTGCCGGAAGTGGGCGCTGCAATCATTGATTATCTGAAATATGGCCGTCCCATAACCGACAGCACGACTATTTTCGTGCGTCATACCTGCCCGATAACACCGCTGACAGCGCCCACTCTTCACAGTATTGTCGGGCATTACCTGCAATTGGCAGGCATTAGTATTCCAGACGGGAAAAAGCATGGTCCGCACGCGCTCAGACATAGCCTCGCAAGTGCACTCCTGGAAGAAAACATTCCAATGCCAATCATTTCCGAGATTTTGGGACATAAATCCACAACTACCACGTCCATCTATTTGAAAATCGATGTGACCCATTTGCGCCGCTGTGCATTGGAGGTTTCCGAATTTGAATGGAATCAATCGGCAAGCGGAGGTGAGTCACATGACCTCTAAACCGTATGATTTCAATGGGTTCGTTGGCGATTTCAGAGATCTGCTGATTCAGTTTGTACAGTTGAAACATTCCGTGGGTTTTTCATACGCGGCAGATGCGGATAGTTTAAAGCGTTTTTCTAAATTCTCACTGTCTTACCCCAGGGAAAGACCTATTTTAACAAAAGAATTGGTCGATGCATGGACGCAGAAGAGATCAGCGGAACGGGATGTCACGTGGGAAAAGCGAATCAACAGCATACGGCAGTTTGCCCTGTTTCTGCGTGATCTGGGTCATGAAGCATATATTCCCTCTTGCAAAGCGAAGATCAATCGCAATTTATATGTGCCTCACATTTTCACACAAGAACAACTCCGGCGTTTCTTTACTGCGTGCGAAAGCATCAATGCTCGTTACCCCTCTAACAAAGACTTGACGTTGCCTCCGCTTTACCGACTGTTATATGGATGTGGTCTTCGGATATCAGAAGCGGTTGATTTGAAACTGAAAGATGTGGATTTGTCGCAAGGGCTTGTCACAATTCGCGGTTCAAAGTTCGATAAGGATCGCTTGATACCCCTCTCTCCGTCACTAAATCAGTATTTGAATGGATATTTTTCGAAAGTCCATGCTGTTTCCACTGCTGAAGATTTCTTCTTTATCCAAAAGGATCGAACAGCAATTTCTCCTGATACCGTGTACAAATACTTCCGCAAGCTTCTGTGGCGAATCGGCATTTCGCATGGCGGAAAAGGTAGAGGTCCGAGATTGCATGATTTGCGGCATACGTTTGCGGTTCATTCCCTGAATCAAATGGTTCGGCAAGGAATGGACATTTACTGCGCCTTACCGATTCTTTCGACGTATCTTGGGCATGCCTCCGTTACTGCAACGGGAAAATACCTGAGATTGACCGAAGAAGCTTATCCGGACATACTCGATAAAATAAACCGGACGTGCGCCTATGTTTTTCCAGATATGAAGCTCAAATGAAGCCTACGGATTTTGCATATTTCCTCACAGCCTATCTGTCGAAGTACCTTCCGGGTGAGGTGGGCGCAAGCAGTAACACCATTCAATCGTATCGCGACACCTTTGCGCTTTTGATTCGGTATTGCGCCTCTGAAAAAAGTATCCCGCCGGAAAAACTGGTACTGAATAAACTGGATAAAGGTTTGGTTCAGGATTTCTTGAGCTGGTTGGAAACGGGGCGAAAGTGCTGCGTTTCCACAAGAAATCAGAGATTGGCGGCACTACATGCATTTTTCCAATATCTTCAACTGGAGCAACCGCAGTCACTGTATCAACATCAGCAGATTCTTGCGATACCCATGAAAAAAGCGCAGAAAAAATCGATTACATATTTGACTCTTGATGCCGTGAAAATCCTTTTGGATACCCCGGATAAAGCAACAAAAATCGGCAGACGATCGCTGATCCTGTTAAGCCTTATGTATGACAGCGGCGCCAGAGTGCAGGAACTCGCCGACGTAAGGGTCGCGGACGTCAGACTCCGTTCACCGGCAACCGTCAAGTTTACGGGAAAAGGAAACAAAACCCGCATCGTTCCTCTTATGGAACCCATGACCAGATTGCTCGAACAATACCTAAAAGAAAATAAGTTGAATTTGCCGCAATGCAACGAATATCCTTTGTTTTGCAACCGAGGGGCTCAAAAACTTTCGCGATCGGGAATCGCCTATATTCTTGAAAAGTATTTCAATGAAGCGAAAAGTTTGTCCCCGGAACATTTTCCGGATACAATTTCACCGCATGTCATGCGCCATAGTAAAGCCATGCATCTACTTCAGTCCGGTGTGAATTTGATTTATATTCGTGATTTGCTTGGTCACGTCAGTATCCAAACAACAGAAATTTATGCCAAGGCTGACGGCCGAATGAAGAGAAAAGCATTGGAAGAGGCCTATGGGGATGTTGTGTCAAACGAATTGCCGCAGTGGCAGGAAAATGCGGACTTGTTGGAGTGGTTGCAAAGTTTGGGCAAGTAATGCCCGTATTGTTATGTGGAGTCAATTCCGAGCTGTTTCAATGTTAGTAGTCGTTGTGACGGTTGACTCTACATAACGATTAACTCGCCATTACCTTTGGATTCTGGAGAAAACGGACGTGTCCGCAAGTGGCGGACATTGAGTCGCCCGCAGGCTATTTGCAACCACGTGGAAACAAAGATTTTGCCGTTGTCTACATAGAGAGCCTTGGGACTGCCGCATTTTTGGACCGCT
>JBBRUI010000379.1:0-3801 GCA_038247945.1 Bacteroidota bacterium | reverse complement strand
GCCGACGACTTGACTGACCCGGCGCCCGCAACAACATTCTCTCACCTTGATGCGACGACCGTGTTGAGCCGACAGATTTCAGAGCTTGGAATTTATCCTGCGGTTGATCCTCTGGACTCCACCTCGCGCATTCTCGAACCGGGAGTTGTGGGTGAAGAACATTATCAAGTCGCAAAGTCGGTGAAGCAAATTCTTCAAACGTATAAAGACTTGCAGGACATCATTAACATCCTCGGCATGGATGAATTGTCGGATGAAGATAAGCTGACTGTGAACCGTGCCCGCAAAATTCAGAAATTCCTTTCGCAGCCATTCTTTGTCGCCGAGCAGTTCACGGGTATCCCCGGGAAATACGTTAAGCTTGAGGATACGATCCGGAGCTTCAAAGGTATTGTGAACGGCGAATATGACCATCTGCCTGAAAATGCATTCTACATGGTCGGCGGCATCGAAGAAGCAGTCCAAAAAGCAAAAGCGATGCAGAACTGACCATGTACGAAAAAGCTTTCCAGTTGGAAATTATCACGCCGAACAAAGTTGTGTTCAACGATGAAGCCACAAGCCTGACCGCTCCCGGTGTTGAAGGCGGATTTCAGATTCTGTATAACCACGCGCCATTTCTTTCCGCGTTGGAGATCGGCGAGATCAAAGTAAAAGACAAAGCCGGCAGCGATACGTTTTACGCGACGAGCGGAGGGTTTGTTGAGGTGAACGACAACCATGTTGTTGTTCTTGCCGATACAGCCGAGAAATCTTCCGACATTGACATCGAAAGAGCAAAATCAGCAAGAGTTCGAGCCGAAGAACGCCTACGTACCAAAGAGGATATTGTGGACGAACTCCGGGCTCGTACGGCGCTTTTGCGTGCAGTAAATCGCTTGCGACTCAGCCAGAAAATTTGATGAAAACATTCGAGTGATACTCAGGGCTCTGTCCCGCATCAGCGGGATAGAGCCTTTTTATTTCGTCGTTATGGATAGCGAACGAAAATATGTCCTCCGTCTCTTTCGTGAAGTTCAGGTGTTAATTCACACGGAGTACGGAGAGGATGCAGCACTTAAAATTGCGGAAATCGTCCGCTGGATTTCGCAGGCGAATGACATCCATGACGCTGTCCGTTCTTTGTACTACGTAGCTGGGATGGACCAATTTGCGCTTCGCCTTCTCTGGCTGATAGATCTGGTTCGGTTATACGGCAAAGCCCCAAGCGATTCTGTAACAGCACACGAGGTTCGGAATTTGTTGACTCACCTTGTTCCGCTCTTCTCAACAACAACTCAGACTGTCTATACCGAAATTCATGGCTAATATTTTTCCAGTAATTATGGCAGGGGGAGTCGGAACACGCTTCTGGCCGCGCAGCCGAGAAAAATCCCCGAAGCAACTTCTCGAGATCCTCGGAAAGGGTACGTTAATCCAGAATACGGTGAAACGGCTTACCCGCTTCGTCGATGTGCAGAATATCTTTGTTGTCACGAACAAAATCCAACGAGGCCCGACGACCAAACAACTCGATACTCTAAACGTAGATCAGGAAAAAATTCTCATTGAGCCGGTTGGGCGTAATACGGCTGCCTGTATCGGACTTGCGGCGCTGCATATTGCGCGTCTCGATCAGCAGGGCGTAATGGTTGTTCTTCCGTCTGACCACCTGATCGAGGATCTGGCGGAATACGAGCGGGTTATCACGCTTGCAGTCGAAACAGCGAAAGAATCCGGCAGCTTGCTCACCATTGGCATTCAGCCAACCTATCCGGAAACGGGTTACGGATACATTCAGATGTTTAATGAGGAAGGGAAGCACAATCCGTTCTTCTCCCGCGGCGTGTATAAAGTGAAAACTTTTGCCGAGAAACCCACTATTCAGGTCGCAGAAAAATTCTTAGCCAGCGGCGATTTCCTCTGGAACAGCGGACAATTCGTCTGGCGTGTGGATGTTATATTGAAAAAAATAGAAACGCTCCTTCCAGATCTTTATTCGGAGTTGATGAAGATTGAAAGCGACATTGGCACATCACACTACCATGCTACCCTGGAAAAAGTGTATGGACTTATTCGCGGCATATCGATAGATTACGGCGTGATGGAGAAGGCAGAAGATGTCTATATTATACCCGGCAACTTCGGGTGGAGCGATATAGGCTCGTGGGATGAAGTCTACAAGATGTCGGGCAAGGATGAACACGGTAACTGCATTACAGGGAAAGTGATTCAGAAGGATACGAAGAACTCTTACCTCTTCTCACAAGATAAGGTCATTGCAACAATCGGCGTGGAAGATTTGATTGTCGTTGATACAGGAGACGCGCTGTTGATTTGTAAACGCGGCCGTTCCCAGGAAGTAAAAGACATTGCCGATTATCTGAAGCGAAAACAGATGAACGAGTATTTGTAAGAATGCGAATTCTGCAAACCCTCATATTGATATTCTTATTCGGAATTACTTTTACCGGTTGTGGAACAACATACAAAAGTACGGGCGTTTCGTATCTGGACGAACTTGAGGGAGTTGCCTCGTACTACGCCGAGGATTTTCATGGCAGAAAAACTTCCAACGGGGAAACCTACGATATGCACGCAATGACTGCGGCGCATCGGACTTTACCTTTCAATTCCAGAGTGCGCGTGACCAATCTTGATACCAGAAGAAAAGTTGAAGTCCGAATCAACGATCGGGGACCCTTCAAGGGGAACAGGGTTATCGACCTTTCATTCAAAGCTGCTCTTGAGCTCGGATTGATTTCCAACGGAACTGCCTCTGTATCCATTGAGGTTCTTAAACTGGGTACGATCTCCACCAATTAAATAGCATAATGGCAAAAGTTCTCATCACGCAGGCTTCGGTCACCGAAGCAATTGCAGCCGGAAAAAAGAAACTTGAAATCCCGAAGGGTGCCATAATCACCCCGCTTGCGGCAGAACTCGCTTCTTTTAAGGGAGTAGAATTTGTAGAAGTAACTGCTGAACCCAAGAAAACTGCCCCCGAGACCACAAAACAATCGATCCCGCTCGCTGAATCTTCCTCACAAGGCAAGACCGTTGCATTCGGAAGCGATCACGGGGGCTTCCAGCTCAAGGAACAGTTAAAGAAGTATGCAGAAGGTCTCGGATACAAGATCCTTGACCTCGGTACAAATTCGGAAGAACCATGTGACTACCCCGATTATGCATATGCGGTAGCGCGTGCAGTCTTAAGCGGAGAGGCATGGCGCGGCGTTATGATCGATGGGGCGGGAATAGGCTCCTGTGTGGTTGCGAATAAGGTCCCGGGAGTGAAGGCGGCGTGTTGTCATAACGAATTCGTTGCCCGAAATGCCCGTGAGCATAATGACACGAACGTTCTGACGTTGGGAAGTAAGGTGACCGGCTCGGAGGTTTGTAAAGAAATTCTCCGGATCTGGCTGGAGTCCTGGTTCGCCGGGGGAAGACACCGTCAGCGAGTTGATAAGATCGATGAAGTGGAAAAAAAATTTTCGAAATAAACTACCAACCAGCCTTCAAAGCTGGTTTTTTTCATTGTAAGCGGTATCTCGTATGCCTTAAGAAAAACTAACTTGACTCTCTTTCCGCAGGCGGCTATCTTATTTCATAACTTGGAAGGCCTTGTGGAACTTGTTATTACTTTCCTAATCAATTACATAAAGTGAATTAGGAAACTCTAACAAATTCAGCAATACACAATTTGGGAGGGAGAAGCATGTTGAATAGTCTACTTTACTTTTCTTGTGTCCTGTTGATTTTTATCAGTTTCAATTGCACACCGGTAACACAGAACGTGGCCAAACGTTCTGAGTCCTCAGG
>JBBRUI010000378.1:0-3810 GCA_038247945.1 Bacteroidota bacterium | reverse complement strand
GGAATTATGTTGGATGATGTTGTGGCTGGAGTGTATGCGAACATCATAACAAGAGTTGTGCTTTACTTCCTGCCAAATATTTTCTAAGAATGAAATCTGAAATCATAACCATCGGCGACGAACTGCTCATCGGGCAAATCATCAACACCAACCAGGCGTACATTGCCGGAAAACACAACACTGTTGGCGTGGGTGTGGAACGCATGACGACTGTGGGCGATGATATGCAGGAAATTCTCGCTGCCTTCGGAGAAGCATGGAAGCGCTGCGACGTTATCATCGTTACGGGCGGACTCGGTCCCACGCATGACGACATCACCAAGAAAGCAGTGTGTACATTCTTTGAGACCGACTTGGTTCCAAACAGCGAGATCCGAAAGCAAATCGAAACGCTGATACAGAAATGGAACCGGCAGTGGTCAGCATCCTACGAAGAACAGACAATGTTCCCGCGCAAAGCAACACTCGTTCCGAATCCGGTGGGCACTGCGGGCGGAATGTTGTTTGAACAAGACAACAAATATTTTTTCGTTCTGCCCGGCGTACCGGATGAGATGAAGGCGATGATGGATCAAACTATCATCTCCTACCTCTCACAAAAAGTCATGGGCTCTGTCATTCGCCATCGCACACTTCGCACATCGGGAATTCCGGAGAGCTTGCTCGCAAACCAGTTGGGCAATCTGGATGAACTCTTGCAAGGAGCCAGGCTCGCTTTCCTCCCTTCCGCTACCGGTGTGCGGATGAGAATATCGTTTCAGGCAAAAGACGAAGCGACTGCAGATGCACTCGTACGGGAAGTCGAGAACAGAATACGTGCGAAAGTTCAAAAGTATATCTACGGCACGGATGAAGAGGAACTGGAAGAAACCGTGGGCAGAATTCTGACAGAAAAAAAACTTCGGATTGCCGTGGCCGAATCGTGCACCGGCGGATTGATTGCTGATAAAATAACAGACGTGAGCGGAAGCTCGAATTATTTTGAGCGTGGAGTAATTACGTACAGCAACCAATCAAAAATGGATTTGCTCGGAGTTACGGAAGAGTTGATCAGGCTTCGTGGTGCGGTGAGCAAGGAAGTCGCCGAGGCAATGGCTGCCGGCGTTCGCCGCATCGCAAAGACCGATATCGGCATTTCGACAACCGGTGTTGCAGGACCAACCGGCGGAACTGCCGAGAAACCTATCGGCCTCGTGTGGATCGGTTACTCCGACAGCGAATCGACTTTTGCAATGCGCTTTCACCTGGGCGACCAACGCAGACGAGTGAAAGAGCGAGCAGCACAAGCCGCGCTTGAATTAGTACGACGCCGGTTGCTAAGAATTGACTGACTTACAGTAATGCCTTCCCTCCGACTCTTCATCGCAATCGAAATACCACCTGATATCAAATCTCAACTCGCTGTCGTCATCTCCGAACTGAAGTCCGCACAAGCCGATGTCCGATGGGAACGACCGGAGAAACTCCATATCACGCTGAAATTCCTCGGAGACACGCCGGAAGATCTGTTACCTCAAATCGTTCTATTACTTGAAGGGGTTGCCGGGAAGATTTCGTCATTCACTCTCCGGTACTCCGGGCTGGGATGTTTTCCTGACAAACGTGAGCCGCGCATTGTTTGGGTCGGAGTGGAAGATATCGGCAACCGACTACAACCACTCGCTGCAGTGATAGAAAAAGAAATGACCTCCATCGGATTGGAGAAAGAGAAAAAAGAATTTCATCCGCATGTTACCGTGGGGCGTGTTAAAAGTCAGAAGAACATACCCAGCTTGCTTCGCAAAATGGAATCGACTACATTGGAAAGCCAACCAACGGAAGTTTCGCACATAGTTCTCATCAAGAGCGAATTGAAATCGAGCGGATCGGTGTACACGGCAGTGAGAAAATTTCCGTTTTATCGGATTATATCAATAAGCAACGAAATGTCATGAGCCTCAATCAAACCGTCGTTGAACTGCTTAGGGGGTTTTTCAGGGACCAACCGGTCTCCCGCGCATATGTGTTTGGTTCGTTCGCCAGGGGCGACGCTGACGAGAAGAGCGACATTGACATCATGGTCGAGTTAGATCACTCGCAACCAGTGGGTTTGAAGTTCTTCCGAATGCACAATGAGTTGGAGGCTCTTCTGCGGGCGAAAGTTGACCTTGTATCCGCCGATGGAATCTCAAAATACATCCGTCCCTACGTCGAAGGGGAAATGATGCCATTCTCGAGATCGAACAATATGTACGTAGCTCGACGTTCGACGACTTTAAGAAGGACTCGATGTTGCGTTACGCTTGTGTGAAGCAGTTGGAGATCATTGGAGAGGCCGCGAATCATCATCTTTCACCACGATTCAAAAGTCTGTACACTGAAGTTGAATGGAAAGATATCGTTCGATTCAGAAACATACTTGTTCACGAATACTTCATTATTGATGTACGAACAGTTTGGGAAACGATACAGTATGACATTCCCGTTTTGAAACCGAAAGTTATTGAAATACTACAACAGCTTCAGTAAACAGTAAGGAGATTTCTATGGCAGACGACAAAGAAGCACGAGCACAAGCGTTAAAAATTGCACTCGAACAAATCGAGAAACAGCATGGCAAAGGTTCCGTCATGCGTCTTGGCGAAGGACCTATTCAACAAGTCGAAGTGATTTCCACCGGCTCAATCTCTCTTGATGCCGCGCTGGGCGTCGGCGGGATTCCTCGCGGTCGTGTCATTGAAATCTTCGGCCCGGAATCTTCCGGCAAGACAACATTGTGCTTGCACATTATTGCCGAAGCGCAGAAGAACGGCGGCATCTGCGCCTTCATCGACGCTGAACATGCAATGGACATGGCATACGCAAAGAAGCTCGGCGTTGATGTGAATAATCTCCTGCTCTCGCAACCGGAATTCGGCGAGCAGGGATTGGAGATTACCGAAACGCTCGTCCGCAGCGGAGCGCTCGACGTCATCGTCATCGATTCAGTTGCAGCACTGACACCGCGTGCAGAGATTGAAGGCGAGATGGGTGATCCAAGCATGGGAGTCCAGGCGCGGCTCATGTCGCAGGCACTGCGCAAGCTTACATCGGCAATCAGTAAATCAAAAACTTCTGTTATCTTCACCAACCAGTTGCGCATGAAAATCGGCGTGATGTTTGGAAATCCAGAAACCACCACAGGCGGCAACGCGCTCAAGTTCTACGCGTCCATCCGTTTGGATGTCCGCCGAATTGAGGCCATTAAGGATGGAACAACTGTCGTCGGAAACCGGACGCGTGTAAAGGTCGTGAAGAACAAAGTTGCTCCACCCTTCCGTGAAGCAATATTCGACATCCTCTACAACGAAGGTATCTCCCGTCTCGGCGATCTGATTGACACAGCGGTTGAGCATAATATTATTGCGAAAGCAGGCTCGTGGTTCTCGTACAAAGAGGAACGCATCGGTCAGGGACGCGACACAGTAAAGAAATATCTGCAGGATAATCCGGTCATCGCAAAAGAAATAGATGTCGAGATGAGAAGGAAGTTGGGATTGATTGCCTCGAACGTCGCACAGCCGACAAATGGGAACGCGCAAGCTGGGCAGGCAAAGACAGTCGCTCCGAGTGTAACCGCACGACCCTTTGCGCCTGCTCCTGCAGGCGCAAAACCAAACTCACAAGTGAAAAAAATGTAGAGGCGAAATGCTCGGGACAGACATGCTCACATTTCAGGAATACATCATGCGCGAACCGTTGCCGCTCTCGACTCTCCATCAAGCGGTTCTTGATTTTCTCCGCGAGCGTGATGATGCTGTGCTGTTCGGTGCGCAAGCAGTGAACGCGTAT
>JBBRUI010000377.1:0-3868 GCA_038247945.1 Bacteroidota bacterium | reverse complement strand
GAAAAAGTTATCGAAGCAATTCACAAGAGGGCGGGTAAGATCCCGATTCTTGTCGTTCCGGTCAAGCTTGTTGCGACGCTTATTACTCTGGCGACCGGCGGTTCGGCGGGAAAAGAGGGCCCGTGCGCCCAAATCGGAGCGGGACTCACGTCCGTGTTCAGCGACCTTATGAAGTTCGATGACCATGATCGGAAGAAGATGGTCATCTGTGGAATCAGTGCCGGGTTTGCCTCAGTGTTTGGAACACCTATCGCCGGTTCAATCTTTGGCGTCGAAGTGTTGTTCGTCGGCGCAATCATGTACGACGTGTTGCTTCCCTCGTTCATTGCAGGAATCATGGCGTATCAGGTGTCATCGGCCTTCGGCATTACATATTTCCATGAAGCCGTGAGCGTGCTGCCTGGGTTTTCTGAAGCATTTATGATCAAAGTTCTGCTCTCCGGACTTTTCTTCGGACTCTGTTCGATATTCCTGATCGAAACAATCAAATGGGGAGAGAAGATTTCGAACCGGCTTCACGTGTGGGTACTATTGAAAGGCCTCATTGCCGGCGTTGCCATCGTTTTGCTGACGTACGTTTTTTCAACTCGTTATCTCGGGCTCGGACTTGAAACGGTAGAAGCGAGCTTGCGCGGAAATGATACGGACTGGTATGCATTTATCCTTAAGCCTGTATTCACCGCGCTGACGCTTTGCTTCGGTGGCAGCGGCGGAATTGTTACGCCGATATTTTTTGTCGGCTCAACTGCCGGAGTGACATTCGCCCACATATTTAATCTGAATACCGCGACGTTTGCGGCAATCGGACTGGTGAGCGTTCTGGCAGGCTCAGCGAACACACCGATCGCAGCAAGCATTATGGCAGTTGAATTGTTCGGCCCGTCAATCGCACCATATGCAACAATCGCATGCGTCGTAAGTTTCCTTATCACCGGACACCGGAGCGTTTATCCCTCGCAGGTTCTCTCCATTTCGAAATCTCCCTCGTTGCAGGTCGAGATCGGGAAAGAGATTGAAGAAATACAGGCAACACTTATTATGCGGGAGAAAGGTTTTATATCCCGGATATTCCGTCTCATAACAAACATTGAGAAGGCTGTGAACAAGATTCGTGTCCGCGAACTCTACAAACCTGAAAGCAGGCGGAATAAGAAAAATATCAATTAGCTAAATTACCCATGCTATTCGCTGCGACAGCGAACATATTTCGAGCTCTGCTCGCTGCCTCGCAGGTCTATCCCGCCAGGAAAGTATGAAAACACTCGCGCTCGTTACCCGCGGAATGCCGCACCCCGAAGATGAAACACTTCGCCGGTTGGAATTGGCCGACGAGTATCCGCGGATTACTTTGTTTCAGGACAGGCTCAATGCGGACATTGTCGATGACCGGTATCTGAAAAATATCCCGGTTGTGAGGCAGGCGGCGTACCGATTGCTGCCGGATTTTGCCGCGAGCGTCTTGGAAGCGTATCATCTTCGCTCAAAGTACGATGCGATCATCAGCTGGTCCGAAAGTCTGGGCATTCCGTTTGCGCTGTTGCTCAAACTGACAAATGTTCGCGTGCCGCATGTGGCTTTGTTTTCCTGGATATCACCCTCCAAAAAAGCACGACTTCTGAAGATCGCCCATTCTCATATTGATCGGCTCATTCTGATGAATCGGGTTCAGGAAGATTTTGCCGTGAACACGCTTGGAATTCCTACCTCGAAAGTTGTTTTGATTAAATATGCCGTGGACCAAAAGTTTTGGCGGCCGATGCATCGCGAGACCGAAATGATCTGTTCGCCCGGCCGTGAGATGCGCGATCACGAAATTCTTCTTGAAGCGCTGAAAGGCCTCGACATCCGGTGTCATGTCACCGCAAGCACAGTGCGCGATATGCCCGACCTTGCATTGTCCGTTGACGGTGCCGCACATCCCACGCTGACGGTGGGCAGGCTTTCATTCACCGAACTGCGCTCGCTGTATGCGCGTTCACGTTTCGTGGTGGTTCCTCTGCATGCCACCGATTCGGATCAGGGAACGACTGTCATTCTGGAAGCGATGTCGATGGGGAAAGCGGTCATCTGTTCTCGGACGGAAGGACAGGTGGAGCTGATTGAGGAAGGGAAGACCGGAATATTTGTTCCACCGGGAGATGCGCGGGCGTTGCGTGAAGCAATCCAATTTCTCTGGTCTCATCCTGAAGAAGCTGAGAGGATGGGACATGAAGGAAGAGAGCGCATTGAACAATTCCACACGCTTGAAGGATTCTTTTCAAAGTTTCGGAACGTTGTGGAAGAAGCAATTGACGAGCATCAGGGATAAAGGATTTGCTCAGCGCTTTGTGTTTTGTTTTTTGGTTAGTGGATGGCACAAATGGTTTTCAGGGTTACGGTCCGATTGTCTTTTTGATTTCCAGCCCGTCATCTCTCTTGTAATGCCCCGGCAATGTCACGGGAAGTTTTCCGCGAACATCGATAAGTCCCATGATTGCCTTGCCGACCGAGCGCTCGGCGAGAACCGTCCCGCCATAAGGAGTCATCACGACATCCGTAACGGGGAGTTTTGCGAGAACGTATGGATCGCCGAAAGCAACCAGGATAACCGGACGGCCGAACTTTCCGATCCCTTCAAGAAAATGAGTGAGAGCCGGCGAGAACCCCTGACTTCCTTTCCAGGCTCCCACAGAAATATACACGCCAACAATGAGAACGTCCGACTCCTGAAGCTGCGAGGCGATTTCGTTGATGCGCTCGCTTCCGGTTTCGTTGGAGATATGCGAGAGCACTATGGAGGAGGCATACGGTTTCAGCGTGTTAGAGAGATCGATGCCCGGCTCGATTGCTGCCGATCCCGTGATGGTAATTTGGTGAATGCGTTGGCCGCTCTTAAGCGGGAGGAGTGCGCCTTGATTGCGAAGCAGCGTGACCGATGCATCGGATATTTCCTGCGCAAGTGCTTCGTGGGCTGGAGAACCTACGATCGTAAAAATTGAATCGACGTCCACTGTTCGCTGCTTCTCAAGTCTCAGCCATGATTTTGCCGACAGAATTCTCCGAACTGATTGGTCGATGCGATTCATGCTGATGCGTCCGTTACGCAGAGCAGTGAGTATGCCATCCCGCGCCTTCCCGATATCCGGCGGGACGAGAATTGCGTCGACTCCTGCTTCAATGGCAAGCACGGTTGCCTCTTCAACGCTGAAATGATCTGTCACGCCTTGCATTCGCATTGCATCGGTTGTGACGATCCCATCAAATCCGAGTTTGTCCCTGAGAATTCCACCGATGATCGGTTTCGATAATGTTGCCGGCCGTTTGGTCGGATCGATCAACGGCAACGCGAGATGTGCGGTCATTACGGCTTTGGCTCCTGCATCAATACCCGCTTTGAACGGTACGAGCTCCACTGAATCGAGTCGCTGCAGCGTGAAGGGAAGGACCGGCAATCCCATATGTGTGTCTTGCTCTGTATCGCCGTGACCGGGAAAATGTTTGAGTGTGGCGATCATGCTTTGTTGCTGTAGCCCGCGCACATACGCGTCGACCATGCGGGCGACGCGCGCAGGATCTTCGCCGAAAGAGCGCGTATTGATAATGGGATTGTTGGGATTGTTATTCACATCGGCAACAGGGGAGTTTGTCCACTGTATGCCTACGGCGCGGGCTTCAAGCGCGGTGATGCGTCCGAATTCAAATGCGTACTTCGTATTTCCCGTTGCCCCGATTGCCATCTGCGATGGAAACGCCGTCCCTCCGCCGGAAATATACAGAGGAAGGCGTTCGGTCCAGCCACGATTTAACCGCCACGGATGTGCAGTGTTCAAACCCGCCTCGAGATCGCCGTTAATCAAGAGAGGAAGTTTGGATTCCTTCTGTAGCGAGT
>JBBRUI010000376.1:0-3871 GCA_038247945.1 Bacteroidota bacterium | reverse complement strand
CTCCAAATTATTATGTTGTTTTATCAAAAAAACCTGCGGAACAAATCGCGTCCCGCAGGTTTTTTCTGTTGCTCGGCAACGATTAAATTATAGCAAATCTGCACAGAAGATGCAATGCAGGCGAAGGGAGCGGCGACGCGGATTAGTTTGGGCAAAAAGTAGACATGCTTATCAGGCATGAAAGAGGGTTTCGCACAGCGGCGTAGAAACATAATAGGTAACTATTCAGCACACTGAAAAATAACTCTGGACTCTTTTTTTCCGACGTGTTAAAATATATTCATGAAGACACAAACATTTTTACGACCCGCAATAACAGAAGTGGAAATTGCCTTTATCAATGAGTTGATCGCCAAGAACCCTTCCTGGCGGCGGACCAAATTGTCAAAAGAGCTTTGTCTGCTTTGGAACTGGTGTGACCATAACGGCAATCCCAAAGATATCTCCTGCCGGGATCTGTTGCGCAAGCTTGATGCCAAAGGGCAAATTTGTTTACCGAAAGCCAAATTTGTGCCGAGAAAAGTCGGCTATAGGGATCATGTACAGCTTCAGCTGCACGACTCCTCTGTAATCGACTGCAAAATCCAAGAGGTTTTGCCGGTGCGTATTGAGATTGTTGCACCGCGCACCCCACAGGCAGACGAATTTAAGTCCCTGATTGATCAGTTCCACTATCTCGGTTTCGACATGACCGTAGGAGAAAACATCAAATACCTCGTATATTCGCGTCAAGGTCAATTGTTAGCCTGTCTCTTGTTTGGTTCTTCCGCCTGGACTTGTGCACCGCGAGATACTTTCCTGGGCTGGAGCGCTGCTTTCCGCAAGAAAAACCTCATTTTCACCACCAACAATACCCGCTTTCTGATCCTACCCTGGGTACGAATTCCCCATCTTGCCAGTCATATCCTCGGTCAGATCTGCCGCCGCATCCGCATCGATTGGCAAGAAAAATACGGTCATCCGGTCAAACTCTTGGAGACTTTTGTTGAGCAAGATCGCTTCAAGGGAACTTGTTATAAAGCCGCCAACTGGATTTTTATCGGGCAAACCACCGGGCGTAGCCGTAATGACCGGTATAACAACTTGGCAGTGCCCATCAAAGATGTTTACCTCTATCCATTAGGCCAGGATTTCAGGGAGGTGCTTTGCGATGCAAATACTCCTTGAGATTCGCAAAGAACTGGAACAGTGTTCGGATTTGTTACGTCGTTTTCTGGAAGACATGCAGAAGGAAAATGAACAACTGGCCCAAGAAAACGCCGAACTGCGGGCACGTCTCGGCCAAAACCCCTGCAACAGCAGCAAGCCCCCTTCCACCGAACGCTTTAACAAGACGAAAAGCCTGCGAGAAAAAACCGGCCGAAAACCAGGCGGACAAGCAGGACATAAAGGACGGACCTTGCGGATTGAAGAAAAGCCGGACCGCGTTGCCCTTCACAAACTCTGCGCCTGCAGTCACTGCGGTTCTTCGCTTTCCGGCAACACCGAATCCACCTATAAGTCGCGTCAGGTTATTGATGTGGAAATACGGCGAGTCGTAACGGAACACCGAGTTTTATCGGAGAAGTGTTCCACCTGTGGAAAAGAAAGCACAGCCTCGTTTCCGCAAGGGGTAGATCATTACCTTCAATATGGTCCGGTTTTCCAGGCCATCATGGTGTGTCTGAACCAAGGCAACTATCTGCCTTTTGACCGACTGGCGAAGCTAAGCCACGATGTTTTTCAAATTCCAGTCAGTGCCGGTTCCTTGGTTCGTATGGTTCACGAATGCGCGAAGAAACTTGCCGTTCCTGTAAACCAGATCAAAGAGCAGTTGATTAAGTCCTCTGTGCTGCATTGTGACGAAACCGGTGTGCGTGTGAAGGGAAAGAACAACTGGTTACATACCGCCGGCAATGAGCTGTTTACTTTTCTGGAAACCAACGCCAAACGAGGCTACTCAGCGATGGAAGAAATCGGCATTTTGCCAGAATTTCACGGAACCGCCGTACACGACGGATGGAAAACCTATTACCTCTTCGCGGACTGTGGTCATGGGCTTTGCAATGCTCATATTCTGAGGGAACTTAACGGAATCATCGAAAACGACAAGCAGGAATGGGCGGAAAAAGCGAAAAGGCTTCTATTGGAAATAAAACAGGCAGTGGAGGTTGCGGGCGGGGAACTTGATCCGGAAACGGCCGCCATTTTTGAACTACGCTATGACCAAATGCTGGTTTTGGCCGAAGAGGAAAACCCTCTCGACATGAAACCGTCGCCAAAGACCCGGGGGCGAAAAAAACAGAGCAAAGCACGAAATCTCATGGACCGCATGAAGTGTCATAAGGGCGACATCCTGAAATTCATGTACAAGAAGGAAGTTCCTTTTGACAACAATTTAGCGGAACGCGACATCCGCATGAGCAAACTGCATCAAAAGATCTCTGGCGGATTTCGCTCCGACGAGGGAAACAAAGCATTTGACACCAATCGGAGTTATATCTCTTCCGCCCAAAAACAGGGGAAATCCGTCTTCCAGTCAATCTATGACGCAATCATCGGCAAGCCGCTATTTGCTCCCACGGCAAATTCAGGCGAATAGTGTTGTAATCAGTCGGAATGGCTGACGGGTTTCGCGATTTACGAGGTGGATGCTGAATAGTTACTAATTAATTTCATGTGAAAGTGTTTTGTTGCTATTTTGACGGGATTTGTTGCGAGTTGAAGGTGCGCATTGCTGGACAGACGCACTTTGGTCAAGTTCGATTGATATTGGAGGTAATTTTTTAATGAAAAGTATCCAAACCAAACTTACAGTAACGATTCTGGTCATTTTTTTAATCGCATTGGGTTCGTTGAGTGGTCTCAATTTCTGGAAAGCACAGGACATTATTACGGAAAATCTCGCCCGTGACATACAAGCGCAATCTATTACCGCGGCAGAAGATGTAACCGATTGGCTGGGAACCCGTACGTCACAACTCGTGATGCTGGCTAATACGCCAGTTCTTGCCAGTGCTGATGTAAAAACTATTGTTCCGTTTATGGAAGCTGCGCGAAAAACTGATAAATCATACGAATCGATGGTGTTTGTTGAACCATCCGGTGTGTCTTACGATTCACAGGGGCCGATAGCCAATGTGGCAACCAGGGAGTATTTTAAACGGGCCATGCAGGGACAGGAAAATGTATCAGACCCCGTTGTCTCAAAAGCGACAGGGAATACAGTTGTGATCGTTGCCGTGCCGGTCAAGGTCGCTGATAAGCCGGTCGGCGTTTTGTTTGGTGCCATTAGCATGGAGGAAGTTTCGCGCAAGGTGCTGTCAGTAAAAATCGGCAAAACGGGTTATGCTTATGTAATTCAAAAGGATGGAACCACAATCATTCATCCTGACAAATTAATGGCGATGAAG
Organism: Bacteroidota bacterium; assembly: GCA_038247945.1. Taxonomy (GTDB): domain Bacteria; phylum Bacteroidota; class Ignavibacteria; order UBA10030; family UBA6906; genus CAADGV01. The sequence continues at coordinate 479 of JBBRUI010000376.1, read as the reverse complement.
GATAACATCCTGAAAAATCCTAATGCGCCCCGTGAGCTGAAGGAAACCAGTGAAAAAATGGTAAAAGGCGAGAAGGGACTCACTCGTTACGAATATAACGGTGTCAAAAAGATGGTGGCTTTTGCGCCCATTCCCGTTGCGAATTGGTCGCTGGGACTTACTGCACCGGTAGCTGAATTGACGGAAGTATTGTCTTCGCTTACGCTCATTTCGGTGATAACAATCCTCGTTGTCTTACTCATCGCATCGATTGTTATATTCTTGTTTGCCCGCCAGATTGCGAATCCTATTCGCACAATAGAAGCTGCGGCAACGCGCATCGCATCCGGTGACATTTCGTTGCAAAAACTAAATATTGTTTCTAATGATGAAATCGGCAGACTGGCAAAAGCATTTGAAATCATGACAGAGAACTTACGTAGCTTGCTTAAAAAAGTCGGCGCATCGACAGACCAAGTGGCCGCATCGTCTGAAGAGCT
>JBBRUI010000375.1:0-3873 GCA_038247945.1 Bacteroidota bacterium | reverse complement strand
GCCTATCCGATCACCTTTCACAATTGGGATTTCAAAAGGGAAGACTAAAGACAGGGACTCCGCCGCGCGTAGCCCGAAAATCTATTGATTTTTCTACGACGGAAATCCAGCTTGGAGACAAAATTCCACGACCATTCTCGTTTCAGAATCAATCAATCAAAAACACTCAAATTTCGATGTATTTAACGTATACAAATGAATCTACCCACATGATTTTACGGGAGGGTTTTGACGATTCGCCAATGTTTACAGGCAGAATAAAGGGAATTGGCCCCCGCTATTGTCCTTCGATCGAAGACAAACTGCAGCGGTTTTCGAAACGGGAGAGGCATCAGGTGTTTTTAGAACAAGAAGGCTACGAGTCAGAAATAGTTTACATTAACGGGTTCTCAACAAGTCTGCCCGGTCATATCCAGGAGCGCGCCTTGAAGACCATAGGAGGTCTTGAAAAAAGCGTCATGATTCGACCGGGATATGCTGTGGAGTATGATTATTTTCCACCGCATCAGCTTGAACATACTCTTGAATCAAAACTGGTTAAAGGGATGTATTTTGCAGGGCAGGTCAATGGTACAAGCGGCTATGAAGAAGCTGCTGCTCAGGGACTGATTGCCGGAATCAATGCGGCTCTGCAGGTCAAGAAGGAGGAGCCCTTCATTCTACAGAGAGACGAAGCATATATTGGAGTAATGATAGACGATCTTATCAACAAAGGGACCGACGAGCCATATCGGATATTTACATCAAGAGCAGAATACCGATTATTACTCCGTCAGGACAATGCAGACTCAAGGCTAATGAGAAAGGGTTTCAGCTTAGGGCTAATACCCCCAAACGCGGTTGACCGTTTAAACAAGAAAGAGGAAATGGTTCGGATGGCAAAAAACTTCTTGAGAACCGTTAGCGTGCAGCCGCAGGATATTGCAGCGATGTTGCAGGAATCGGGAAGTAATCAAATCTCCGAACCAGACAAACTCGATCGCATTCTCAAGCGCCCTGAAGTGTCTTTGGAGCGCCTATCCAATCTTGAACTCATTAAGAACGATAACCGTATGAGCGAGCTGCTTGACGACAAAGAAGTATCTGAACAAGTTGAAATTGAGGTAAAGTATGAAGGATACCTTCGACGTCAGACCGAAGAGATCGAAAAGCTCAAGCGTAGCGAGAGCATTACTATTCCCCACGGCTTCGTGTTTGAAAGCGTAAAATCGCTGAGCAAAGAAGGAAAAGAAAGGCTTCAGAAAATAAAACCTCGATCAGTCGGGCAAGCGTCGCGAATCAGCGGTGTTACTGCTGCAGATATTTCCGTACTAATGGTTTCCCTTAGAAACTGATTTCACGTGAAACCCGAGACAGTTGGAATTCAACAGTTAAAGAACTTTTGTGAAAAGAATGCCATCCAATTAGACGGCCGAGCACTCATTCTTCTCCAACGATACGCTGAGCTTCTGGTAGATTGGAATGCAAAAGTAAATCTCGTTTCGCGCAACGACATACAAAACGTCTGGCAAAATCACATTCTTCATTCGCTTAGTATTTTCTCTTTGCTCAGAATAGAAGCGGGAATCAGGGTTTTAGACTTGGGAACCGGAGGCGGGTTGCCTGGTATTCCAATCTCAATCGTTCGGGATGATTTAAAAATTACACTGTTAGATTCAATTCAAAAAAAAACGGCAGCGGTTCAAAACATGGTAGATTCTCTCGCCCTCTCAAATGTCGAAGTCATTACCGGCAGAGCCGAAGAGATCGCTAAGAAGAACAATGAAGGATGGGATGTTGTCATCTCTCGTGCTGTCGCTCCGCTGGTTCAGCTCATAGAATGGTCCAAGCCGCTCCTCAAACATCCATCGGAGAAAAAAATCCATGATTCTGAGAATCGAATGTGGGAAACTCCCTTGATCGTAGCGTTAAAGGGAGGGGATTTGGAAAATGAAATCCAAGAAGCGAAGAAGAAATGGCATCCGACTGACATTCAAGTATTCGACATTAACCTTGATAGAACCGAGCCCCGAGAAATGCAGAATAAGAAAATAGTTTTGGTCAAACTTTAAACCACCTATATCCGTTATTGCATGGCCCCTTCAGATTTTTCCCGACAACTTGCAAAGCTTTCGACTGAACAACGAAATCCTGTATCAAAGGGGATTGACATCCAGTCGACCGATTCAATCCTTCGTCTTATAAATTCCGAGGATAAACTTGTTGCGTTGGCTGTAGAAAAAGAAATTCCCTATATCGCGCAAGCTGTCGATATTATTGTGAGCAGCTTCAGAGCCGGAGGCCGCCTCCTTTATGTCGGTGCCGGAACCAGTGGACGACTGGGTGTTGTCGATGCCTCCGAATGCCCGCCAACGTTTGGTACTCCGCCCGAAATGGTGAAAGCCCTCATGGCGGGCGGGCAGGCTGCAATGTTCAAATCTCAAGAGGGTGCTGAAGATAATCCAGAGCAAGCAGCAAAAGATATCGATGCTGAAGGCATTGGTCCCGCCGATGTGGTGTGCGGAATAGCAGCCAGCCGGAGAACGCCGTATGTTGTCGCGGCGGTCAAGAGAGCGAGGGAACGCGGCGCAAAGACTCTTTACGTTACGACAAACCCTCGCGCAGAATTCGATCTGGAAGTTGACGTCGCTATTTGTCCCGAAGTAGGACCGGAAGTGATTATGGGATCCACCCGAATGAAATCCGGGACGGCTCAAAAGCTGGTGTTGAATATGCTGACAACGGCATCGATGGTGAAACTCGGCAAAGTGTATGAGAACATGATGGTCGACCTTCAGCTCACCAACAAGAAATTAGTTGATCGGGCAAAACGTATTATCATGATGGCAACAGGGACGGATTATGCGACAGCTTCGGATGTTCTGGAACAATCGGGCGGGCATGTTAAAACGGCAATCGTCATGATTTCGAAAAGTATTTCAAGCGAAGAAGCGAAGCGATGTCTTGTTGAGGCAAATGGATTTGTTCGTCGTGCAATAGGGAAGCCATAAAGTATTTCATAAATCATTGTACCCTGCCAAATCAATCGAGCAGTTTTCGTCGATTGGAAGGGCGGGGCATGTGTGTTTCTAAACAATCCCGATGATCGAACAAGTAAAAAAAATAATTTCCGGTCACACCAAACTCGTCGAAGCGCACAACTTTCTTTCTTCCGCATCCGCTGGTGATTCGTTGAGGCTGGCCGGCATCAGCGGTTCGCTCCGGTCGTTTGTTATTGCAATCTTGGCGGAGGAATCATCAAGACCGATTCTTCTTGTAGTCTCCGATGATGATGAGGCGCAAAAGTTCTGTGACGACTTACGTCTTACAATGGGAACACATCAAATCCGTCTTTTTACAGGAGCCAAACCGGCCGGTAATGAATCATCGCCGGCTGTTGAGGATATTGAGACGTTGCGGGCGTTATTAGATAAAAGTGTTACGGTAACAGTCGCTTCGGCCATCGCCCTCTCTTCCCGCATTCCTAATCCGGCAACGCTAAAAAATCAGGTTCTGACAATTGAAACGGGGATGGAGTATTCCTTTACCGAACTGCTTATTCAGCTCGCAGAGTTTGGTTTCGAGAAGGGACAATTCGTTCAAGGCGTCGGAGATTATTCTGTGCGGGGGGGGATTCTCGATGTCTATCCATATGTCGGGGAGAATCCACTTCGGATAGAATTCTTCGGCGATACTGTGGAATCGATTCGCGAATTCGAGCCAATCTCTCAACGTTCCATTCATGAACTCTCGATCGCGAAGATTGTTCCGAACTTGTTGGGGAGGAATTCTGCAGACAAGAATATCTCGCGTTCCACACTACTCGACTTCCTTCAACCAAACGCTGTTCTGATTCTGGATGAACCCGATGTTCTTCAACGTACGATCGAAGAG
>JBBRUI010000374.1:0-3896 GCA_038247945.1 Bacteroidota bacterium | reverse complement strand
GATCATCGTTGTTGATGCAGGTGCTTCACCGATGAATGCCGTTCTCGGAGATCTCGTCGCGACCAAAGCGCGTCACCGCGGTATCGCAGGCTTTGTTGTCGATGGACTCGTGCGCGACATCGAAGGGATTATCGAGCTTAACATTCCGGTATTTGCGCGCGGGGTAACGCCCATCGGACCGCTCCATCGGGGACCGGGAGAAGTAAATTATCCGATCCAATGTGGCGGTATCGTTGTCCATTCGGGCGACATTGTCATCGGAGATATGAACGGCGTGGTGATTGTTCCTAAAGAAGTTGCCTTGAATGTTCTGCAGCAACTGCGGACCCGCCGGCAGGGTGAGGCGGATTATCTTGCAGCGGTTAAACGTGGTGAGTTTTCCAATGATTGGGTTGACAGACTTTTAGACGATTCGGGGTGCAAGATTACGGACACGATATGTTCGAGGAAAGGAACACCATCGAATGGGTGATCGCCTTCAGAAACGATATCTTGAATACCTTCGGGTTGTCTATCATTTGCGCCGGGGGTGGGGGAGATTCAATCGTCCAACCTCGAAGCTGGATGGACGTGGAAGAACCGAATTCTATCACAAAATCTGGCGGTTGGCTGCGGAACAACTTTCTGCCGAGTTCATCCAGCTCCCAAATGGATTCTGCGACGTCAGGCTGGGAGGACAGGTCACACGGATTTACGAGAATGTTGTTCGTCTGGACGACCCGCTCACAACGAGGCTCGTCCGGGTCAAGCCGTTTGTTCACAAGATGCTTGCAGAACACGGGATCCCGGTTCCTGCTTACCTTGAATTCGGTCTGGGTGAGCTTGAGGTAGCAGGGCAATTTCTTCGGAAAGCGGGTGGTCCTTGCGTTGTAAAACCAGCGGAAGGTGAATCGGCGGGAAACGGCGTGACGACAAATATCCGAACGCAAAAGGATTTATTGCGAGCTGCAGTTACGGCTTCTTTGTTCAGTCGTGAACTGTTGATGGAGCACCAGGTAGAAGGAACCAATTATCGGATGCTTTACGCTGATGGGAAACTCCTTGATGTAATCCGGCGTCGTCCGCCGTCCATTGTCGGGGACGGTCACTCCTCCCTCTCCCAGCTCATCGAAGATGAGAACCGGCAACGCGCGAAACGAAAAGGAGGCGCCACACTCACACGAATACAGATTGATTCGGACTGCAGATCTACTCTCCGGAAGGCGGGACTAACTCTGAATTCAGTTCTCGAGGCGGGGCGGGAAGTGGAGGTCAAGACAGTAGTCAACGACAATGGCGACAGAAACAATATTTCTGTTCGGGGAGAGATCAGCGACGCTATGGTAAGGGAAGTCGGACGCGCTTCTGAAGTACTAGGAGTTCGTTTGGCGGGGATCGATGTCATCACAAAGGACCCAAGGGTCTCCTTGAGCGAAAGTGGTGGGGCGATCATTGAGGTGAATTCCTCACCCGGATTTCACCATCACTACAACAAAATCAACCCTGACAAAGACGATCGCATAGCGGTCCCAATCTTGCGGCTGTTACTTGGACTTCCGACGGAAGCGGGGGTACCAATCAAACACGAACTCACTGGCCAGGGATTATGAAAAACAATCGATCAAATGGCGGCCTCCCTTCCGCAATCCTGCTCGGAGGAGGTATAAACACCTTATCCGTTTCCCGAAGTTTGGGTCGCCAGGGTGTGGAGGTTCTATCGCTCAGTTTACCTCCATCTCATGTGCAATATTCGCGATATGCCCAATGGATCCCAATGGATGCGAGCGTCGATGTTCAGACGCAGTGGCTCGAGTGGCTGACGACGAAGAAAGGACGGTACAGGGGATCCGTAGTATTGGCATGCGGAGACGATGCTCTCGAGTTCCTCGCGATTCACAGGAAAGATCTTGAGGAGGATTATCTTCTTGATCTCACCAACGATCGTATTCTTATGGCGATGCTCGATAAGGCGCAAACATATGCAATTGCAAAAGCAGCCAATGTCCCTGCTCCTGATGTTTGGGTCGTGAACACAATGGCGGAGGTTGAAGAAATTCTGGAGAGGATCAAATACCCTTGCGGGCTTAAACCGCGCGTATCTCACGTCTTCAAACAACACTTCGACCTGAAGTTGTTTGTCGTTCATGGCCCTGAGGAGTTGTTAAGGGTCTTTACTGAGGTGAGTAAGTTCGATGTGGAAATGCTCGTTACCGAGATTATTCCTGGAGGTGAAGAGAGATATTGCAGCTACTACACGTACATCGATGAGAACGGTAAACCGCTCTTCCACTTCACGAAGAGAAAGCTGCGCCAATATCCGAATGGTTTCGGCTACGGGACGTATCACGCGACCGATTGGAATCCAGAGGTTGCGGAAATGGGACTCCGGTTCTGCAAAGGGAGTGGATTGCGGGGATTGGCCAACGTTGAGTTTAAGCGTGATCCCCGTGACGGTCTCCTGAAGTTGATGGAATGCAACCATCGATTTACTGAATCTAACGAATTGGTGAAGGCAAGCGGTTTGGACCTGGGGTTACTGGTGTACAACCGTCTAACACAAAGACCTCTCCCACCTCTGAGCGGGTACAAGAAAGGGCTCTATCTGGTTCGGCCCGTACAGGATTTTCTTGCATTCCGTTCCTTGAATAAAAAGCGTGAACTCACGTGGAGTGGCTGGATTCGAAGCCTTATGCATCGGCAACGATTCGTTTACTTTAGCTGGAGTGATCCATTGCCGTTCGTGTATAGTTCTTTGATTTTCATCCGTCGGCAAATGAGAAAGATTCGCGGCGGTGCCAATACGAAGAAGACAAACTCTGGTGCCGTAAAACCGAAACTGCAAAAAAGGGCGGCCAGCGAACCTATTTATCAGACGATCACCAAGGAAAGGTCGGTGTAGCTATGGTGACGATGTCGCATCAAGAGCTGGAACGCTTTGCGACCGAACTTCTGGCGGGCGCACGAAGTTCACGTAAGGATGCTGAGCGCGTTGCACGTGTACTCGTGTGGGCTGATCTCCGGGGTCGCCATCCTCAGGGGGTCTTCAGGATTCCCGTACTCGCGACGATGCTGAAGCATGGGCTTATCACATCGCCCGCACGGATGACGTGGTCGGAACTTTCGCCGGTTATGTACCGTCTTAATGCCGGAAATGGTTTTGGCCAGATAGCCGGCGAGGAAGCCATACGGAAAGCAGTCGATCTCGCGAAGGCGAGTGGTGTGGGTATGGTTGTTGTCAACAACAGCAATCACTATGGCGCGGCGTCTTATTTTTGCGCACTTGCGGCAGAAGCAGATTGCATCGGCATGACGTTTACCAACGCAACGCCCAAAGTCGCACCGCATGGCGGCACAAAACCGATCTTCGGGACGAACCCGATTGCATTCGGCTGTCCAACATCATCCGGCATTCCGATTCTGGTTGACTTTTCAACGGCGGCAATCGCTGGTTCAACAATCCGGCATCTCAAAGAATCAGGCGGCAAAATTCCCGAGGGGGTTGCTCTCGACGCGAACGGCCACCCCACGACGGACCCTGCTGCTCTCGCAACCGGCTCCCTGCTGCCTGCGGCAGGTCCGAAAGGCTATGCTCTGGGTTTTATGGTGGAAATTTTTTGCGGCATCCTGGCCGGTGCTGGAATGAGCCACGAGGTTGGTCCATTCTACTCCACATGGAAAAGGAACGTCAACTCAGGCCACCTCTTCATGGCAATGGATATCTCGAAGTTCCAGGCGCCCGAATTCTATTTTGAGAGAATCGATATGCTGCTCGGGGAGATCAAGTCCTCACCGACACTCGATGGCATCGATGAGGTTCGAATTAACACCCGATGTATTTTCTTTAGGTTTTATATCAAACGAAATAATCGGCTTCATAATTGGCCCCTTGATCTTTAGTATCACTATGAAGGGGATTT
>JBBRUI010000373.1:0-3906 GCA_038247945.1 Bacteroidota bacterium | reverse complement strand
TCTAACCGAAACAAAAAGCGGAACAGTTTGGGTGGCAACGACCGGCGGGGTCGCGTACTACGATGGCTTTTTGTGGAAGCGGGCAGGGCATACACTGCCCCTTGGAAGGTTTACCACATTCACGGCAACGGACGATAATCGGATTGTCGCGACGATCGGCGACGAGTGTTTTATAGGCAATTCAGACGGGTTTAGATTGCTATCCTCGAAAAAGATTCAAGAGGCAGTTCCCTTCGGCAAGGATAGTTTACTCCTACTATCAAATTTGCAGCTCTTCATCTATTCGCACGATAGCATTTCCCATTTTGATAGCGCACGAACCTGGAACTTGGGCGAAGTGCAAGACGTATGGCAAACGAGAAAAGGAAATAATTGGATTGCTACCAAATCAACAATTTATAAATGGGAAGGGGGAGAGTGGGTTCCAAAACTTCACAGTCCAACTCCGGGATTGATAATATCCGACAGAATCTTCCAGGAAAGCGAAGGAGGACATGGTTTTGTCGTTGTACGGCACCCGGCTAACATGTGGGGAATGTGGGAATGGAACAACAAGAGCAAGCGGGCTGCCCAAGTCTACTACAGTAAATCCTCCGTTAAGAAGGCAACGATCAGTCCTAATAATGAGCTGATCGTAATACATGAATCAGGAATGAAACGAATTCGGGTTGGAGGAAAGTGGCTCGACTTCAAACTGAACTATTTGGTCACCCGTGATATAGAACTTATGCAGTACAGAATGAATGGAGATATATGGTTCGGAACCCAGCACGGTCTGTATCTTTACCGAGGCTCCTCACCTCTCTGGACGTATCTACGCAACGAATCCACCGATTTTCGAAAAAGTATCAACGAGATAGTCCTCGGGAAAGACCGTGTCCTGTGGCTTGCCACTTCTTATGGGATTGAGGTTCACTACCCGAATGGTTCCGTGAAGATCATAACTGACATCAACGGCAGTCTTCTGGATATGGTCACGGGATTGGCCGAGGATAAGGAAGGTAACATATGGATATCGAGTGGCGGTTCATTCGCCGGAGCGTATAAGTGGGACGGCAAGCAATGGATCTGGTATGGCGATGAGACACCTCTTGCTGGTAAGCGGATTCACAAGATAAAAAAAGATCGCAAGGGACGTTTATGGTTCCTTTCTATCTGGCCGCATAAGTCATCGATAACCTCTGCTTCGTCGCTGGGCGCAGATGTTTATGACGATGGAAAATTTGTCGAACATTGGGGTAAGAAAGAAGGCCTCTTGAGTATGCAAGTCTATTCCTTCGCCGAGGGGAAAGATGGCTCGTTATGGTTCGGAACCGTTCTGGGTTTAAGTCGTTATAAAAATGGAATCTGGAAACATTGGTCCAACTCGAATCGTCTGCAGTCCAATCCGCTCGGGCGCGTGTTTGCGATGACACTTGATAGCAAGGACAGAGTTTGGTTCGCAAACCGAACCAGCGGCATTTGGTATATCGATGAACGGGACTCGCTGAGATCAATAACCACAGAAGATGGTTTGATCAACAATGAAGTTTGGGATATAAGGGCAGATAGTCTGGACCGTCTATGGATTACGACCGGTGGCGGTTTAAGTTGTTATGATCACGGGGGCTGGACTTCTGTCGATTCGAAGTCCGGCCTGCTCGATTCTGAACTTTGGCCAGTTGTTCCGATCGGGAACATAGTCTATGTGGGATCGAGGTCCGGTGTTTCCATCCTTAATCTCACTGATATACACGAACCGAATCCGGTTGTATTGATTGAGAAACCCGCCACACAGGAGAACTCGGTTCTTCTTCGGTGGAAGCCGGTTGCATATTGGGGAAGGATAGAAGGCGAGAATATACTCACGCGGTATCGAATTAATAATAGCGGGTGGTCCGCGTGGAGTAAAGTACATAATGCGACCGTCGGAGATCTTGCTGCCGGCAGCTATAGTGTGGACGTGCAAGCGCTCGGATTCTTTAACGGGTTCAACAATCACATTGAATCCCGCAGTTTTTCCATCGACCAGAAATTCTATCGTGACCCGTTTGTTTTAATGCCCGTGGGAGCGCTTGCATTTGTAGCAGTTTTGTTGGGAGTAAATGCAATTGTTAAGAAAAAACGTTACGACAAAGAGCTCCGTGAAAGCGAATCCAAATTCCGAACAATCACAGAAACCACCTCATCGGCAATTCTTATTTATGATGCTCACCGTGTATTGTTTGCTAACGCGAGCGCCGGGTCGCTGACCGGATATTCCAATGAGGAATTTCTTTCCCTTTCAATTGCTGCTATCCTACATCCGGGCGCTGTCGATATTTTTAGTAATACAAGCCTGGCGTTCAACACACTTCCGGGGCCGAACCGCACGGAAATAAGAATCCAAAAGAAAACGGGTGAGGACTGCTGGGTTGACTACATGGAAGGCCGGATTTATTTTCACGGTATATCGGCTGTCGTTGGTACGGCGTTCGACATTACAGAGAGAAAGATCGCGGAAGAAAAAAACATAGAAAACCAGCACCAACTCCGGCTGCTCGCGTTGGAACTGGTCGCTAGTGAAGAACGGGAGCGAAAGCGTATGGCGGCATTTCTTCATGACGCCATCGGTCAGACCCTTGCGCTGTGTAAACTTAAGGTCGGTACTTTGCAACACGCGCTCAAAATGCCATCTGCCGATAAATCACTGGCCGAAATTAGAAGCTTTCTTGATCAGGCAATTCAGAATACGAGGTCTTTGACGACCGAACTTAGTCCTCCAATTCTCCACGAACTCGGGCTTGTGGCAGCCATTGAATGGATTGCCGAGAAAATGCAGGAACAGTCCACAATCCGGTTTTATTGTACGGACGATGGAGAGGTAAAACCGTTATCCGATGAGGTGAGCACGTTGTTGTTCCATGCAGTGCGTGAGCTTCTCGTAAACGCTGTGAAACATTCGAAGGCCTCGAGTGTCAAGATTGCGATCGAACGAAATATGAATACGATTCGGATAACAGTGGCAGACGATGGAATTGGTTCGGAGTTGGAAACAACCACGCCTCGCTCGATACGTAATCGGGGGTTTGGGTTGTTTAATATGCGTGAGCGACTTCATCATTTCGGAGGGACAATGAACATATCCGCTGTCCGGGGTGCAGGGACGAAGGTCATTCTCACATCTCCTCTCACTTTTTCGTTCGCAAAGGATTGAATAATGGGTAAGCGGATAGTGCTTGCTGACGACCATAAAATCCTTCGAGAAGGATTGCGTATTCTGCTTGAGACTCAACTCGGGCATTCCGTAGTCGGCGAGGCAGACACAGGACTCTTGGCCGTGGAACTCGTTAATAACACGGTTCCAGATTTGGTGATTATGGACCTTTCGATGCCGGACATGAACGGCATCGAAGCAACGCGCAGCATTCACAAGGATCATCCGGAGATAAAAATTATTGCCCTTTCGATGTACTCCGACAAACGCTTTGTTGGAGACATGCTTAGCGCGGGCGCTTCGGCGTATTTGCTGAAAGACTGCGCGTTCGATGAACTGGAAATGGCATTAGAAGCTGTATGTTCCGAAGGTTCATATGTCAGTACAGACTTGCGCTCTTCTTTGCTGGATGATTACGTTAAAAAACTGCAGGGAAGGAATGACGAAATCGAACTTTCTCTCACTCCGAGAGAGAGACATGTCCTTCTCCTGCTCGCGGAGGGATTCACGACGAAAGAAATTGCTTCCGAACTCTCGGTTAGTCCCAAGACAATTGAATCTCACCGGACACATCTCATGGAAAAATTGGGAGTAGGAAGCGTTGCAGCACTGATCAAGTTTGCACTCCGTCAAGGATTGATAAATCTCGATAGCTGATTTCTTCCTACGTTTCCATTCCGCTTCCATCCCTCGTCTCAGGTTTATCGAACCCCTTCTCAGGTTTTTCCCGA
>JBBRUI010000372.1:0-3911 GCA_038247945.1 Bacteroidota bacterium | reverse complement strand
GAATCCGCGATAGGACTTTCGGAGGTCTCTTCAACCATTGCCGGTGTAAATAATGCTGTAGCCGACACTGCAAAAGGAATCGTACAAGTAAGAACAAGTGCAGAGGAATTGTCAAAACTTTCCGAAGGACTTAAAGAGCTTTTAGGACAATTCAAAATATAAAAAAGGCAAAGCCAATGCGCTGGCGCCTTAACAAGACGTGATTTACACGAAGCTTACAACTTCGCTTGTAGTGGAGGTGGAAAAGGAAATTCTCCGGTGGCAAAGTTAATACGATGCGCGAAATCCAGCAAATGCTCGAGAGTAATCGTGGCGCAGTCGTCTCACTAACCGCAGAGCGCATGCAACCTCGTCCTCTCCCGGCTTCTGCATCTCTATTTCTAAAGGGATAGTAACGCCGGCTGCACTAATCAACATAATCATTGCATAGCGATGGTAATATTGGATTTTAGGGCCGTCCTTTGCTGCTATCTCCCGCTGCAGGCACGCATCGCAGCATCGCAAATAGCTACTGCAGCATTAGCGTCCGTCAATAACCAGGAAAAAGAGATTGTCATGGAACCCGCTCGTAAGGGCCTTATTCCGCTTGAGTTTTCTGTACACCAATTTCGCGACGGTACGGATATTGTCGCAACTCATTTTCGATGCACCATCCCCCATGGTATCAGCTTTGGGCAATTCTTCCAATCCAAGGTGTTTTTCCCATGCCGGCAATATCCTGGATTGTTCCCATTCGTTGAGACTTCCCATTTGACACGATGTCATTACTAATGCACTGGTGCATACGGTTGACGTCGGGTATCGCGGTTCAGTGCGCGTATCGCCGATTAACTGCATGCACTTGTTAATACCGTACGTGCTGCTGATATGCTTCCAGTATCGGCAAGTGCGAATTATTTGAATGTGGGGAAATTCGCAGCATCCTCACTGTCAAGGGCTGGACGCAAGATTGCAGGAAAACGGAATGTTGTTATTTGACTAATTCGCCTCCGTCCCATAGTTGTATATTAAGTATCATCATTGTATCACACACCTGCGCCTAAAAAATCAAAATGTCTATCAGTTCATTATTCAAAGGAGAGTTTATGCGAATTTTTCCGACACTGCTGGCATTGCTCTGGCTGATAGCATCAACACATGCAGAACCGTACCAATGGAAAACAGTCCAGCTTCACGGGATGGGATTTGTAACCGGTCTGGTAGCCCATCGGCTTGATGTGAATCTTATCTACGCGAAAACCGATGTCGGCGGCGTGTATCGCTGGGATCATTTCAATACAAAATGGGTTCCTCTGCTTGACGGTAAAGGCATCGACTTTGAAATCGAGAGCATTGCGATAGATCCAAGCAATGCAGATGTGGTGTATATCGCTACCGACAGCACCACCTACCGCTCAGCCGATCGCGGAGCCACCTGGACAAAACAATCCCTGCGCGTATACATGCACGGCAACGGCGATTGGCGTCAGGCCGGTGAACGGCTGGCAGTCGATCCCAACGGCAATGGCGCAGTGCTCTACTTTACATCTCGCACAGATGGTGTCTGGAAAAGCGACAATACGGGTGCCACCTGGACTCGGGTTTCGGCTCTCCCTGCCGGCACTGATGCTGGCGGCGCGTTTGTGGTATTCGATAAATCCAGCGGAAACGCCACCACACCATCCGCCATCGTGTATGCAGGTATTATGGGTTTCGGAGTATATAAAACTGTGAACAGCGGCGGTGCATGGAATCTTCTCGCGGGCGGTCCAACCGTGACGCTTCGACCCATCGGCGCATCTATCGCGTCCGACAGCACGTTGTATGTATGCTATGCGGGCGGGGCATACGGCAGTGGTGACGGGGCAGTTTATAAATACCGCAATTCAGCGGCGACCAATGTTACACCGGCAAACAGGGCTTCTACCGGGTTTGCCGGTGTGTCGGTCGATCCTGCCAATCCACTCCATATTCTTGCCTATGAGTTCAATGGCGGTTCAAAAGCAATTCATCGTTCGATTAACGGTGGTACATCATGGACAGAGCTTCCATTCAACAACAGATCTTCGGGCACCAAAAATGTAACCGAACCGTTCTATTATCCTACCTGGAGCGCCTGGACATACAGCGGTGAGATAATGGTGGATTACAGCGGAAGCGTATGGCTTTCAAACGGGTTCGGGGTCTATCGTACCGCAAATATCGAGGGTTCTCCGGCACAATGGGTTGCCCTCATGAAAAATCTCGAAGAGATCTGTGTTACTACGCTTAAAGCGCCTCCGGTGGTGGGCGGAGCCGTATTGTTCAGCGGCGTGGCCGACATGCTTGGTTTTAGACATACAAACACCGACAGTGTACCTAATGTAAAGATCATGCCCGATCAGTTTGGCTATATCAGTGGAATAGGGTATTGTGTCGGAACTCCGTCGTTTATGGCCTATGTCGGAAGCGATCAGAATAACGGGGTCTGCAAGGCGCAGTATTCTGCAAATAACGGACAAACCTGGAATGATTTCGCCAAACAACCGACCGGCGCATTCAACGGCAATATCGCTGTCTCGGCAACCAATCCCCAGGTTATGGTATGGGCGCCGTGTGCGGCAAGCTGGACAACTCCGGCCAATGTCGCGGCTCACTACACCATCAATGGCGGTGCAACGTGGGTCCCCTGCACTGGACTGCCTACAAGCAATGACGCGAGTCTTCAATGGTCGAACAGCCAGTTCCTGGTGGCCGATAAAGTAAACGGCAATCTTTTTTATTGTTACGACCCCGGCTGCTATCCTGCTGCCACCGGAGTTCTTTACCGATCAGTAGACGGTGGAAAAAACTGGTCAATGGTAAAGAGCGGATTGGCGGAGGGGTGGCAAATGAAAATTGAAGCTGTTCCGGGCAGGGAGGGACACCTGTGGTTCGGCACAACAAAAGGAAATTCTTTGCGGCGATCGGTGGATAGCGGCGCGACGTGGGCAAGTTTTGACTTCACTCAAACCGGCAGGTTCGGTTTTGGTAAGGCTATCGCTCCATCTGTCGAACCTTCGGTGTATGTGTATGGCACCCGCGCTGGCCACACCGGCATATTCAGATCGGTTGACCTGGGAACAACCTGGACAGAGATTTCAAACGGGAACCTGCCGGGCAACGTGATCGATGTCGAAGGTGATATGCGTGTCGAAGGCCGGGTATATATCGGCTGGAGTGGCAGAGGAATTATGCAAGGCGATATAGCGCCGGCGACGGCTGTTTTTCATTTACCTGGTGCTTCCCGAAACCTGCAGCGTGCAGCAGTATCGCCGTACGGGCTTATAGTGCCGGTTCCCTTTGATGGCCCCTATGCGATGAGTGTGTACGATCTTAGCGGGGTACGACTAAGGCACGAACACGGTGAAAACCGGAAGAGCGTTTTATGCAAGGGGTTGCAACCCGGGTTTTATATCGTGCGCATTAGTCAAACTGGGCATCCGGTGCAGGTGAGATCGATGTTTTTTTGAATTGTGCTCAAACCAAAACCCCAAAAAAAAGTCATACGCGCAGACCGCCCGCTCGCGGAACACGGTCGAGGGCGACCGTGGCACACGGAAAAGGGATTCTTGATTGGTCACACGGTATGCCCCCCCCCCCGTCCGCATGTCCCGGCAACATCAGGTTCGTGGCCCCGTTGTGGCGTACCAGAATAGGCGTTTTCCCATCCCTGCCTTCTATTGATGTAAATGTCTCTTTATCAACAAACTCTTCCTTGTATCGATTTCTTAGTGGTCTACGATCATTCACCAAATAGGTGTAGCCTGATCACCCGAAAACATGTGGTGGCCAAGCTCAAAACCGCAGGTATCGAAGATCATACCAATCACGACCTGTGGACAGTCCACTCTTCCTTGCTTATTCTTACCATGTTTAGCTTTGGGATTATCTGCACAAACACCTTCAAAATG
>JBBRUI010000371.1:0-3965 GCA_038247945.1 Bacteroidota bacterium | reverse complement strand
GGGTCGGACTATTGCCACGACCTAAAAGGTCGTGGCAATATCGATTGATCAATATCCCGATCAGGTTGCGGCGCCTTCGGTTTGTCTCGCCAGATAATTTTGCAGGCCCATCTGCTCTACCTGTGAGCGCTGACTCTCCGCCCAATCCACATGCCCTTCTTCCATTTTGAGAATCGTGGTCAGAAGATCAACCGTTGACTGGTCGGCGACTTCATGCGCCAATCCAATTGCCGCGTTGTAGGAACGGATGGCGTCAACCTCTGCAGTTTGATCGTTGCCGATTATCTCCTGCACATTTTTCCCGATCCTCATTGTATTCAGTTTAGAAACAACCGGCGTGCCTTCAAGAAACAGAACGCGCTGGATGAGCCATTCCGCGTGGTGCATCTCATCGTACGCCTGCTTCTCAATCGCCTTGTGAAGTTTTCCGTAGCCCCAGTTGTCGCACATCTCGGCGTGCACCATATACTGGCTTATTGCAGTGAGCTCATCCGCAAGCAATTGGTTGAGCGTGGTGATAAGTTTATCGTTTCCCTTCATTGCGTATCCCTTTCATGCTGAATGGTTCAACATCTATTTTGTTTTCTCTTTCCATTTCTTGATCGTGGAAAGCTGTGAAGCAACTCCATATAAATCAACGCTTGTGCTGTCAAACTGTGTACTGAAGTATGCGAGCGATGGCAGCGAGAACATCCACGCCCCGAGGCTCATCTGGTTTTCAAGCACATCGATCCGGCGCGCATACTCCTGCTTGTCGCCGATCTGGCGTGTGGACATGAAGTTGTAGATGTAATCTAACAACAGCAATATATCCGCCCGCTCGGCCGTGTTCATATCCGGGTCGAGACGGAAAAAATTCTTGTCGGCTTTCAACGAATTGGGATTGATGGTCTGTTTTCCGCCGCCGGCTGCAGTTGTGTTCAGGTTGATCTTGTACGTCTGCAGATCAGGTTCACGCAAGAAAATATCATACAGGTCGAACAGGAAATTGCTCCGGTATCCCGTCATCGCAACGAGGATGCCGTCGTAATCTCCCTTCCGGATGTCTTCATTTTGAATCGCGGACACTTTGATTTTGCCTTTCGAGATATCCGGACTGTTGAGCACGTCAATCAGGTCGGCGTACTCTTCGCGGAAACCAAAGTTCATAACCGCTTTGATCCGGACTGTATCCGGAAGTATCCCCATGTTGGAGAACGACGTGTCCGCCAGCGGGACAACGACAGAATCTTCGATATAGTACGAGGTCGACGGGAAGACACTGCGGTTAACATAATCGCTGTAGTTATTCTTGTTCCCTTTATAATCGATGATATAGCGTTGCTGCTGCGTGTTCACTTTGTAGAGCGCATTCACTACCTGCTGTCCGTCCAGCATTCGCCGGACTTCCCTGCGCTGATCGCGATTCAGCCGCTGCGTGTTGAACAGGATCGCAAAAAATGTGGTGCTGACATTCGACTTCGCGAAGAAGTGAGAACTGTCGCCGAGTACCGACGAGACACTGCCGAACGGTGTATCAAGAAGAATATTGATGTTGTTGTTCTTCAACTCGGTTGTGAACGTGCTGTTGTCGATGAACGGCGAAAGTTTGACCGACGGAATGTTTGCCGTCCCGTCCGGACTTTTGTGGTAGTCTGAAACTCCGTCTTTGGGCGGAAGAACGAGATACGCGTTCGTGCCGACGGTGTAGTTCAGCGCGTTCATATCCGAACCTTCCGGAATGATTTTAAACGACAGCACTTCTTTGATGTCGCTTTCTTTCCAGATTCGGTCGCCGCGAAATTGCATTCGAATAACATTACTGCCGTCCGGTCCTTCAAAGGTAATCGGGTCGAGCGCCTGGGAAACGAGAATGTAGTCCGGCGAAAGACTGCCCAGAGCCTGAATGCGGCGGAGCGTGAAATGCAAATCAGCGGCAGAAAACAGATGCTCCTTCGTTTTGTCAATCGACTTCAAATCCTCTTTGTCCATCTGAACGGAATAACTGTCATGCCAGAGCTTGTTCGTTTTCAGCCGTACTGTGACGATGTTGTTCACGTCGATGCCGAGAAGTTCTCCGAGTCCGTCATCGTACGCGATGCCGCTCGGGTTCGCGGAGATGTTGAACAGCGCATCGAATTGAATTTCCTCCAGCTTGTCCGAGAGTGCATTATTGTTCGGCAAGTGCGGATCGATCGCCGGCTTTTGATGCGCGATGTATGGAATGACAATCATCCCGCGCAGCTTATCTCGCATCAGAAAATAATACAGCAACCCTCCTCCGATGAGAAGCAGCGCTATGATGCCGCCAATCATGTACGTACGGTTTCTGTTTGGCTTTGCGGTGCGCTGCTGTGGCGGAGCCTGCTCAGGTTTCCATGAAGGGATTGCAGGTTCTTGCGATGGTGTATTGGGAGTCGTTGTGTCCATATTCGTTCCTGCTGTTTTCGAAATCGTTGTCTGCTTAGTTCTTGCGTATGATCGGAACCTGTGCCATCGTGCTTACTTCAAACACTTTGTATCCGGGATATTTGAAACGAACTTCGAGCACATTGTTTCCCGCCTTGTCCATCTGTACAGGCGACACCTGCGATTCATATTCATTCTTCGCCGAAGGAGCAGTGATCGTGTAGCGTCCTTCGTTCTTGATCAGAGTCTTGTTGATCTTGATGGATTCGTACCACGATTGCGTCCCCGCCTTCTCCGCAACTTCCTTGGGGAGTTTGATATTGATTTCGAAAACAGGGAACTGCGCTTCGGACGGAATTTTCAGCAGAACGCGAAATACATATTCGTTGACGCCGCGTGGATTGGTCGTTACAGGCAGAACGTATTGCTTGCGATATTCTTTCGGCTTGATGATCCACTTTGCAATCATCGGGTCGACTTCGTTCACCATCGAACGAAGTTGCTTGTCATCGCCCTTGTAAAATTTGCCGTGTTCCATAATCGCTCGTGCGCGGTCAACACCGCGTTCGTTGATGTTGCGTGTGAAGTCACGGAAAATAGCTTTGATGGACGCGGCCGGAAAATCATTGTACTTCAGCTTGTCGATGTAGCTTTGCACTTCGGCGCGTTTGCGCTGCACATCGCCTTCGCCTGCGGATGAGAATGAAATCTCATACACCGGCACAAATGCAGAATCGCGGTACAGCGCAGGAACGTTGTCGATCGACGCTTCATTGGCCTTAACGAACGCATCAACCCGCTGTTGCGACATTTGTTTAACGCGGTTAAACAATTCAATCTCAAACGCCTTGACAAATTTTGTGTTCTCATCGTTGACTGCCGGAACGCCAGCGAATGCGCTGCTGGAATGCATCTCCTTTAACGTCGCTTCAGCCTCAGGCCAGGCTTTCGAGCCAATTTGTAAAATAAACCGCTGTGCCATTCCGAACAATGTCTCGGAAGCGGTTGCACGCTCGGTCGCGTTGCGTATGTCGGTATCTATCATCGTCGCACTTGGGTAGCGGCCGTATTTTTCAAACGTCAATGTCTTTGATTCGGGGAGCTTGGATTTGATTTCCGTGATTTTCACCATCAGATCTTCGTAGAACGCGTCGGTGAACCACGGCGGGTTTGCGCCGAATGCCTTGTCAATCTGGTTGAACCGGTCGTTCACCGATTGCATAGCGGACGCTTCCGTGTTAAACCGGTCCACGAATTCGAGCATGGTTCGAAAATCCGGCGGAACCGCGCCGACGGCCTCGTACAGTTTTCGTACGTTTTCCGGAGATGTGGCGAATGTAATTTTCCTGGAATCGTTTTTTGTGCGGAGCTGGTTTTCGTAATACTCCGGCACGTCCTTCAATCTGCCCAAAAAAGTCTGTGTTGCTCTCTCGACTATTGGTTCACGATACCGTTCGCGTTGTGAAAGGAACTCGGTAAATGCCGGAGCTGATTCGAGAAATTTTGCAATGTTGCCATGGGAATCGCGTTCCTTCTTGAAGACCGAAAGAACGGTCGCATAGTTCTCTTGAAAACTC
>JBBRUI010000370.1:0-3978 GCA_038247945.1 Bacteroidota bacterium | reverse complement strand
GTCGCAGCCCGACTTCTTCGTCGCACAAACCGCAATCACTTCCCAGTATCTTCGTCGCACAATTGGCAGCAGTGATTTTGAAAGCGGAAATGAATTTGCGGCTTCGTTTCTTCTATTTGGTTCTCATCCAAAAACCAAGTCCCGATTGGGGTTTCAGGCGTGGGCGGAATGGGATCATTTTTCGATCTTCGCCGCACAGCACAACGTGCTTCACTTCAAGCTCGCTGCCGGATATCATGGGGTGAACAACACCTTGTTGCAGTCACGATTCTATTTTGGTGGATTTGGTAACCGTGCTGTCGAGAATGTCGATGTCAAGCAATTCCGTAAAGTGTTCAGATTTCCCGGCGTCCCGGTTTTCAGTTTGGCTGCCGACCGGTTTGGTAAATTGATGATCGAAAATAATTTCCCTCCGATCCGTTTCAGCAATGCATCTGTGGGCCAGCATTATCTCAGCCACATGGATATGTCATTGTTCTCTCAGGCTCTATTTACGAACTCGCGGCAGGGATGGTATGGAGTTGATGTTGGTTTTCAATTGAACCTCGTTTTCAAACATTGGTTCAATCTGGAGTCGACTCTCTCCGGTGGAATCGCGAGGGCGTGGGTTCAGCGGAAACCTTCCAATGAGTGGTTCATCTCTTACAAGCTGCTCAGGAACTGAGCACGTGTTGATTCAACACGTCTATCCGTAACGCCTTTGATTTTTCAGGTGATGCGTCGAAGATGAAAATTGAAAATCACTTGACTCTCTCCCATCTGCAAATTAAATTATTGCAGCAATTCAACCCAACCTGCCCTCTGTTCTTTGATGATGTTTGATGAAGGCTCGATGATTGCTTCATCTTCATCTTCATCTTCATCGTCATCGTCATCTTCATCGTCATCTTCATCAATTGATGAAAGGAGATATCGGATGTCTACGGTAGTTCTTAAAGTCTTGGTTACGTCTATCCTTTTGCTGTCCATCTCGCAAGTCTCAAAAGGGCAAGACCCGTTGAGTTTTTTTCCGCACCATCTCGGTGACATTTGGGAATACAGTGGGGTACTGCCGCCATATCAAACCTGGCAAGAAAGAATTCAAAGGGATTCGCTTAGCACAGATGGCCGATACTATATTGATCATTCCTATTTTGGGCGATTGATTCTCGACACAACAAACAAGACTATTCTTCTCCCACCTAATGCAATTCGAGATACCGCCCTGTACTATCGACTGGATGCGAGTCGGGGGGCAAGTTGGGTTGTCTTTCGGACGGGCCAAAGAACAGTTTTTGCCACTGTAACTGCAGAGTTTATAAGCAACATATTTGGCCAAATGGTCGATACTAAGACGATTGAATTCAGAGATTCAGCCAGTGGGCTGTTGGTTTATCCAACGGATTATCTGGCAGGTGGGTTCGGAATAGTCGGAAGGGATATTGATGGCTTGCCTGATGGTAGGATTCGTGGGGCAGTAATTAATGGAGTGCGTTACGGGACCATTACTTTAGCAGTGCAAGAACCCCTCAGGTTGCCGACTCAGCCCTTCGTTTTGGGTCAAAACTACCCCAACCCGTTCAATCCATCGACTGTAATACAATACCAATTGCAGCGGGGAGAATACTTGGAACTCAGAGTGCTCGATCTGACGGGAAAAACTGTGGCACTTCTTTTCAAAGGGTATCAACAAGCTGGAATCCATCAAATTGATTTTAATGCGGCAAAATTTTCATCTGGGCCATACATCTATTCTCTTAGAACACCTACAGGAACAAAGAGTAGAAAGATGCTCTTAGTTCGTTGAACAAAACCGACAGAAAGGACAACCAATATGCCTTCACAAAAAGCGAGGCTGCCGCCGTAATGATGTTCTAAACGAAGATCATTGCCAACAGCAACCCCGGAAGTGAGGGATGAGCCTTGCCAAGCAACCCCTCGCTTCCAAGTTATGAATTCTCGACAACAAGAACAATAACTTGGAAGGAATCCAACCATGAAATCGAACGTTCTTTTCCTTATTTGTACGTTCGCGTTACTACAATTGCAGACTCGCGCACAGTACACCTCCGACGTTTGCGCGGATCCGCTCGACGCTTACAAGATCACTACAAGTGTCCAACGCGGTGGTCTACACATGACATCTCTTGGCGCAGTCAAAGCACTTGTCGTGTTCGTGCAGTTTTACGGAGAAACGCGAAATCCTGAAAGCACGCAATGGCCGCTTAATCAACAACCGACGTATTTCAGTTCGTTTCTAGACCCGTCTCCCACGAACCCGTTGAACAACGGAAATCTTACGCACTTCTATCGCCGAATGTCCTTTGACCAGTTCATCGTATACGGAGAACCTCAGTTTGCGATAACGCAGTACCCTGAAAGTCACTACCGAGGTCTCTATGGCGATGATGCGTTTGGCGAAGTAAATAGGGAGGTGTTGCAATCTCTTGATGCTCAAGTAGACTTTGGTGATTTTGACAACTGGACATTTACTGAGGGCAATCCTAATGGCCATCATCAGAGTCCAGATGGGAACGTTGACCTCATTATTATGCTTTACCGAAACATTATTTATCCTGGTGGGCAAGGGGGAAGTGGGGGAGCTGGAATTGCAATTATCGGTTGGGTGGGCGACCTAGTGCTGGACGGAAAGACTATCAAGTACGGTTTCCCCGGTTCAGGCGTGACGAACGGAGGAGGACACGCAGGACAGCAGGTTAGCTCTGTTCGGCATGAAGTTGGCCATTTGCTCTTCGGAGCTGGCCATGCGTCGCACGGAAAAAACGTTTGCGACGAACCTGACCAATATGGTTTTCACGGAATCACGGCGAGCAATCCGAATACTACAATTACCGCCTACGAACGTGAACGAATGCGTTGGATAAACTTCAACGATAGACCGGCCGGAACGAGTTGGGGAAGTATACCGGACTTTGTCACTTCTGGAGTAGCATATCGCATTGTTATTCCTCAAACGGATCAAGCGTTCATAATAGAAAACCACCAGAAAGTCGATCCCTTGTTTGATGATCCGATTTACATCTTCCCCGGCAAAGGTCTCTACATATATCGGATTGATGGGTTGGACCACAATCATCCTCATTACGATGTGATGTCCGCGGAAGGAGATTACAATTGGTCGAATCCTTACTGGATACCCTATGGAGGGTGGCAATATGGGATTATACCCGTCTTCAGAAAAATCCAATCTAATCGTTTGGGTTTTGATGCGAGAGATCATTTGCAGCACACAAGACCCGACATCCGCTTTGGTTGCTTGCGAGTATTTGCCATAGAAGTCAACGGACAGGGTGTTTTTCACGAGCGATTGTGGGGTGATGAAAAGGACTTTTATAATGTCGGGTATAATCAGGTCTTTTCATCGTGGAGCAATCCTGCATCTCTAAAACAGAACTTATCTGCCACCGATATTGCTGTCGAGATCACCGGCAAGAGTATTGGACCCAATGGTGAAGACATATTTACAGCAACTTTTTTCAACGGAGGTGCGATAAATTCCTCTCCTTCAAAGCCGCAAGACCTGCGTGTTGATGTTTATAACTATTCAAATCCACATCTCACGTGGACTGCGGCAGGCGAACCCGATGTCCTCGATGATGGCTTTGTTCTCATCGAAAGACGGTTCAAGCCGCAAGATTCCCCGTGAGAAGATTGGATACAAGTCGGATCGCCGCCAGGCGATGCAACAAAATGGTTAGATCCGGGGGTTCAGTACGTTATGCTGGATGTAGGGGAGATGTTACAGTACAGAATACGAGCGAAAGATTCACAACAGCTCACATCGGTCTATTCCGATGTTGTTACGCTAGAAGGTGCATTCATTTTTCAGAAGCCCAACGCTGGCGGCCAAGTTCAAACCGATTTTGCATTGCACCGATCCTATCTAAATCCATTCAATCCATCAACCACAATTGAGTATGATCTCCCTGAACCCGCAAACATCTCATTGGTGGTTTTTGATGTTCTTGGCAGGAAGAT
>JBBRUI010000369.1:0-3992 GCA_038247945.1 Bacteroidota bacterium | reverse complement strand
TATCCGTTTGTTCATGCTTATGAGGATATGAAGCTGGCGAACTGGCTCGATGCCCACGCTAGTGCCTATGAATACTTCGGCGGCGTCCCCAAGGTGACCATCCCCGACAATACCAAAACCGCCGTGACCACCGCGGATCGGGTTGACCCTGTACTGAATAAAAGCTACAGTGAACTCGCGCGTCATTACCGGACAACCCTGGTTCCCGCCCGGGCTGGCAAGCCGAAAGATTATTCCGAAGTTTAGCAAATGCCGAAGCTTTGAAATATATCCTTGCAAACACCCCCATTCCAAGGTTCGACGAGTAAAACTTCGGAATAATTTTTTCAACAATTGATTCGTTTGTTGAGAACCTCGCACTTGCAAGCCATAATTGCGGTGACAGGCATATGCCTGCAACTAAAATTGTGGAGGGGTAAAAATGAGCGGTCAATTACTTTCGGACCTGATTAAAGACGTGGAAGATGCAATTCGTCCGTTCGGACACAGTCAGTCAACACTCAGTCAATATGCTTTCGCATGGAGGAGACTTTGCAAGTATTTTGCCGACAATAAACAACAGATGTACTCCACCCAATTGGCAAAGCAGTATGTGTTTGAAACTAGGCGAAAGTATGAAGTCGGCGAAATTCTGCAATGGAGATTCAAACTGATTCGGCAAACAGCGGCTCTGTTGGAACAATTTTCGGAACATGGTTACGTAGTTCGAAAACATGCTTCTCCGTGGGGAAGACCAGATTTAGTTGTGCCACAATTTTTTAACGCATCTAAAGAGTACATAAGCGAGTTAGAAAGATGCGGTAAAGGTGCCGGTACAATTTCACTGTATAAAACCGTATCGGATCAATTTCTCAAGTACCTTGAACAAGCCGGATTTAAGAGTTTCACTGCAGTAACCCATCAAACTGTAAGCGATTTTGTCCCATTCATTTCAAAACAATATCAAGTTTTCAGTATGAGGACCGTATTTTCGTCGCTGCGTTCATTTCTTACCTTCGCCGCTGCTGCGAAATATACAGTGACTGACTTAACCGGTGCGGTGCCACGGAGCTTTGGTAGAAAAACAACCATTGTGCCAACGATCACAGTAGAAGAAGAACGACGTCTTTTCACAGCAATTGATTGTAAAACAGCAAAAGGCAAGCGGGACTATGCCATCATATTGCTTGCTCTCCGCATCGGATTGCGGTCTGTCGATATCGCTAATCTGCAATTCGAAAATATTAAGTGGCGGACAAACACCCTTGAGATAATCCAGCAAAAAACAGGGAGAATGCTGATCCTGCCGCTATTGCCTGATGTCGGCAACGCAATCATTGATTACATTCTGCATGGCAGGCCTGCCACGAAAGGGGCATACGTATTTATTCGCAGCCAGGCACCCTACACCAGATTATCTGAGAACTTATACGGCATTGTAAACAAATACATGGTAACAGCCGGAATCAGGCAAAACTACGGAGATCGGAGAGGATTACATTGCTTTAGACATTCCACAGCAGCTCGCCTCCTCGCGGTCGAGACACCGTTACCTATCATTTCAACAATTCTCGGGCATGGCGACAAGGATTCCACAACAGTTTATCTTTCCACCGACTTGGAACACCTTCGCGCCTGCGCCCTGGGATTGAAGGGAATAGAAGTTGCTGTGGGGGAATTGCAATGAACTGTATATTCTCAAGCAACTTCGCAAAATATCTTGAGGGGTTGATGATACAGAAAAAAACCGTTGGTTTTCCTTACGTTACATCTCAATACAAACTGAACGCATTCGACAAGTTTTGCCTGGAACACTACCCACAAGAAACCCAACTGAAACGTGAGATAGTGATGCACTGGGCGGAGCTTAGGCCGCAGGAACATGTGAACAATTTGATTCGCCGCATTACTCCGATTCGCCAATTAGCCAAATATATGCACAGTATCGGCGTAGACGCCTATGTCATCCCTCGGGGAATACCGGCAAAAGGAATTCGTTACATCCCGCACATTTATACCAACAAGGAATTAACCGCTTTCTTTGCTTCAATTGACCGATGCAAATATGTCAATAATACCCCTGCCAGGCACCTGGTTGTTCCTGTAATTTTTCGTGTATTGTATTGCTGCGGGTTACGCTCTTCGGAGGCCACTGGATTGAAGGTTAAAGACGTTGATTTAGAGATTGGCAAGCTCATGATTCGAAACTCAAAAGGGAACAAAGACCGCCATGTCATGTTGTCCGGGGACGTGCTAAATCTCTGCCGGATCTATCATGAAAAAGTGAGTAAAATCTTTCCGGAAAGCATCTATTTTTTTCCAAATCACAGAGGCATCCGGTACAACGATTCGACTTTATGGTACACCTTCCATCAATTCTGGGACAGAGCTGAAGTTGGTTTTATCAGCGGGAATCCTCCCCGGGTGCACGACTTTCGTCATACGTTTGCGGTGAATTTGCTGAATCAATGGGTCAGCGAAAACAAAGATCTGAATGCCTATCTTCCATACCTCTCCATGTATCTGGGCCATGCTCATTTAGCTGAGACCGACTACTATCTCCATTTGGTTCCTGAGTTTTTTCCGGTGTTGACGACAAGAACTACGGAAAAATTCGCGCATCTCATTCCTGAGGTGAAGCGATGAAACAGGATGAGCGATTTTTCAAATATGTTCGCGGCTTCCTTACGGTATACATGCCAAAGCAAAAATGCTTCAGTGAACAAACTGTTAAATCGTACAGAGATTCTATAAACCTGCTGCGACGATTTCTTGCTGAGGAAAAACATGTGCCTTTCACTAAAATCACATTTGCATTGCTTGACCGTAACCTGATTTGCGAATTTCTCGACTGGTTACAATCTGTCCGAAAATGTGGCGCTTCCAGCATGAATCAAAGATTAACGGCATTGAAATCACTCTTTAAGTATGCGGCAATGGAAGATGCCTCCCTCATGATGGCCTACATGGAACTGGAGAAGATTCCAGTCCAAAAGACTCAGCATCCGAACGTCAAATATATGTCTGAAAAAGCTCTGAGTATGATCCTTGCACAACCAAGTAAAAACACAAAGCAAGACATTCGTGACAGATTCTTCATGATTTTCATGTATGACACTGCGGCCCGGGTGCAGGAACTGCTGGATTTAACATTGAAGGATTTGCATCTGGACGACAGTACTCCTTGCGCATATCTCACAGGAAAAGGACGCAAAACAAGAGTGGTTCCGCTACTCGAAAAGACCGTTGAACACTTGCATCTTTATATGGAGCATTTCCATCCCAACGCTGCTCGAAAAAATAGCGATCTGTTGTTTTACACTGTCATCAAGGGCAATATCGGTAAAATGTCGGTGGACAATGTAGCCAGTTTTTTGAAACGTCATGGAGCCGCCGCGAGACTGATTTGCCAGGAAGTTCCTGAACGCGTGCATCCTCACTTGTTCCGACACACACGAGCAATGCATTTATACCAGATGGGAGTTCCACTTTCCTACATCAAAGATTTTCTGGGACATACTTGCATAAACACAACAGACATATATGCTCGTGCAGATGTGACCATGTTGAAAAACGCTCTGGAAAAAGTGAGCAAATCGATTGGTGCGCAGGATGAGCATCCTATCTGGCAAGATAACGAAGAACTGATTCTTAAGTTGTGCGGTTTAAAGTAGTCTAAATCAGGGTATGATTATTCCGAAGTTTTACCTTTAAAACCTGTGAGTTTGCGTTGATTGCAATATGTTCGTCAAAACTTCGGCATTTGATAAACTTCGGAATAATCTTTTTTATTCCGAAATCGGGATAAAAAAGACAAACCTAAGGTCGAAAAAACCGTGGGGGATTTGGAAACTTGGGTAATGGCGGCGCTTCGCAACGCAACCTTCTTCACGTTTGCCGAACTCAATGTCGCGATCCGGCAAAAAGTGGCCGAGTTTTCAGAGCGTCCTTATCAAAAGCTGGAAGGTTCCCGGCGTAGCGTGTTTTTGGAAATGGACAAGCCCGCGCTTCGT
>JBBRUI010000368.1:0-4048 GCA_038247945.1 Bacteroidota bacterium | reverse complement strand
TTCCGGTTGTAGAAGGTGAAACACTTGTCGGGTTTATCTCCCTCCGCGATCTTCTTCAGGTCGAAATCTCCGAGAAAGACGACAAGATAGAATTCCTCAATAACTACATGTTCCACATCCCTGCGGGGATGGAAAAAAAATACGGGAAATAGTCCACCATTAGTCCGGGAGTTTTGTAATGCCTGTTGTAACATTCCATCGCGAGCATCGGTCGTTTGAAGTTGAAGCGGGAACAAATTTACGCGAGTTCATGCAGAGAGTGGATGTCACGCCGTATTCCGGGCTTGACGTGTTGACGAATTGCCGCGGTCATAACTTCTGTGGAACCTGCGCTGTCGATATTGTTGACGGCAAAGGAGCTTCGACACGCGGCCAAGACGAAGAGTCCACGCTGACAGGGAGCCTTGCGATAGCACGCGTCGTGGAGAAAAACACCCGGTTGGCATGTCAAACAAATATTGTTGGCGATATGGTGGTGAAGACGCATCCTGTTCGTCCGCTTGATAAGAAAAAAACGATGGAGAGGTTTGTTCTGATCGGGATTGCTTCGTTCTTTGGGCTGGTGTTCGCGGGGATGTTTGTCTTTCTGCTATTGGATATGATTAGTAAATACTAGAACTCTGGTTGAAAAGCCAACCACAGAGAACACTGAGAAAGCGGAGACCACGAATGAAGAGACAAACCAATATCTCAAGAAATTTCTCTCTGGGTTCTCTGCAACCTCTGGGTACTCCGTGGTAAGATTTGCGTTATGGAGTTTCCGACCAGACTTCTATGGCATTCACAAAAAGGAGAAACACTGATGAATTCAGGCTTCACCATGCAAGAACTTGCTTCGCTGCAAGAAGTAATCAAGGAACATCTCACAGATTTGCGAACGGAGATCGACGAAACAGAAGACCGGGGTCTGTGGGAAATATTGAAGAGGAAAGAAGAAAACCTGAGCGGCATTCTCGCCAAGATCGAGAAGAACCGTGTTGTAACTGTGAACTAGCTTTTGCCGAATCCTTTACTCAACACCTGCAGCATCGCTTCGTGGATTGCTCCGTTGGTTGCGAGCACTTGCTTTTTATAGATAGAAGATTCGCCGCCGATAAAATCCGTTACTCTGCCGCCTGCTTCACGCACAAATAAAACGCCTGCCGCCATATCCCACGGGTTGAGCGTTACTTCCCAGAAGCCATCGAACCGGCCTGCCGCCACATACGCGAGATCGATGGCCGCTGAACCCAGCCTCCGAAGTCCCTGGCCCTCAACAACAAAATTAACGAAATGCCCGATTGCATTTTCTGGGTTCTGTGCAATGTCGTACGGGAAGCCGGTCACGAGCAGACTGTCGATAAGCCTGGACGTGGTCGTAACTTTCAATCGCCTGCCGTTGAGATACGCGCCCGAGCCTTTCTCTGCCGTGAACAATTCGTCGAGGTTCGGATCGTAGGTGACTCCCGCGATGATTTCGCCTTTGAACTCAATACCGATTGTAACGGAGAAGATTGGAAGTCCGTGCAGAAAGTTTGTCGTACCGTCCAGGGGATCGATGACCCACTTGTAATCGGACCGTGAATCGTTGGCGCCGCTTTCTTCTGCAAGGATTGCGTGGTTCGGATATTTCCGTTTGATGATGGAAATGATTTTCTTTTCGGCGCCTTTGTCGATCTCCGAGACGAGATTGCGTTCCTCTCCCTGCTTCACCTCAATATTCTTGACGCGTCCGACGCTGTACTTCAGGAACTTGCCCGCTTCTTTCGCGGCTTCTATGGCGGTATTTATCATAATAACTCGATGGATTAGTTAACTAAGTAGTGATTGGGCCGAGCAAATAACCTTTCTCATGAGATCAAACAGCGTGCTTCTTTCCCAACACCTTCTTTAACCTGTCTGCGTGAATGTTGTTCATCCGGAAGCGGATCGTAATATCGTTTCCGTCATATGTCGTGTCCAGAATTTCCGCCATGTCGTGAATCTGCGAGATGATCTGGTAGTCGGATTGGTTGAACGTCATCGTCGATTCGGATATATTCGCGTCAAGCAATTCCGTGATCTTCGCTTCCAGCGCGCCCATGTTGATGCCGCGGGCGGCAGAAATGAACACGGCATTACTGAACTGTTTGCTGATCTCCTGAATGATACTCCGGTCTTCGACTTTGTCGATTTTGTTGAACACGAGGATCGTCGGCTTTTCGGCGGAGTGAAGATCCTGAAGCGTATCGTTGACGACCTGAATCTGTTCTTCGTACAGCGGATGGCTGACATCAACAACATGCAGGAGAATATCTGCTTCAGTGACTTCCTCCAGCGTGCTCTTGAATGACGCTACGAGATGATGCGGAAGCTTGCGGATGAATCCGACAGTGTCCGAAAGAAGAATCTTGTGTGCATGCGGCAGGTTCACGAGCCGGACAGTGGAATCGAGCGTGGCAAACAGCTTGTCCTCGACAAGCACATCCGCGTGCGAGAAATAATTCAGCAGCGTTGACTTGCCTGCGTTCGTGTAACCGACGAGAGCGACGCGTGGAAGTTTGTCCCTGCCTTTGCGTTGCTCAGCCCGTTCCTTCGCAATCTCTTTGATCTTGTTGCGCAGATGGCCGACACGCGTGCGAATAGCGCGGCGGTCGGTTTCGATCTGCGTTTCGCCCGGACCTTTGGTACCGATGCCGCCGAATTGTTTCGACAAATGCGTCCACTGCCGCGTGAGGCGTGGAAGCATGTATTGCAACTGCGCAAGTTCCACCTGGGTCTTCGCTTCGCTCGTCCTCGCCCGCGATGCAAAAATATCGAGGATGATGCCGCTGCGGTCGACAATCTTGCATTTGATGATGCGCTCAAGGTTGCGTACCTGAACGGCGGAAAGATCGTCATCAAAAATGACGAGATTGATTTTTTCTTTTTCGACAAGGTCGGCAAGCTCCTGCGCCTTACCGCTTCCGATAAAGAATGCGGCGTCGATGTTCTGGCGTTCCTGGACGACGGTGGCAACAACCTCAGCACCGGCGGAATCCGCAAGCAGCGCAAGTTCTTCAAGATACTCCTCGACTCGTTGGCGCAGGGCATTTGCCCGGAAACTTCTGTCCGTTGCAAGGCCGAAGTTGGCGGTGAGTTCACTCTCCCGCAATGTTTCCCGGATTGCTTTGGACGCGACGCCGACAAGAATTGCCCGCTCTTTAGCTGAGGTTTCCAGCAGATGCATTTTCTTTGTTCTGGTTTCCCGATTCATCATGCGTCCTTTGATTCGCGGCCAAGCGCCATCTCCGCGACAGCGAAGAGAAGCGCAAGTCCGATAAAATATTTCCACAGCTCGACGCCGAAGCGTGACTCGAGAATTGCAGCATCAATGTTATCCGAAACAACGACCCTCCTTACCTGTGCAGGCAGAAGGCCGACTCGTGCAAAGAAGTTGTTCATCTCATCGTCGCTTGCGTGTTGCAAATCCGTTTCCTCGACTGGGATGTTGACCGCGAGCGCTTGCAACAACTCGCCTTCCTTGCCTCCCGATGTCTTCCGCAATTCATAGATGCCGGCTTCGGATGAGTTGGGTGATGTGAATGCCGCCATGCCGCCCGATGACGTGAACTGCGGGACGATGCGTTCATCAATCCCCGAAGGTGAACGAAGAACGTAGGAATCTTTGTCGGTTCGGTTCCGCAGCCGCACGCTCACTTTCATTTCATCACCCACAATAAACGACGGAACAATCTGGTTCTGTGCAAGATACAATCCTGACCTGTACAAAAGAGGAACGAACAATCCCTTCAACGGAAAATCGGACCACGTCATTCCGGCTTCAACGGAGAAGAGAAGTATTCGCCCTGCGCCCCGCTGATACTCTATGAGAAAGCTTGTTCCGTTCGAAAGTGAGATGATGGAATTTCCTCTCGCTCCGGTTTGCGGGA
This sequence comes from Bacteroidota bacterium, assembly GCA_038247945.1. Lineage (GTDB taxonomy): Bacteria > Bacteroidota > Ignavibacteria > UBA10030 > UBA6906 > CAADGV01. The sequence continues at coordinate 158 of JBBRUI010000368.1, read as the reverse complement.
CAATGGAAGAATATACTTTCGGCGATTCAATCACCGGCCCGGATTTCTTAGTCGCTTGCTGTTCGAACAATCCCGCAAACAGCGGATGTTCAAACTCGACTTTTGCAAACGAGAGGAAGCTCCGTGTCGCAGGATCGGGAGTCGTGACAGCAGCAGGT
>JBBRUI010000367.1:0-4055 GCA_038247945.1 Bacteroidota bacterium | reverse complement strand
CGTGCCGGACTCCATACCCGTCCTGCTGCTTCAGTCGTAAAAACTGCTGCGAAGTTCGCTGCAGAGTTTACCATCTGCAAGGAAGGGATGGAGATCAACGGAAAAAGCATTATCGGTGTGATGACGCTTGCAGCGGAACAAGACTCCGAATTGCTTCTCCGGTTTGACGGCGCTGACGAAGAAGAGGCGAAGACTGCAGTCGTGAGCTTGTTTGAACGCGGTTTCGATGAGCAATAACATGGATGAACTGAAATCAAAAGAAATAATACTCAACGGCATTCCCGCGGCGCCTGGAATTGCCATCGGCCCCGCATATCTGTACACTAAAAATATTCCCAAAGTACAGCAAAGGACCATCGCACAGGACGAAATTGCAAGCGAGGTGGAACGACTGCTGACCGCATTGGGGAGATCGGAAAAAGAACTTCAGAAAATCCTCTCCTTTGCCGAACAAAAACTTGGCACGCAGAGCGCAAAGATCTTTGAAGCGCAGATTATGATTCTGAACGATGGCGTTCTTATGAATGCTATCGCAAAGCGGATTGAAGGCGAGTTGAAGAACGCCGACTACATCGTGTTCGACGAGGTTGGAAAGTACCGCACCATGATGGTTTCCTCGCAGGACGAATACATCCAGGAGCGGGCGCACGATGTTGATGATGTGATGAATAGAATCATCCGCAACATCCGCGATCAGAAACTGTTTTCACGTCTGGACGGCGAAGCAATTATTGTTTCCGAATTCCTCACTCCCGCTGATACAGTCATCTTCAGCCGCAATCAGATTCTTGGGTATGCAACCGACACAGGCGGATTCACTTCACATGCTGCGCTGCTGTCACGCTCACTCCAAATTCCCGCAGTCCTCGGACTTCAATCCGCAACAAAGCTTGCGAAGACAGGCGACATTATCGCCATAGACGGATATGCCGGTACAATCTTTATCAACCCGGCAGAAGAAACGATCGAAGGCCTGAAACGAAAAGAACAACGGCTAAAGGAATTTGAAAAGAACCTCGAGGGCATTGCAACACTGCCGGCAGAAACGCTCGACCACAAACGGTTCGAACTGTCCGCCAACATCGAGCTGGAAGATGAAATCGAGTTTGCGTTGAAGCAGGGTTCGCGGGGCATCGGGTTGTACCGCACCGAAAGCCAGTTGATGGGCCACGCGACATTTCCCACCGAGGACGAACAGGCAGCAGAGTATACGCGTCTCGCTGAAGCAATGTTCCCCCACCCAGTCATGTTCCGTACGTTTGATATTGGCGGCGACAAAGTTCTGCCGGTGACGCATAAAGAAGAGAACCCGTTTCTTGGCTGGCGCGGCATCAGGGTATCACTCGACCGGCCCGATATGTTTCTCGATCAGTTACGCGCAATCCTTCGCGCAAGCGCGAAGAAGAATGCACGCATACTCTTTCCGATGGTGAGCAAAGTTGCTGAAGTGCGAAGGGCAAAACAATATCTCCGGCAGGCGAAAGAAGACTTGAAAGCACGGGGCGTGGCTTTCGATCCCGCAATAAAAGTCGGGGTGATGATCGAGGTGCCGGCTGCCGCAGTCCTTGCAGAAGAGATAGCGAAGGAATCAGATTTTCTCAGCATCGGAACGAACGACCTGATCCAGTATTTGTTGGCGGTGGATCGTGGAAACAGCCTCGTCGCTTCTCTCTACCAGGAATTCAACCCGGCCGTTATCCGTACGATCAAGAAAATTATCGATGCCGGTCACGCGCAAAATATCTGGGTCGGAATGTGCGGCGAGATGGCTGCAAATCCGCTTGCAACGATGCTGCTGGTCGGACTCGGGCTGGATGAGTTCAGCGTTGGACCTTCTTTTCTTCCCGAGATAAAAAAAATAATTCGTTCCATCAAATTTAAGGAAGCTAAAAAGGTTGCAGATAAAGTTCTTACTCTCCCAACTGAAAACGAGATCAAAGAATATCTCGCTTCGGCGTTGATGGCAAAACTTCCGGAGATACCATTTGAAGAAGCCGATTTACCACAGTTCAAATAGTTTCTTACAATCACATTTTTCATCAAAAGAGTAAAATGACACTTGAAGAGATTCGTTCGATTGATCCGGATGGTATGTACAATTTGATTCAGGGCTTTCCGCAACAAGTAGAAGAAGCTGTCACCATTGGCAACGCTGCAAAGGTCAATGTAGATGTTCGTTCCGTTGAGAATATTGTACTCTGCGGGCTTGGCGGATCGGCAATTGGCGGGGACTTGCTCAAGAGTTACCTTGCCGGAGAGCTGCAGGTTCCGTTCCTTGTCAACCGCCATTACACACTGCCAAAGTTTGTCGGGAAAAAATCGTTCGTGATTATTTCGAGTTACTCCGGCAATACGGAGGAGACTATCTCTTGTTACAAAGAAGCGATCAGGCGCGGCGCGAAGATACTTTGCATATCGTCTGGCGGTTGGGTGGAGAAGACTGCGAAACAAAAGAAACATCCACTTATCAAAGTGCCGGGCGGTCCCTCGCCGCGAGCAGCGCTCGGCTATTCCTTCTTCCCTCTTCTCATCGCGCTCTCGAAGCTCAGACTCATCAAGGATAAAAATCGGGAGATACAAGAAACGCTTTCGATGTTGAAGACGAAGGCTGAGGAATACGGCGACCCGGCGTCATCCTCAAACAAAGCGTTGCAGCTTGCCGAGCAGTTGCGGGGACGTATCGGCGTTGTGTATTCATCGACGGAACGGTTTGACGCGGTTGGCACTCGCTGGCGCGGGCAGATGGCGGAGAACGGGAAATCGTTGATGTGGGGACATGTGCTGCCGGAGATGAACCACAATGAACTGGTGGGATGGAAAGCATTGACGGAACAGATGCGTGAGATGCAGGTATTCTTTTTGCGCGACGTGGAGGATCATCCGCGCGTTGCAATCCGCATGGAAATTACAAAAAAGATCATCGGCGAACATACACGCAACATTACCGATGTGCAGAGCGAAGGAAAATCTCTTCTTACCAGAATGTTTTCGCTCGTGCATCTGGGAGATTGGGTGAGCTTTTATCTCGCTATTCTTCACAACGAAGACCCGATGCCCGTGAAGGTGATTGACCATTTGAAAAACGAACTCGCTAAAGTCTGATTTCTCAACCCTGAGCGATTCTAAACTCTGAGCGGAGCGAAGAGTCTGAATCATCAATGTTAACATCATCGAGGTTCTTCGCTCCGCTCAGAACTGAAAGAGGAAAAACATGACCAAACAACACCGAACAGCAATTTTAGTTTTCGTCCTGACAATGGCGGCTATTGTTTTTGTGACCTTTTTCAGAAACGGAACCTCGTGGTAGTCTAAGTAATTAACAGGCGGGAGAATTAATGGCTCGCTTTGACATCCTCAACCAAATCAAACAACTCGATCCTGAACTGGATAACATGAAGATCATGTTCCTCTCGTTCGGGTACGAGTTTTCCTGGGACTCAATCCGAACATGAGAGGAAGGCGTACTACTATTTCTGGCGTGAAGTACGGCTACGCGATGAAGAAACTTGGTCCGCCGAAGTTGGTGGAGAGAGAGGAAAAGCAGCAGATGCAAGCGGCTTAACTTAGCTTCGCAGAAACAGTCGCCGTTTGCCCGGCTGTCACGGCGAAATAGGCACTCCCCGGGTGCCGTGACAACAACAACGAGTCTTTGATTGTCCGGTATCGTCACGACGTTGCGCAAGTTCTCAATTGTTGTGACTACCAAGAACAACTCTCCGAATTGCCGAACCGCAGAAACATGACAAGTCGAGTCACATTCCGTTGTTTGGCGTGGTTGCATAACAGGATATGCAAAAGAAAAAGATGCTTCGCAGAGATTTGACTTGACTTCGCTAAACTGCATTGCTTATCTTAACTGCAAGAATAATTGCTGCACTTTTTCGTTCTTTGCGCTAGTGGACTTTCCGAAGGAGTCCTTCGGACGTGATGCAGAGCGATTCGAGCCGGGCGGACCACACCACACCACACCACACCACACCACACCACACCACACCACACCACACCACACCACACCACACCACACCACACCACACCACACCACACCACACCACTTG
>JBBRUI010000366.1:0-4061 GCA_038247945.1 Bacteroidota bacterium | reverse complement strand
CTGTTAAAGGTTGCGGCAAGAGTTGAAGAAGGTAGAAGATAAAAACCAAAATAAGGAACAATCGTATGCCTCGTGTAGAAGTCGCTGCCCTATTAGCAGCAGGATGTCACTTCGGACATCTCACCCGCCGCTGGAATCCCAAAATGAAGCCGTACATTTTTATGGAACGGAACGGGATCCATATCGTTGACCTCATGAAGACTCGTGATCTGCTTGAAGAAGCCTGCAATGGCATCGCAAATGTCGTTGCGGATGGAAAACGTGTGCTTTTTGTGGGAACAAAAAAACAAGCAAGCGACATCGTTAAGGATGAAGCGGTCCGTTGCGGACAGTTTTATGTGAGCGAGCGATGGCTTGGCGGCTCGTTGACGAACTTTACAACCATTCGCAAGAGCGTTAAACGTTTGACCAACATTGAAAAGATGGAGAGCGACGGAACATTTGACAAGATTACCAAGAAAGAAGGACTTGTCCTTCAACGTGAGAAGGACAAGCTGAACAATGTTCTTTCCGGCGTTGTCGATATGACTCGTCTGCCAGGTGCTTTATTTGTGGTTGATGTGAAAAAAGAAGGAATCTGTGTGAAAGAGGCGAACAGGCTTGGGATTCCGGTATTCGCAATCGTTGATACGAATTGCGACCCCGATGGAATTGATTATGTTATTCCGGCAAATGATGACGCTTTCAAATCCGTGCAGGTTCTTGTAAAGACGGTTGCTGATGCGATCCTTGAAGGCAAGGAGCGTGCATCGGCGCGACAAATGGAGACGGCTATGGAGAATGAATCCAAGAGCCGTGCAGCCGAAGAGAAGACAGCAGCAAACTAAAAGCTTTTGAATCAAAAACGAAAGAAGATAAGAGTGGAAGTTATGCAGATTACAAATGATATGATCAAGTCCTTACGCGAAAAAACCGGCGCCGGTATGATGGATTGCAAGCGTGCGCTTGAAGCAGTTAGCGGCGATATGAATTTGGCGATTGAGTTTCTCCGCAAGAAGGGCGCGGCAGTTGGTGCAAAGAGGGCTGACCGGGCGGCGAAGGAAGGAATGATTGTTACGAGAGTTGCGGCTGATGCCAAGAGCGGCGTTGTTATTGAAGTGAATTGCGAAACGGATTTTGTGGGGCGCAGCGAAGACTTCATAAGCTTTGCAAATAAAGTTGCCGCAGTTCTTGAAAAAACCCGTCCTGCTACGGTTGAAGAATTAATGCAACAAAACGCCGATGGCAAAACTGTTTCCGAATTGTATAACGACTTGCTTGCCAAAGTGGGCGAGAAAATCGACGTGCGACGGTTTGCAATTATCGACTCAAAAGACGGTGCAATCAGCGCGTACACGCACCTCGGCAACAAGATCGGCGTTCTGGTCGAACTTCAGGGCGTGGAAGCGGCTGCAACCGGTCCCGGACGCGACGTAGCTATGCAGATCGCCGCAATGAACCCCCTCGTAGTTTCGCGGGAAGAAGTTGATAAAGGACTCATCGAGCGCGAGTTGGACATCTATCGCACACGGGCAAAGAATGAAGGGAAGCCGGATCAGATTATCGACAAGATTGCGGCAGGCCAATTGGAGAAATATTATCAGGAAGTTGTCTTGTTGGAGCAAACATTTATCAAGGATTCCGGAAAGACGATAAAAGATTTTCTGGGGGGCGCAGGGCAGCCGGTGAGGATCAAGCGGTTCCTTCGATTCCATCTGGGCGAAGAGATGAAATGAGCAGTTGTCCCCCGTACGGGGACATTTTTTTATCCACCCTTTTGAGAACACATGAACACAGTGAAGTATAAAAGAATACTGCTGAAGTTAAGCGGCGAAGCGCTGATGGGGGATAAGCAGTTCGGTATCGACCCTGCTGTACTGAAGCGATATTCTCTCGAGATTAAATCCGTTCACGATCTCGGAGTGCAGGTTGGAATCGTGATCGGTGGCGGGAATATTTATCGTGGTGTTTCCAACTCGTCTGATAACATCGACAAGGTAACAGGCGACCATATGGGGATGCTTGCAACGCTCATCAATGCGTTGGCGCTGCAAAGCGCTCTTGAGCATACGGGTTTAGTTACCCGACTTATCTCCGCCATCAGGATGGACGTGATTGCCGAGCCCTTCATACGCCGTCGCGCTGTTCGCCATCTGGAGAAAGACAGGGTTGTCATCTTCGGTGCCGGAACCGGCAATCCATACTTTACGACCGATACCGCCGCCGCATTACGCGCAGTTGAGATCGAAGCAAATGTCATAATAAAAGGCACACGTGTGGACGGCGTTTATGATTCCGATCCGGAGAAAAATCCGGAGGCAACCAGGTTTCCGGAAATATCCTACATGGATGTTCTGAAAAAGAATCTCAACGTCATGGATATGACTGCAATTACTCTCTGCCGTGAAAACAAACTTCCGATTCTCGTCTTCAACATGAATACACCCGGAAACCTGCGCCGGTTAATTCTGGGGGAAGAGATTGGGACAAGAGTTGTAGAAACTTTAGTCTGAGTTTACCACTACAAGCGTCGAGGTTAGTATGATCAAGGATATTCTCAAGGACACTGAAAACAGAATGCATAAAGCGACTGAAGTTGTCCGTCAGGAGCTGATAAAAATCCGCACAGGAAAAGCAACCACAACCTTGTTGGATGGAATTAAAGTCGACTATTATGGGACTCCGACTCCTCTGAGCCAGGTGGGAAATGTGAGCGTTGCGGACATTCACACTCTTACAGTTACGCCTTGGGACAAGACTAAGCTGGAGGCAATTGTCAAAGCAATTCAGACAGCGAACATCGGATTGAATCCTGGGAAAGATTCGGACCTGGTGCGGATTCCCATTCCCCTTTTGAACGAGGAGCGACGCAAGGAATTGGTGAAGCTAACAAAAAAATTTGGCGAGGATGGCAAAGTTGCTGTCCGGAATATTCGCAGAGACGCTATCGAACATTTGAAAAAGTCGGAGAAATCAGAGCATCTTTCCGAAGATGACCGTAAGCGCGGGGAACAAGAAACACAAAAACTGACAGACAAAGGTATCAAAGACATTGATACGCTTCTGCAACTCAAAGAGAAAGAAATTATGGAGGTGTGAACCATCTCCCAACTCTGAAAAGTCTCAAAGCCGATCGGTGATCGGCTTTTTCAATTTTGGAGACGAAACTTACGATGTGTGTTGACGTAGCATGAGGAAGACTTACAGATTATCCATCGGAAAGGAATCATCATGGCGGACACAACGGGAATCAAAAAGCTCTACAAGGCTCGAACGGAAAGAATGATTGACGGCGTTTGCGGCGGCGTAGCGAAGTACTTCAATCTCGATCCGACTCTTGTGCGAATTGCCTGGGTTCTCCTGACATTCTTGGGTGGCTCGGGCATTATCCTGTATATCGTTGCAATGGTTGTCATGCCGAAAGAGCCGTACGTAATTCCTGATTATGCGGCCGAACATACTCCGTCCGGCGTACCTGAAGTTGGCGATCGCTCTCAAAAGAACAATCTCTTTTGGGGTTTACTGCTGATCGCGGTCGGCGCACTTCTCTTCCTTCATAACATGGGTTGGTCGATATGGCATGAATGGTGGTCGCTCGATTGGGACTTGGGGCTTGCAGTGCTGCTGATTCTTGTCGGTGTCGGCTTTTTGTGGGGAGGGAGGAATTCTATGGCGCGGCGCTCCGTTCAGCCCGAAGATCCGGTCAGGGGTGTGAATGCGGGGAGTGACGAAGCGGGAATTCCCCGTAAACTCTACCGCTCCTTCACCGACAGTAAGATATTTGGTGTATGCGGCGGATTGGCAGAATACCTCGGAATAGATTCTACCGTTGTCAGGATTCTTTTCATTGTGGGAGCGCTGCTCTCTTCCGGGATTGTTATTATCGGTTACATCATCATGGCAATTATTGTCCCAAAATCAGTTCCGGTATTCAAGGTAGCATAAATTCTAAAACGCTCTGAATGAAAACGTCCCGGCTCATTGCGAGTCGGGACGTTTTTGTTGCGTCGAACCTTTTACAGAAGCCACCCATGAAGTTTCATCGGTGATCACAAAAAACACCGCCTCATTCCGCGGCTTCT
>JBBRUI010000365.1:0-4093 GCA_038247945.1 Bacteroidota bacterium | reverse complement strand
TGGCGTCTGATTGATCATCATCCGAATAATTGCCTTTCTCCCCGGAGAAAACACAATCAGTGCTAATATGAACCAGCCGCGATCCAGTCGCCGCACACAACGATGCGAGACGGTGAGGAAGCAGCGAATTTATGCTAATCGCGTTGATTGAATCATGACTACCCGGCAACTGCTTTATCAACCCAATTGCGTTGATTACAATCGACGGTCTCGCTATAGCATAGGCGCGGATAATGGTTCCGAAATCAAATGCATCAATTCCCTCAATCACATCGGATTTGTCGAAAATACCGTAATGAGAAATCGAATCAATGGGGCCGCGGATTGAGACTTTCAAAGGGTAATCTGGCTTTAAAGTTCTATACAAAGTATGTCCTAACATTCCAAGCCCACCGAGGATTAGGACACTCGTGTTGCCATTATGCATGTATCTCGCCTTTCTTCATAGCAATGACACTCTTGTACAATTCTACCATCTCCAGGGCGTGCGTTTCCATGTTATTAAGTGTGTTTCGAACTGCCAATGCCTTCTTTCCTAATGACAAAACTTTTTCTCTATTGCCTAGCAGTGCAGTGACAGCAGATCGAAAATTGTCCGAGGTTGGTTCATCAACAAGAACTCCATTCACCTCATGTTCAATCAATTCAGGTATAGCGCCACGCCGGCTCGCTATGACGCAGCAGCCACGCAACATTGCTTCCAAGACGACAAAACAAAAAGTTTCGTGTGCAAGATACGGAACGACTACGATGCTACCAAGTCCCAATGAGTTATCCATTTCGCTATGGCTCGTCCACCCATGAAATTGTACATGTGAATTTCCTTTCAGGATTTCTCTTGCTTCCGGCATAAGGCGGCCATCGCCGAAAACATCGATTTTAACCTGGATGTCCTTTACTGCATCTGCAAATTCTATTATTCCTTTATGAGGCACCATCCTGCCAATGAAGGCTACATTTGGTTCATTCACCACCAGATTCGCCACTGTTTTTGTCTCTGCCGTTGACAAGAAAGGAAAACGAACTTTCCGAACTTTTCGGGATACAATCGGATGTTGTTGAAGAATGTCCGCAACGAATGTTGAGCCGCAATGAAAACAATCTATTGCCTGCAGACCATTTAGTACTTTCCATAACGCCATTTGTGCAGAAATTCCTGCGCTTTCAACGAAGGAATTCCGCTTACAGCGCTCGGAAAGTGGCGGTAAGAACCTCCCACCCAGACATTTTAGACAGAGATCATTCGTCCGATCTGAGAATAATCCGGCGTTGCCACACACAATTTTGTAATCGTGAACTGTCATCACCAAAGGAACAGGTTTCCTCCGTAACTCCTGAAGAGTAGAAACGGTAAAGTGTTGATGTATTCCATGGATATGAACAAGATCATAACTATTCTCTCGCAGAACCGTTTCCGCGCTTCGCTTCGCAGCTACAGAAAAGAAGTTCTCCGCGAATAAGTTGGTTGGCACTTTTGCTAAAGCACGCTCATAATCTCTGCATACGAGTACAAAGTGCTGATTGCGAAGGGTCAAGACGTCTGCACACACCTCGTTTTCCTGTAGACTTCGGGAGAGCGCGTAGGCATACAACCCGTCGCCTCCACTCCTTTCATCATAGCGAGGTGTGACAACAAGAATCTTCATCCTCGCCCCCCTTTCTGAATTCTCATTCAAACTCCATCGGCGAAGCGACCGGCGTAAGGTCGTCCAATTGAGTCAAACGACCGCTTGCACCTTCATGCATACTCCGTTTGTTCTTTGGCAGGCGCGCATATACCAACCCCAGTATCATCATGAATGAGTATATCAGATGAACATCCGTCATGAACGCCTCAACAACTTGTCCACAGAGAAACAGAAAAGCAAACGTGTAAAAGGGATCTGGGAACATATCAGCCAGGGAATAACTCCTCCTGATCCCTCCCCATACCAGAACAACGAACAAGACCATTGCAGGAATGCCCCATACAAACGCCAACGACAAAAAGGTGTTATGAAGATTACCTGACCCCATGATGAACTCGTCAGTAATACTGTCGCCTTTTGACCCTGAGTTTGTTCCTACATCTGTCAGGATGCCGCTCCCCCAGAGCGGTTTCTCATAAATCTGCTGCAATGCGTTTGCCCACATAAAGAGTCGCCATGCTGAACTGCCGCTTGCTTCTGAATCGGAGGCCACATCCAGATCATTCTTATTGATGCCCGACGTAAGAGCAGGAAGAATTAACGAGGTATCTCCGATTTCCGCAACTCGGCCGTATTTTTCAGGAAGTAACTCGCGTAGGTTTGAAACGGAAAACAACCAAATGAGGAGAATCAGCGATAACGTGGTTCCAATAGCAAGTACTCTATGCTTCTTAATGTAAAAAAAGTAAATCCAGATTGAGAAGAGAATGCCGAGCAGACTTGCGCGTCCGCCGCCCGCTACAACTGCCCATCCGGCCAAAGCAAACACGACAAAGCGAAAGATACGACTCCTAAGCAACTTTCGATCTGCCAGAAGGATCAAAATGCAACTTGCTCCTGAAACAGAAAGAATTCCAAACCGATCTATACCTCCCAGCTTCATCCAGCTGTAGAGATTGAAGAGTGGCATCTCATCAATACCAACAATTAACATGAGAGAGCTAATCACCATCGCAATAAAATAGAACCAAAAGATAACGGCCAAGAACTGGCGGAGGTTTGCGAGAGTTGAGAAATAGTAACCCACTATGAATGAAGCCAGTGAACACACAATCCACCACCTGCCTTGAAACCCAGTGACCTGGTCAGGCTTAAGAGATGTGTAGTCAGGTATCTCAAGCCCCCGAACAAAAACAACTAGCCCCAATATCCCGTACAGAAGAAAGACTTTTGGGAGTTTGTTGCCTTTAAGCTCACCTCTCCGAAATAGCAGGACCACCAGCAGCAGTGGGAGCAGAACAATTTCTTTCAGTTCTCGATCCGCAAGGCCGGTTATGAACCTTGAAGATACAATAAGGAAGAGAAGAATGAAGACATCCTGCACACTTAGCCATACGCTTGCATAAACCAGAATCACGATCACAAGCGGTATAGTTATCGCCTGAAACAACACGTATGAATCCAAGTAGTAGAATACTTGACCAATTGCAGCGACAATGGTGGTTCCCACAAAAAGAACCACACCCTTGTTGTGAAGAGTATCGCTCAATGGCTCAGCGCTACCTACTGCAAATGAAGTTGATATCGTTGCCATCAGCACCTTAACCTCATCACACGCGCAAACGGTATGGTTGTCGTAAGCAACATCTTGGACCTACGGAATTTCAATGCAAAGGACTTGCACATGTTTCGACAATCTCATCCATAAAACGTTTATGATTAGCCTCAAATGAAAAATCTACCATAGCTCTTGCTTGCGCATTGCGCGAAATCGTCCTCAACAACTCCGGGTTTGAAAGAAACCTCTCAATCTTTTCCAGCGCAAAGCCGACCTCATTCTCGTTCACAGTAATTCCACATTGATATTCGTTAAGATACCAATGAACGAACGAATTCGATGGCACGATTGCAAGAATCGGCGTTCCAGATACCATGTACTCGGCAAGTTTTCCTGGAGCAGAAGTTCGAATAACTTCTTCTATTCCGGTATCCAACCCCAATGGCAAGAAGAGTAAATCCGAAGCTGCATAGACAGCTCGAAGTTTCACTCCATCCGCTGTCGTGATCAAATCGAAGTCCACTCCTTGAAATGACTTCTGGGAGGTCTTCCCCCGGAAGTTGGACAAGTACAGGGAAAGTCGATAGGAATACGTGCGACGAGGAGAAGCGATGATCTTCCGAAACAACTCAAAACTATCGCGATTCGCGTGGTACACGCTTCCGGCAAACGTTACTTGCATCTCATTGCGTTTGCTAAATTCACGAGAAGCCGGAGGGGGGTGATCTTTTTCGAGCATGTTGTAAACGATCACCCCAGACTTGGAATGCCGACTAATGTACGCCTGCTCTATGTACGGATTGGGGCAAAAAAATGTCTCCACCGTTTTCATGAATTGTACTTCGTATCGCTTGGCAAGAACCCGCGAAGCGCCCCTCCATTGAAACAAATAGTCATCGAACAGGTA
>JBBRUI010000364.1:0-4153 GCA_038247945.1 Bacteroidota bacterium | reverse complement strand
CCACGCACCCAAGCATCACACTCGCATTATTCTTCTTTTGCACTATTGCCTCCTTAACGAAATACCTACGTGTGTACCCGAATCAACTTGACGCGCCGGGAGTTCACAGCACCCTTCCAGCTCTTTTGGGGGCCACTGACCAATCCTATCTATCAAGAATATCATTGCTGACACGGCAAAATTGCAAGTCGGGGCAATACAAAGGGCATGGTCGTATTTACAGGCGAGACTGTCAGGCACAGTTTTGGGCGAAGCGCCGCACTGAGCCAGGTCGAAGTGAACTCGTAGTCTACCTCGTACTTCTGATATATTTTTACTACTTCGACTCCGCTCTGTGCAGACTTTGCGGTAAATCAGTGCATGATTTAGATCAGCGTAGGACCGATTCTCATTACAGCATTATACGCCGTGTGATGTTGTTCCGACCACTACGGATGGTGAGTGCATATATCCCCGACGCCAGATTGCCGGTCTTGATCCTGATCGTTGGCACTTGTGTTGAAATGGTACGAATTAGTACTCCGTTTGCCGCATACAGCTCGATAGTGCACCACTGGCGTGGGAGCAGTAATCTGCTGATCTCAAGAGCAGTGCCGTTCGATCGCACAGTGATCGATTCATTGATCGTCCGGTGTAATGGGTCTGTGGGCGATTGTGCGTTCGCTGTCGCCTGATCAAGACTGATGCTCTGATTACCGGCGGTAACGGGGAACGAAACACCGTTAATTACCAATGTGTAATCGTCGTTACTGGAAACCGTGACAGTGTTGCCGTCGCCGATGATATCGGTGATGATGGACCCGAACGCAAGTCGCCTGATTCCATGACGCCCCGATTGATATTTGCGCCACTCGACGCGTTTTGCAGTTGCGTCAATCAGATGAAACCCGAGATAGTTCTCGATGAACAGCGAAATCGGGCCCAGTGCTGACCAGCCGCAGAAATCGGCGCGCACCAACTCGCCACCTTCAACGGTTGCCGGCTTTGGCTGTGTTGGATTGTAGCACTCCCAGATCGTCCTTGGTGTGAAGGACTGATACGTTGCAAGCATGTGATTGACGACCGATCGGGCGGCACTGTCAGCCAGCTCGTAGTAACCATATTTCTCCATCGCCTTTATTGACATATAAGCAAGGGGCAACCAGACCGATCCCTTCCAATACCCGCCGGTCGGATCGAATTCCCAGTCGTTTCGGGCAAGCGATGGCAGCATAACGGCTCCACCGAAGGCATCCGGATCCGAAATAAAACGAATCATCCTGTTCGCCTGATTCGAATCGGGCACCCCGGCAAGCATCGCCCAATAGGATGTCGGTGTCTTTACCTTGTCGAAAGCATGGCCTGTTCCTGCATCGATATCGTAGTAGAAGCCGTCGGTCGCGTCCCAATAATGTTGATTGATGCGTTGCTTATACTGATTGTAGCGGGAGGTGAATTGTGTTTCGACTGTTGTGTTCCCGATTTCATGCGCCAGCCGTGCAATGCAAACCGCAGCCAGCGCCTGCTGAGCCATTGCATCGATCCAATAGATGGAACCTGAGCTTCTTCCCCGGGGTGAATTATCCATGCCGCTCGCCACGCCATCCCACTGGTATCCGATGCTGTCGCTTGACATTTGAGCCGCCGCCTGATTCTCACTGCCGAAGACCGATTGCCCTTGGCGCAGCTTTTCGAAATAATCGAAATGCCGCTGCAAATAGCGGGTTGTGTCGATAAGCCAACGCAACCGACCCTTGTCACCCGTAAACCGGTAGTTCTCCCACTCGACCCAGGCGAAGAAAGGCGGATTGTCGGGATGCCAGATTATTTGCGTACTCGTGACATTGTCGTGAATGGGATGCCAGAAGTTTTCAAAGCTCTCCACGCCGGGAAAGCGATGGGGTGCGTATTTACAAAACATCGACATAAACTCCGTATCCCAGATCCAAATAACACCATTTTGGAATGCTTCGTCCATGAATGGTGATTTCGGAGCGCCGGGGTCGGTATGTACATGCTGCCAGGCGAGATTCCAGGCAACATTATAGAGATCGATTAGCGCAGGCTTGCTGTCGAATACCGGTTGCGGAACCCAGGAGGTATCGAAAGGAACCGTCGTAACACTCTCGGCCGAAGGAGCTTCCGGAAATAATAATGCCGTGAGAAACAAAGACAGTGCCAAGATTCGAAAAAAATACATATCTGCTCCTTTTAGTGAAAATCATGCATTTGAAAGCTGTACATACCAAAATGTATCTTATTTTGCACAAAGGCACTACCATCACTTTCCCGACAAAATCAGTGAAAACTCGACCATCAGAACAGTTGCTTCTTCGCGTTGATCTCGGTAAACCGATCCGCTTCGCCCTGGGTGGGTTCAGCCGCGAGAGCCATGGACATAGGCACATCGATCGCGGACCGATCGCTACGCACGAAGTTTTCCTCATTGAGGAGGGAACGCTCTATCTTCAGGCAGACGATCGGCGCACGGTTGCTAATCGCGGCACGGTTCTGATCCATCCCAAAGGAGTGATGCAGAAGGGATTCAGAACCTCGTTTGGGCCGGTGAAATATCTCTGGTTTCACTTCGATGCAAAGATTGACATGTGCGACGACATGCGATTGGCCGATGACTTGTTAGGTAGTCTTGAAACTCCCCGGCGCCTTTACGGGGAAGGAACGCCCAACGCGCGGATCCTGATCATTCCCGCCAAGGCGCAGCCACGCCGGTGGGCAACGCTCTTGCACCTCGGCTACTTGATTTGTGAGAATAGAACCTGTTTTCGTCACGAGAAGGATGGGTTAATCGGATCGTTTCTATCGATGCTTTCGGTGGATTTCCTGACAAGCCGCGACCATGGTACGTATTCTGCATCAGTAACGTTAGCAGATCGCGTCAAAGACTATATCGATCACCATGTTGATAACGCACTACAGGTCCGTCAACTGTGTATCGACCAGATTGCGACGAATTATCAACTGCATCCTGACTATCTCAACCGGCTTTTCAAGAAAGAAACCGGGCTCTCAATCCATGCCTACATTCAGCAACGGCGGATGGTTCAGGCCTGCGGATTACTGGCGGTTGGATGCAGTGTTGCTGCTGTCGCACAGGCAACCGGGTTCGGCAATCCGGACTATTTCGCCCAGGCATTCAAGAAAGCGATGCGGTGCACTCCCACTGAGTACCGGTCGCGCGTTCGGTCGAATTGACAGGTCCACAGACCCGTCGGAGCGTATTCGTCACCGTTCCCTTAGTCCGTGATATGCAATTTTCGTGCTGGCAGAATATCTCGAAATATGGACTTTTAAATCTCCAGCGCTCTTTTCTTTGACTAGAGAGAGCAGAGGGGCGTGCCGCAGTCAGACCACTCGATATCCCCCCTCGTAAAATTTACCGGCAACCAACCATAATCTCAGCCCCTTGACTTCCGACAGATATTCGAAGAGAGTGGACTGCAGGTGAAGACGTACCGGTTTGACCTCTTGACAAAAGCCTGCCATCAATGGAATACAGCTTCTGCGGGGTATGAGGAACAGGGGATATCCGCGTCATCGCTAAAGCCTTACGGGATTCAACGCTCCCCCCCGTGGGAAGCAAGATAGCATTGGCACCGCTGAACCCGCAATCGCCGCCGCAATCGTCCTTCAGGGCAACGCATTTTTCATTTGCGAGATCGAACAGGACGGGATTCGGAGAGTCCTCTTCCAACCGGGCTGTCACATAATCAACATGATTCGTCCAGTAAAGTCCGTGTGCTTCACCACCTGACGCACTGCAACCCATTTTCAATGTTGCGGTATGCACACATACTTCACGATGCGACTCATGGAAATGGCCAAACTCATAATTGCCGGCTCCTGTTGTAGGCCTTATCGCGAAATTGCAGCCGAAGCAATCTCCTAATGGACTCGGTTTAGCCGGTATGAATGATCCGCTGGGTGTTGGCCACAATCCCGGGCGGTCGTTGTAGTAACCGCCCATCATTTTGCCGTCAACAGAAATGCCGCACCCGAACCCCCATTGGCTGGTCACCAGTGTCGCATTTTTGCAGCATGGTCGGTCGACCCCAAGTGCCCATACTGGTCATCAGCGGCAATCCGCCGTATCGGCACGACTCTTGATTGGTCTTTCCGGTTTTCAGCCCGGGGAGATATCGTGTCACGGTTACTG
>JBBRUI010000363.1:0-4202 GCA_038247945.1 Bacteroidota bacterium | reverse complement strand
ATTATGGGCTTTTTAGATAAAATTGGATTTACAAAACTCAGAGAAGGCTTGACGAAAACCCGTGAGGGTATCGTCGGGAAAGTCACGCGTTTAATTACCGCCCGATCAAAGATCGATGATGTTACGCTGGAGGAGGTCGAAGAAATCTTAATCGGTGCCGATGTCGGTGTTGATGCTTCGACTGCAATCATCGAATCAATCCGAAAGAGAGTGAAGGAAGAACGTTACGCGGATACATCCGAGCTGAACAATCTCTTGCGCGACGAAATTCAAAAACAATTCGCTGCGGGAACTTCCGAAGCAGATCCATTCCAACTTCCGCCGGCAAAACCGTACGTGATTTTAGTAGTAGGAATCAACGGCGTAGGCAAGACAACAACGATCGGCAAGCTTGCCAACATTTATGTCAAGGCAGGAAAAAAAGTCGTCATCGGTTCTGCAGACACATTCAGGGCCGCGGCGAATGAACAACTGGAGGTGTGGGCGAAACGTGCCGGCGCAGAAATTATTCAACAGCTGCGAGGTTCTGACCCGGCTGCCGTGGCGTTCGATGCGGTCAAGTCGGCAACGGCGAGCGGCGCCGATGTTGTCATCATCGATACCGCGGGACGGCTTCACACGAAAGTGAATTTGATGGAAGAGCTGAAAAAGATTCGCCGTGTCATTGCAAAACAGAATCCTGCGTTTCCGCATGAGGTTCTTCTTGTGATCGATGCTTCAACGGGACAGAACGGATTGCAGCAAGCGAAATTGTTCAGCGAGGCTTCGGGTGTAACGGGACTTGTGTTGACGAAGCTGGATGGAACAGCAAAAGGCGGGATTGTTCTTGCGATCAGCAAAGGATTGAAACTTCCGATCAAGTTCATCGGAGTCGGAGAGAAGCTCGACGATCTGCAACCGTTTGACAGGAAAGCGTTTGTTGAAGCAATGTTTGAACAGTAGTAATTCGTCACTCTGAGCGCAGTCGAAGAGTGTTTCACGCAAAACATGCTTCGACTCCGTTCGCCAGAAAGAAGCGTGGCTCACTGCGCTCAGCATGACTCTTATTTCATGGCAATGCAAAGAAAAATTCAAATACTTCCCGACCATCTCGCCAACCAAATTGCGGCGGGTGAAGTTATTCAACGGCCCGACTCCGTTGTGAAGGAGCTGTTGGAAAACTCTCTTGACGCCGGAGCCAGGAGCGTCATCGTGCTGATTAAAGATGGCGGCAAGAAGCTCATTCAAATTGTCGATGATGGAGTGGGAATGGGCGAGCAGGATGCTGTCGCTTCGTTTCTACGCCACGCAACGAGCAAGATTTCGTCGATGGAAGATCTTGAAGGGGTAAAGACGTACGGATTTCGAGGCGAGGCACTGGCTTCCGTGGCAGCCGTAGCCCAGGTAACGATGAAAACCCGCCGGAGCGATGACGACTCCGCAATTATTGTTCAGATTGATGGAGGAAGCAAGCCAAAGATTTCACGCGAGGGGAGAGAACCCGGAACTTCCATCTCAGTACAGAATTTGTTTTACAATGTTCCCGCACGACGAAAGTTCCTGAAAAGTAATAGCACAGAATTCCGCCACATCTACGACGTTGTGCAGCGTGTTGCTCTCAGTCATCCGGATTTATCTCTCAAATTCATCAGCGATGATGAAACGATTCTCGACCTGAAGCAACAAACGCTGAATGACCGACTGCTTGATGTGTTCGGCCAGCGGCAAACCGAATTCATGGTGTGGACGGAAGAACTGTCCGATTACGTTTCCATTTCCGGGTATATCGGCAAGCCTTCGTTCGGACAAAAGAGCCGCGTCAACCAATATCTCTTTCTCAACAAGCGGTATATCACCAACCGGAATATCAGTCACGCTGTTTATACGGCGTACGAGAATCTTCTCATCAAGGGAACGTTTCCATTCTTTCTTCTCTTCATTGAAATCGATCCGCATCGCGTGGACGTGAACGTCCATCCATCGAAGATGGAAGCTAAATTTGAAGATGAACAGAATATCTATCGCTTTGTTTCGAACGTAGTCAGGCGGACTCTTTCATCGAATAATCTTATCCCGGCAATGTCTCCGGGTGAATCAAACTACGAAGCGGGGGAGATTGGTTTGCGGTTTACGAACCGTCAGCACAGCTGGTCGCAGCCAACTGAAGTCGTTGATCGCTTGACCGGTGAGATTTTCTTCCCGGGTCAGAATCGGTTTCAATCGGAAAGATCCCCTATAGCTGGTACAGAAACCGTTGAAAAACTTCTCGGCCCGATTGAAGAACGATTTGAGAAAGCATTTCAGTCTGCTGCGCCTGAGACAATCCCACAAATGCAGAGTGATCAGCCGCAAGAATTATTCTCGATCATCTGGCAATTGCACAACAAATACATTCTCTCCCCCATTGAACATGGATTGATGATTGTGGATCAACACGTTGCGCACGAACGCATTCTCTACGAGCAAGCGTTACGGCGGTTCGATGCCAATTCTCCAGCATCCCAACATCTCCTTTTCCCGCAGACAGTTCAGCTTACGCCGGGAGACTACGCTCTCGTAACGGAATTACTTCCATACTTCGAGCGGCTCGGTTTTGCAATCAAACCATTCGGCGGAAACACAATTGTTGTGGATGCTATTCCCGCAGACCTTCGGGCTGAAGACGAACTGAAGATCATTGAAGGACTTCTTTCTCTTTACAAAGAGTACCAACAACACGGAAAGATGGACCCGCGTGATAATCTCGCCAAATCTTTTTCGTGCAAAGCCGCGATAAAAGCCGGCGACAGTTTATCGCCCGCCGAGATGCGTTCTCTTCTCGCTCAACTCTTCGCCACGACCATGCCGTACGTATGTCCGCACGGTAGGCCGGTCGTTCTAAAAATCTCGCTCGATGAGTTGGACCACAGATTTGGACGAACATAACCATCTGTTAAGAATAACCACAACGACAGGACGGCACTTCGAATCACAGCGAATGATAAAACCGATGTGAACCTCTGTGTAGATGTGTCGTCGAGGTATGTTTTGTTGGAAGAGCGGGAAGAACATATTCATCTGTTAAGAATAACCACAGCGACACGACGGCACTTCGAATCACGACGAATTATAAAACCGTTGTGAACGTCTGTGTCGATGTGTCGTGGTGGTACATTTTTAGAGAATGTCCCGCTTACTCGTATTGAACTTCACTCTGTTTCTTCGTTAATTTGTCCAGTTCTTTTACCAAATCAGGGGCACGCATGAACACAAACGGCTTCGACAAAATCAAAAAAGAAAAAGAAATCTGGGCGGCGAAGGCGGCGAGATCTTCCCGCCATTTGCAAACCAAGTTCACGACCGTGAGCGGCGAGAACATAGAGCCCTTGTACACCCCCGATGATATCGCCAATATCAACTACCTTTCAGAGATAGGTTTCCCCGGAGAATTTCCGTACACCCGGGGCATCCATCACAACATGTACCGCGGCAAGTTGTGGACGATGCGACAGTTTGCCGGGTTCGGCTCGCCTGAAGACACGAACGAACGTTACCACTATCTACTCAATCACGGCCAAACAGGTTTGTCCGTCGCATTTGATCTTCCGGCCCTCATGGGACGCGATGCCGATGATTCTCTCGCTGAAGGCGAAGTAGGGATTTGCGGCGTGGCAATAAGCTCGCTTGCGGACATGGAGATTTTGTTCAAGGGAATTTCTCTCAAGGATATTTCCACGTCGATGACCATCAATGCGCCTGCAGCGATGATGATGGCGTTTTACATTGCCGTCGCGGAAAAGCAGGGAGCAAAGCGGGCCGACCTGCAAGGAACAATTCAGGCGGACATTCTGAAAGAATATATTGCTCAGAAGGAATGGATTTATCCGCCCCGTCCTTCGATGCGCATCGTGACAGACATGATCGAGTTCTGCACGAACGAGATGCCTAAATGGAATCCGATATCGGTCAGCGGCTATCATATCAGGGAAGCTGGATCGACTGCGGCACAGGAACTTGCATTTACACTGGCGGACGGTTTTTCATACGTGGAACATTGCATTGAACGCGGGATGAACGTGGATGATTTTGCGCCGCGGCTTTCGTTCTTCTTCAACTCCCATCTCGATTTCTTTGAAGAGATTTGCAAGTTCCGCGCAGCGCGCAAGATCTGGGCGAAACGCATGCGAGGAAAATACGGCGCAAAGAATCCCAAGTCGTGGACTCTTCGCTTTCACACGCAGACT
>JBBRUI010000362.1:0-4236 GCA_038247945.1 Bacteroidota bacterium | reverse complement strand
TGATGTCTGCGTAGTTGGTGAGAATGATAACTTGCGTGGTGGGAGAGTATTCCTGAACGAACTGAAGGACTTCAATGCCGCCGACCCGCGGCATTTTAATATCAAGCAGAATTACATCGTAAACTTTTTGTTGGATCTTATTGATAGCCTGGCTGCCATCGGCGGCGGTGTCCACATTAAATTCGCCGGAATCGCCGAGCTCACTTTCGAGGATTGTGCGGAGGTATTCTTCGTCGTCAACAATCAGAAGATTGTATTTCTTCGCCATACGCGGGCACGCTACTCGCTCATCACTCTGTCAATGGTTGTAAGCAGGTCAACGAGGTCGTACGGTTTGCTCACAAAATCTTCTGCACCCAATTTTTTGGATTCGATCGCATTTTTCAGATCGGCAAATCCCGTCAGCATGATTACCCGCGTGCCGGGGTGCTTCTCTTTTATCACCTTCAACACCTCGAAGCCGTTCATGTTTGGCATCTTGATGTCGAGCAGGACGAGGTCGTATTTCATTTTTTGCAATTCGCTTACTGCCTCAATACCATCTGCGGCAGTCCCAACCTCGTACCCCTCACTGTTCAATTCCGCACTTAGTACAGTGCGAAGCGCATCTTCATCATCAACAACCAAGATCCTTCGTTTCTCAGCCATTCAGTTAGCCTCGGGGTGTTAGAGTAAACGATTGTCCCCTGCAAATACGCACAACACGCAATATCTATGCAGAGCAACCCGCATGATGATAGCTAAACAACCGCACAAAATCAACAAAGATACGCCAATTTCCTTTCCTGGTGGACATTCAAACAAATCCATATCGAATTTACTCAGCAGTGGCTCAATTGCAACTCTCTTAAAGTTATACTATACTAAGTCAGCTACTAAAAAAATTGATAGAATGGAAACTCCTGAAATAATCAATCTCCTCATAGTCGATAATGACACCAGCTACATGGCCGTAGCACAGCATCTGCTCTCCAAGTATCAGGGAAAGAAATTCAACGTCGTGTGGAGGCAAGATGGACAGTCGGCGATTGCCGAGCTGAAGAAGAATGATTCTCTTGATATGGTTATTATTGACTATTATTTGCCGGAACAAAACGGCCTTGACATAACCAAGGAAATTCGGGAACAGAAAATCGAAACACCGATAATTTTTCTGACTTCGAATCGTGACTTCCGTTTAGCGATTGAAGTCATGAAATATGGTGTCGAAGATTATATGATCAAGGACGAAGCGGTCGACTCGGTTCTGCCGCGAACCATTGTCAATATTCTTGAGCGGGTGTATCTGAAGAGAAAAATTGAAAAGCAGCAGCAAGAGCAATTGATAGCCCGTAAGCGGACCGATGCGATCAAAGAACTCGTCGTCACTGTGTGTCATGAATTCAATAACCCGCTCGCTGCAATAAAAATTTCAACGGACATTCTTCTTCGACAGCAACTTGTTCCCCATGAAAAGAAACTGGTGGAAGATTTAGATAATAATATCGCCGTGGTCGAAAGAGAAATCACCAAACTGCGCGACATCAATTTTGAAAAAATTGAGTTTGCTAAGGCATAATAGAGACGCATTTCGAACTCTTGCATTTATTACCCTCAATCTCTATATTAATGTCAGAAAAAAACTTCCAATGATTTAACCGAGGGTTATGCGTAGTATGCCGAAGCCAAAGGCAAGCGCCCCAAGAAAGTATCTTGAAAAAATTGATGTTCGACAAAAGTGTCCCGCCCGTGAAGCGGGACACTTTTTTTGTCTCAGGGCGTGTTGTGCATGAAAGTAAGTGATATTCATAACCTTATAACAGCGTGGGCTCCTAAGGAAATTGCGTGGGAGCGGGACAATATCGGCTTGCAGGTGGGCGACTTGCAGGCAAAAGTTACAAGGATTCTTGTCTGTCTTGACTGCACCGAACAGGTGGTTGCCGAGGCAAGCAAACGCAAGGCTGACCTTATAATCAGCCATCATCCGGTACTGTTTCGGCCTCCGAAATCCATCACGCCGGCGGATGAAATCGGGCGGGTGATTCGGGCTTTGATTCAAAAAAATATTAATCTGTATTCGGCACACACGAATCTGGATTTTACCCGCGGCGGAACAAGTTTCGCAATCGCCGATGCGCTTGGGTTGAACGATGTAGAGTTTCTTCATAAGAATTATCAGGTCGATAGAAAGATCGTTACGTTTGTCCCGGCTCAGTTCGTCGGGAAAGTGCAGAATGCAATGAGTGATGCGGGAGCGGGAGTGATTGGTAATTACGCCCATTGTTCATTCGGAGCCACAGGATTTGGTTCATTCAAAGGAAACGATGAGGCGAAGCCTGCGGTCGGAAAGAAGAAAACATTGGAATCCGTTGAAGAGGTCCGGTTGGAGATGATTGTGAAGCAATGGGATGTTGCGAACGCTGTCAAGGCTATGAAGGCTGCTCATCCATATGAAGAAGTCGCGTACGATGTTTATCCTCTGCAAAACACCAGCCCGGAGTTTGGCATGGGAATCATCGGAACTCTTCAAAAGCCTATGAAGCTCGTTCCCTTTTTGAACATGGTCAAGAAGCAACTCGGCGCACAGTTGTTACGTCGGACTGCGGGGAAAAGCGAAATGGTTGAACGCGTGGCTGCTTGCGGCGGAGCCGGCAGTGAACTTGTCGATACTGCAATTGCCGAACGTGCAGATGTTTTTATCACTGCTGATGTCCGATACCACGACTTTCATCATGCAGCCGGAGAGATTATTCTGATCGATGCCGGGCATTTTGAAACCGAGCATCTTGTAGTAGAGGCGGTTGTACAAAAATTAAATACTGAGTTTGGGAAGCTGGGACAAAAGGTTCCTGTGCTCGCATCTCAAATCTCGACAAATCCAATATACTATTCTTAGTTTTTACGGAGAACGACTTGGAGAACAAACTACGAACACTATACACGCTGCAATTAATCGATAAAAATCTTGACGAGATTGAAGAGATGAAGGGAGATCTTCCGGGCGAGGTTCGGAATTTGGAAGAGAAAGTCAACGCTTTGAAGGAGAAACTCGCAACGCTTGAACACACGATGAAAAGTTCATTTGCGCAGCGCGATAATGCAGATTCAGAAATTATCTCCTTTACAGCGAAGATAGAAAAATACAAGTCCCAGCAGTTTCAGGTCCGCAACAACAAAGAGTACGATGCTCTCACCAGAGAAATGGATCAGGCTGCGGAGACAATTGCCAGGCTTGAGAAAGAAATGGGTTCTCTCGAAAACAAAGGAACCATCGCCCGCTCCGGCATAGAAGAGACGAAGAAAGAAGTAGACGAACTGCTGGCGGTGCTCGAGGAAAAACGCACCGACCTGGCGGAAGTTTCGAAGAACACGGAAGAAGAAGAACTGAAGTTCAAGCACGAACGTGAAAACATTCTTGTCCGTATAACCAAGCCCGATCTGAAAATGTATGAGCGCATCCGAAAAGCGAAACATGGACGCGCAGTTGTGCCCATTAAACGTGGCGCCTGCGGCGGCTGCTATACAGCAGTCCCTCCCCAAAAAGTGCACGAGCTGAAACAGAATGACCAGCTTTACACGTGTGAACGCTGCGGCCGGATCATTGTCTCCGAGGAAATTGCCGAAAGTTCAACGGCAGTCGCGTAAATGAACCGAGATGATCGGAAGGAAAGTTCCGGTTTCCTTCTACCCGAATTTGATTTTTTAATTAACTAAACAGCTCAGTATACATTTGCAGGCCGGGCAGCCGCGTCCCGCTATATTCATGGCGGGATGAGGAAAGTCCGAACTCCGCAGAGCAAAGTGCCGCGTTAAGAGCGCGGGGCTTGCGCGCCCAAGCGCGCAGGTACGGAAAGTGTCACAGAAAACAAACCTCCCCGAGCAATCGGGGTAAGGGTGAAAAGGCGAGGTAAGAGCTCACCGGGTTCGCCGTAAGGCGGATTGCATGACAAACCCCACTTGGAGCAAGACCGCGTATGAGAGTCTCCCGCTTGCCGGGAGGAAGCTGCTCGCTTCCGTTCATCACCTTCTTGAAATCAAAGTTTGAAGAAGATGATGGACGGCTCTCGGGTAGGTCGCTTGAGTCCGCTGGCAACGGCGGACCTAGATGAATGGTTGCCTCTCCCGATTCGTCGGGAAAGACAGAATTCGGCTTACAGGCCTGCAAGTGCTTTTTTTGTCGGAGTTCCTCAGTGAATATACCCATCCGTGAAAACCGGTGGACTCTTGCTTCCACACCAAATCCTGAAACAGTCGCCC
>JBBRUI010000361.1:0-4284 GCA_038247945.1 Bacteroidota bacterium | reverse complement strand
GGGCGGAGTACCGGCTCCGGCGGGAGTTCCACAGATATGTCGTCGATGTCAGTGATCTGGATGAGGAAACCAGAGACGCGTTCGCGGCTCTTGGTTTTCGGATAAATGATTTGAAAGATGCAGCGTGAGTGAATTACTCAGCCGAACATCGTGGCCTTTCCCGGACATCGGGCAACTCGAAGGGAAACATGTCGCTGTTACACTCCTCAACCCGGATGGTGATGCAGATGATCTGTATGAAGTTTCTCACGCGAGAGAAGAATACAAGTCGCTATGGAAGTACATGCATGCGGGTCCGTTCCGGGACAAAGAGAACATGCATGCATGGTTATCTGAACGGAATCGGAGAGAAGGGGAGCGCTTTTATTCCGTGGTAAGCAAAGACCTGCGCAAGAAAGTGGGTATGATTGGAATCATGAACATCAGCACAACCGATGGCAGAGCCGAGCTGGGCACCATCTGGTACAGCCCGCTGGTACAAAAAACTAAAGTGAACACCGAGGTTACCTACTTATTTCTTCGTTATTTGTTTGACGATTTGAAGTACCGGCGCATTGAATGGAAATGCGACAATCAAAATGAATCGAGCAAACGAACAGCGTTGCGAATGGGATTTTTGTATGAGGGATTGTTCCACCAGCACATGGTCGTAAAAGGAAGGAACCGCGATACGGCATGGTTTGCCATGCTCGATTCGGAATGGCCAGAACGAAAAGCAAACTTCGGGCGATTTCTTACAGAAGAAAATGTCTCGCTCACCAGATTGAACTCACTCTTATCTCCGGAACGCAAATGAGTCTTACATTATATTTTCTTCGCCATGGCCAAACGGAGTTCAGCCGCGATAATATGTTTTGCGGCTCAGGGACAGACGCCGACCTTACACCTGCAGGCACCGAAATGGCGGCGGCGTTTGCATCTGCATACAAAAAAACACCTTGGCAGGCTGTGTATGTCAGTCCAATGCGGAGGACGGTGGCAACCGCAAAGCCTTTGTGTGCGGCGATTGAGATGAAGATGATATTGCGCGATGATTTGAAGGAAATCGGATATGGCAAATGGGAAGGAAAGAGGGTCGCGGATGTTGATCAGGAGTTTCACGATGAGTATATCCGGTGGCAGGCGGATCCGGGCTGGAACCCTCCCACCGGGGGTGAACCGGGAATAGAAATTGCCCGACGGGTGCTAAAGGTCATCGAGGAAATCAAAGAAAAACATAATGATGGGAATGTACTTGTTGTTTCACATAAGGCGACGATACGGATTATCCTGTGCGAGTTTTTGGGAATTGATGTTGGGAGATTCCGTTATCGTATCGATTGTCCCGTCAGTTCGGTTAGCAAAGTGGAGTTTACCAAGTCGGGCCCCTTGTTACGAACTCTGGCCGACCGTTCCCATCTTTCGGAAGAACTCCGCAGTTTACCGGGAACCTGAACGACGAGGGAACGTTATGCGCGAAAAGGACATAGCGCGGTTGCCCTGCCCACCCAATTGCTCCATGAGGGCAGGCGTGCGTGACAGCCGAGAGGACGTTGGATGAGCCAGTAACAAACCAAGCTTCGTCGTAAGGACGGTCAATTGAACATCCCTACGGAATTAAAATAAATAGAGTGTATGATAAGGACGTCGACATGAAAACTCTGAATGTTCGTTTGCCGACAACCTCATGGTGCACAGAGTTCTTCCTTCCTCAATAAGACATGAACCCGGAAAACCTGCGACTTAAAAACCGCGACCTTAGCTGGCTTGCATTCAACCATCGGGTGCTGCAAGAGGCCGCCGACCCGACCGTGCCGCTGTACGAGCGAATCAAGTTTCTTGCAATCTGGTCATCGAATCTTGATGAGTTCTTCCGGGTGCGGGTTGCTTCAATGCGCGCACTTCAACGGCTGAAAAAGAAAACCCAAAAAAAATTAGATGTCGAGCCTGATAAACTTCTGAAGCGTCTGCTCAAAGCGGTCACGCTTCAGCAGGAAGAGTTTGGTACCATTTTTCGCGGCCAGATTAAACGAGAGCTTGGCAGGCAGAGAATTTTTCTGGTGCGCGAGGAAGAGTTGACGGAACCGCAAAAAGATTTTGTGCGGCGTTATTTCCGCGAGCACGTTCAATCTCTTGTTGAGCCATTCTTTTTGAGCGAGGACAAGGAACCTCCCTTTCTCGAAAACCAAACTCTATACCTCGCCATCCAACTCTGGCGAAAAACACCACCGGACAAGAAGGATTCTGAGCACTACGCCGTTGTCGGGATTCCATCCGTGCTATCACGCTTTCTCCTTCTTCCTCCTGAGAAGGGTCATCAGTATATAATGTTTCTTGATGATGTAATCCGTGTGTGTCTTGGTGAGGTATTTCCCCACCATGAGGTTGGGGAATCGTATGCGATTAAGCTGACCAGAGATGCTGAACTGTATATTGAAGATGAGTATGTCGGAGATTTGCTGGGGAAAGTGAAGAAGGCGCTGATCAAGCGAAGCGAAGGCCTGCCTTCGCGATTTCTATATGATTCCGACATACCAAAAAAAATGCTTTCGCTATTGAAAAGCATTTTCAAGCTGAACGATGACGATATGGTGAACGGCGGACGGTATCACAACCTCAGCAATTTCTTTAACTTTCCAAACCCAGAATCTCCGGCGCTCACCTACGAGTCGCTTCCACCAATCCTACGAAAAGATTTGATGGACGGCTCTCTTTTCGAGAGCATGTACGCCGGTGACATCCTTGTTCATTATCCCTACCATTCTTACGATACGGTGATAAAATTTCTAGAGGACTCAGCGAACGATCCCGATGTTTTATCCGTCAAAATTACACTGTATAGAGTTGCGAAGAAGTCTGAGGTTGCACAGCAACTCATCCGCGCCGCACACAATGGCAAGGAGGTCACTGTGTTTATTGAGGTGAAGGCGCGATTTGATGAGGAATCGAATATCCACTGGGCGGAAGAGATGGAAAAGGCGGGAGCAAAAGTGCTGTATAGCCTCCCGAACCTGAAAGTTCATGCGAAGCTTTGCCTTGTAACAAGAAAAGAGTCGGGCACTGAACGACGATACGCATATCTCAGCACCGGCAACTTTAACGAAAGCGCCGCGAAACTCTACACAGATTTTGGTTTCTTTACTGCAGATGAACGTTTGACGGCCGAAATTGAAAAGGTGTTCGAAATTCTATGCAGGGAAAAACACAAGGCCAGGTTCGAGCATCTGTTGGTTCCTCCGTTTACGATGCGGCAGGGGATTGAAGATCTCATCCGCAACGAAATGAAGAATGCGAAGAAGGGAAGGGAATCGTCCATCATCGCAAAGATGAACTCCCTCGAAGATCCTACAATAATCGAAAAGCTGTATGAGGCAAGCAACGCGGGAGTCAAAATCTCTCTCATCATCCGCGGCATTTGTTGTCTTATTCCCGGCATAAAGGGAATGAGCGAGAACATTGAGGTTGTAAGTATTGTAGACCGGTTTCTTGAGCATGCGCGCATTTTTGTTTTTCATAACGGCGGCGATGAACTCTTTTATCTCTCTTCCGCAGATTGGATGAAGAGGAATCTCGACCGGCGGATTGAGGTTGGCTTTCCCATCTACGACATGAAAATCCGTAAACAACTCAAGACCGTCCTGGATTTTCAGCTACGCGATAACGTTAAAGCTCGCGTGATCAATAAGAAATTGGACAATAAGATACGTGCGGGAAATGCCGAAGAGAAAATCAGATCGCAGTATGAGTGTTACGAATGGTGGAAGGCAGAAGAAAATCGCCGGCACTAAGGGAATTTATCCCGGTTGATTTGTCAGTTTTACCACGCCCGTTTCTATTGCATAACGAACCAGCCGTGCCGTGTCATGAATATCCAGCTTTTGCATAAGGTTCGTCCGGTGCGTGTTGACAGTCCGCACGCTCAGAAAAAGTGTATCGGCGATCTTGCGGTTGGTATACCCCTGGGCGATATATTCCAGAACTTCGATTTCCCGTTTGGTGAGTTGTTGTTTTCCTGAACCGGTGTTTGCAACAGGCTGCACCGTGTGTTCCTTTGTCCGGTTAATGAAGCCCTCGATTATAAGGTTTGAAATCCCCGGACTGAAGAACCGCTCGCCCGATACGGCCGACCGGATTGCCGCAAAAATTTCTTTCTTTCCTGCACTCTTCAACACATAACCGCTTGCACCTGCCCGCAGAATCTGGAAGACATATTCCTCCTCGGCGTGCACAGTAAGGATAATAACTTTGAGTTCCGGATCGGTCTGTTTCATTTTCGCGGTCGCTTCAATTCCGTTTAGCTGCGGC
>JBBRUI010000360.1:0-4293 GCA_038247945.1 Bacteroidota bacterium | reverse complement strand
TTCAGAGCCGAAGAATCCAGAATCCTGATCCTGCCTGGGAGTCGCTTAATTCTGGATTCTTCACTCCGCGTCGCGCCGTTCAGAATGACAGGAAGACGCCAGCGTGTCATTTCCCCAAATATCCACGCCTGCTGTTGACGCGGTAAAGAAACTCGCAATGACCAGCAAAAGAGTTTTTCATCACCCTCCTAATAATGTCAATTATTATTCTTTGTAGAATGAAATTCCCCGCTATCGCTATTCTGTTTTTTTCTCTTCTTGCCGGCTGTACCTCCTCGTTTCCGGGAATCAAGGTTCGGGCTGCATCTCCTGCCATTGCAGAGGCATTTAGAAAATTGTCTCTCGCCATCAATGTTGATGGGTATGAAATCGAATCCATCAATCATGAAACATATTCGTTCGAAACACAATGGCGGGAGCTGAAAGACAATGAACGGGTGAAGAATGAGAACGGTAAGGTAAAATTGAAAATCCAGTTAGACCCGCGGGGTCGGCTTTACGATGTCCGCGTCACCCCGCTTGTTCAAAACACGGCGGGAGATATTCACCCGTTAGCAGACGTTCAACATCCTCTCTTCACAAAATGGAAACGCATTGTTCATTCCATTGTAGAGAAGGAAAGCAAAGACGAAGATTAGAATTCATCCACCACCGATCTATCTGACACAATCATGCAAATGAAAAACCGGAACAACACTCTTTACACCCTTTTGTTCTTTCTCATCGCAATTGCTTTCCCTGCTTGTCAATCAGGCGAAACTCTTCAGGCGCCAATGCCGATAGAAATGCGAGGGATTTGGATAACCGATTCTGAACGTAACGCATTGAGTAGCCGTGAACGTATTGCCGAAGCAATGCAATTTCTTGCTGATCATAATTTCAACGTTGTATATCCCGTGGTGTGGCACAACGGCGAGTTGTTGTATCGAAGCAGATTACCCAACAACATCCGCGACCCGCTTACAGAGATTATTGAGGAAGCACATAAAAGAAACATCGCCGTCATCCCGTCGTTTGGCACCGGCTTTTCTCTTACGACAGGAAATCCGATTTTACGGCGAAGACCCGATTGGGCGGTACGCGACCGTGAAGGGAAAATTCTGATCAAGGATGGTTCCGAATGGATGAACGCCCTTTATCCCGATGTTCAACAGTTCGTGACTTCGTCGATTATGGAACTTGTGAAGAATTACAACGTCGATGGTTTCCAAGGCAGCGTTCAAATGCCAGCGATGCCAATTGAAGGAGGATACGATTCACTCACGCAAGCCGTGTATGCCGAAGTTCATGGCGGTACTAAACCGCCGCTCGACTTTCGCGAGACGCATTGGAAGTATTGGCGGGCAGTACGACTGAATGCTTTTGCGCAACAGATCTACTGGAAAGTGAAGGCGCTGAAGCCAAACGCTATTGTCTCATGGGCAGTTGGGACGTATCCATTGTCGCTGGATGAGAATCTTCAGGATTGGCGTTCGTGGATAACGCTCGGCGTGAACGGAGACAATTACGCCGATTGGGTTCATCCGCAAATCAAAACCACCGGCGTTGAGGAGTACAAACTGATTCTTAATACGCAGAAGAAAGAATCCATCAAGATCAATAATCCGACCCGCTTCATGTTTCCCGCAATTTTACTGAGACAGGGAGTTCAAAGCATTTCCGTTGAGGACTTGAAAGAAGCGCTGCGATACAATCGTTACAGCGGCTACAACGGCGAAGTGATTTCTTCGTATGAGGATCTTCGGAAAGAAGATGGAAAATTGGCGAAGGCGTTACTCGAATCTTACTACAAAACTCCTGCGAGACTTCCCTTCACCGCGGCGTTTCAGAAATAAATTTTTGGGCGTTGTGTCGTTGTAGTCTTCTTTTCAGAGTTATCCAAACCTATCAGGGTTCAATAAATTCATATCGAACTCGACCCTCTCTTCTTGTACAATCTTTGATACGATCTTCCCCGTTACAGGCGCCAACGAAATCCCGATCATTGCATGGCCCGTCGCCGCAATCAAGTTGGAATATGATTTGAATCTTCCGATGTACGGCATTCCATCCGGACTGACTGGCCGCAGTCCCGCCCACGGTTGCACGCCATTGAAATCTGATTTCTCAAATCCGCCGATGTAGTTTGGAATCGAATTCAAGATTGCATCAACACGTCGCTGCGTAATGGTCAGGTCAAGCCCGGCGATTTCCATTGTTCCGGCAAAGCGAATTGTATCGCCCATCGGCGTAACGGCGACTCGTGCCTCAGAGAAGATGAGAGGAATTGCCGGTTTGTTCTCCTTTCTCGGAATCGTAACGCTGTAGCCCTTGCCGGCTTGCACCAGCAACTTGATTCCGAGCCCGTGCACAATGTCCGGCGACCATGAACCGCCGGCAAGCACGAACTCATCAGCCTCGTAGTCTCCGTTCGTTGTTCTAACTTCAACAACTCTGTTTCCCTGAATCCTAAACCCTGAAACCGCTGTATTCTTCAAAAGCTTCACTCCGCCCGCTTCAAGATGCCTTGCCAGACCTTCCACAAATTTCGCAGGAGTCATATGACAATCGCCGGGAAAATACAACCCGCCGCTGGCGCGCATCTCAACATTCGGTTCAAGAGTTTGAAGTCCCGACGTATCAAAAAGCTTCGCCTCAATCCCCAACGTGTGCGCGTACTCCGCTTCCTCGTCGCAGCCACGCTTTCCTTTTTCTGTTCGATAGAGAATAAGCAGACCTTTCGAAGTCCATTCGAAATCAAACGCCTTCATCGCGGCAAATTCTTTGTACAATTCAAGACTCGCGTTGCTGAGGTCGCGTAAGAGCGGCATTGCCCTCTTCACGTTTTCTTTGGTACACGACTGCTTGAACTTCCATGCCCACGAAATGAAATCGGGATCGAAGCGCGGCTTGATGTAGAACGGGCTCGTCGGACTCAGCATCCATTTCAATCCCTGCGAGATGATACCCGGCGACGCCAGCGGAATGAAATGGCTCGGACTGACGTAACCGGCATTGTGCAACGAAGAGCCGTGACCGAACTCGCCTTTCTCGATCATGGTGACGCTTGCGCCGGCTTTGTGAAGATAATAGGCAGAGCAAAGACCGATTGCCCCGCCACCGATGATGATGACGTGAGAATTTGATTTCATTGTAATGAATAGGGTGGAAGGAATGGCGAAATGAAAACAAAGAACCGATTACAACACAGCTTGCTCAACCTCGAATCGAAAGAGTGTGTCAATAGGAAACTTAGTGGAAGCATTGAGCAACTCGATACCGACAATTTTGTTGTTGTCCGTTGTATCGATGTTGACTCCATCAGAGACTTCAACGACACCGGTCGGCTTTTCCGGAGAAAGTTCGATGTAGGCGCTGTCCGATTCTTTATCGTAGAAGATTTTCATTGTTTGCGTTTGCCTTTCAGTGGATAGGTAGTAACAACAGTAATCCGTTCAAGCTCAACAACAAAGACTGTTTTCAACGCTTCATGGTGTATGATGGCTCTCGATACGAGGGTCGGAAGAGTCAACGAGGAATCGCCCTCGATGACGAGCTTCTTTCTCCTTCAGGTCACGATAGATAGCTTTTAGGTCGTAACGGAATTGCGACGCATATTCATCGCGCCGTTGTCGGGTTTCTTCCACGATCGGGTCACGGTTCATTCTCTAGTTCTCCCATGAGTTCATTCGGTGTGCAAATAAATGGTAAATCATAGTGATATTGCCGGGCTATCCGAGTGAGCACTTTTTGTATTTCAGCGTTCGCGATATGACTGCAGTTCCACGTCAATAGAAAATCGACCTTATGCACAGTTGCCATCGCTATGTGTATCGCATCTGCAGAAGATTTCTCGGATAAGCCCCCTTTCGCAACAAATGCTTCCGCTAATTCCAACACTGCTTCATTCACTGGAAGCAGTGGGATTTCGTCTAATACTTCAATACGTTTGCGAGACAATTCCGCGTCTCCCCGCCCGGCTTCTTCAAGCACCAATTCAGAAGCGACAATTGCAAAATCCTCTCGCCGGATATTCCACCACTGGCGAGTAATTTCCTGTTGTGCGGCAACCACCAAATCCCTGCTCGGATTTGCCACAAGATAGCTGATCACTGATGTTTCGATGTAGACTTTATATTTCACAGCTTAATATAAACAAACAGACTCAAGAAACCTGAGCGGTTGACTCTTCATTGCTTTCGCTACAGCACCTGAAACCCTTTCGCAAACGGATCATCCTCATCATCGATCACACTCGTATTGAACCCCGTAATCTTCGCCCAGCCTTCTATGCTCGGGATGATCGCATCGTAC
>JBBRUI010000359.1:0-4314 GCA_038247945.1 Bacteroidota bacterium | reverse complement strand
GGGTTAAATTTTTAGGGGAGAAGTCGTGATGAAGAATGTTGTCGTAATGGTTGCGCTGCTGACATCAGTGCTCGTCGCAAACGGATTTGGAGGAGAAGGCTCACCTTCGGCGTGGAAGTCGTTCAACGACGGGATGACGGAAGCGAAACGTTCCAACAAAAAGATTCTCGTCGATGTGTACACCGATTGGTGTGGGTGGTGCAAGAAGATGGATGCGCAAACGTACAACGACGCCAATGTTGCGAAATATCTTGCCGACCAATATGTGCTTGTGAAGCTGAACGCAGAATCCGAAAAGAAATTGTCTTACAAGGGCAAGGAATACACGGAGCGCGAATTGGCGGGAGCGTTTGGGATTACCGGCTATCCGAGCACGCTGTTTCTAAAAGCAGACGGCGAAGCAATTACATTGTACCCCGGGTTTGCTGATGCAAAAAACTTCCGGGTTATCCTTACCTACATTGCAGAAGACCACTACCTCACCAAGAAGTTCGCCGACTACACCGCTTCCCTCAAATAGCGAATTCACCCGGCAATTGGTTTTGTCCTCATCTGCCACTGCTCTTTGTACTTCATAACGACCGCTGTAATCGCATCCAGATCGATCATCTGGATGCACTCGAGGTTATACGGACATTCACGCTTCCAGCAAGGAGAGCAAAACAGTCCGTGCGGAATAAATTTTTCTCCCCTCTCATACAAATCAATTTCCGTCCAGCAGCTTACTCCGAACCAGACCAGTACATACTTGCGCAGTGCAATCGCTGCATGCATTCCAAACGAATCACCCGAAATAATCACGTCGCATATATTCTCGTAACATAATCCTCGGCGCAAACCATCCGTTGTGGGCGTGTTAATAACTTTGCCGTTCGCCAGTCGGGCGATCTCAGCATTGCGTTCCGTGTCCTCCGGTCCACCGGCAAGAACAAGCTTTACACCTTCAACGCCATGCAATTTTTCAATCAATTCGATATGCTGGGCGATCGTCATCTTCTTGTTCGGATATAAAAGCGAGCAACCTGTGTTGAATCCGATGACGAAATCATGCTCTGAAATGCCCACACCCTTTTTGTAGGCTGAACAGAACAGATTTTCTTCATCCGTCAGTTTCAGAACATACTCATCCCGTTTGTATTCAAGTTTGAACTGCTCGCACTGCAATTGTTGAACAGTCTTCTGGTTGACACGGAATTTGAGATGATCATCCAGCCCGAGGATATAATTCTCCTCCGCTTCTTTGTTCAGCGGTACGATCTGTCCGCGGTCGTTAACGCCGAACCCGAGTTTTCCATCTGCCTGCAAACTCATGGCAAACGCGCCGGAGCGTTGCGACTTATCCACGTTCAGCACAAGATCGAAATGCTGCTGTTGAAGAATCAGCCAGTTCTCCGGTTCCCACACAAAAATCCTGTCTAGCAACGGATTGTTTTGAAGAAGCGGGAACGCATTCTTCTGCGTGATCCACGAAATATGGCTTTGGGGGTATTTTCGTTTGATGGCAGGCAGCAGGCTCGTCGTCACCAGAACATTTCCCATTGCATCAAGATTGATAATGAGAATACGGACGCCGATCGGATCGTTGTTAACACATTCCTTGTAACATTGTGTGGCGGGATAACACGGTTTGTAGCCGGTAAAATGTTTGCAATCCGGAATGGTCAGGTCGGGGGACAGAACGTCGTTACGAAGGGTCTTGGGAGGGGTTGGCAATGTTCAGGAGATGAGATTATTTTTTTTCAGGAGTTGTTCGACGCCGTGGAAAACGGTATCAACGGAAAGCTCAAGCATACAAGGATGACCGATTGGACACTCTGTAAGATTGCAGCCAAGACATTCAAGGCTTTCATTTCTCACGACGACATGTTTCGACCCGAACGGCCCTTGCAATGTCGGATTGGTAGGCCCATAAATTCCAAGCACGGGAACTTGCAACGCAGCCGCAATATGCATCGGGCCGGAATCGTTCGTCACGACAAAGGCGCTTCGTTTCAACAATGCGCCAAGTTGCTTCAACGTCGTTGCAGGCGGAATGAATGCCGGCTGTTTCATCATCGAGCGAATGCTCGTAACATCTGCCTGCTGACCGGGTCCCCATGTAAGAACGATTGCTGCATTGCAGGTTTGGACAATCCTATCGCCCAACTCGGCAAACCGGTCAAGTCCCCAGCGTTTCGTATACCATCCGCCGCCGGCATTCAGCGCAACAATAAATTTGTCATCCAGCTTTGCTTCGCGCAGAAATGCATCAACATACGCCGCATCATTTTCGTCAAAAGAAAAATAGATATTGGAGTCCTGAATAGCAACCCCGATAGCCTCAAGTGCATCGAGGTTGAACTGCGTGTTGTGAACCAGTCCGCCACGCGGCGTCACGACAATGTTGTACGCGTAGGCTCTCCCCCGGAAATCGTAGCCCACGCGGTACTCTGCACCGCTCAGGCGTGTCACCAGTGCCGTGCGCGGGTTGCCGAACAAATCAATCACAAGATCGTAGTGCCTGCCTCGCACCAGACGTATTAGTTCAGCGCCGCGCATAGTATTCTTCTTGAACACCAGAATATCATTTACAAACGGATTGCCCTGAATAACATCAACGGATGGCGGTTCGGTGAGATAATCAATCTGCGCTTCGGGAAAAGCCAGCCGCAGGTTCTTCGTAACAATGGTTGAAAGCAACACATCGCCGATTGCGCGAAGCTTGATAACCAGAATTCGCCGGATGCGGTCGCGGACGATCATGCGAGTACGTTATCAAGAAGCATGAAGTCGTGATCGGCTGTAGACGGAATGCGGCGGCTGAGTTTCTCCTTCGGCTTTTTCCCGTCAAACCCACATTCCTTGTACAAAGGACAAATATCGCAGGCTGGATTCGAAGACCGGCAAATTTTTCTTCCGAAGCGAATCAGGTTCGTGTGAAAGGAATAGCCTTTACCTTTCGGGATAAGCTTTTTCATTCTCTCATACGTCTTCTCCGGCGTAGAAGAACTATTCACCAGGCCCAACCGATTGCAAATGCGATGGACGTGAGTGTCGACAGGAAACACATCCCTTCCCATTGAAAACAGAAGTACGCAGGATGCCGTTTTAAATCCAATCCCTTTCAACCCAGTCAATTCTTCGATGACCACATCGTCTGATTTCCTGCGCAGCGCGGATAAGTCATACTTGCCATGTTTCGACTTTACTGCCGCGAGTGTTTCTCTTATCCGTGCAGATTTTTGGTTCGCCATTCCCCCCGACCAGATTGCAGCCTTTACACGTCCCACCTGCGCCGCCGCGACATCTTCCCAGCGGGGAAATGTTTTCTTCAGATTGGAATAAGCCCGATGGCTGTTCTTATCATTTGTGTTTTGTGAGAGGATGGTTGCGATCAGCATGTCGAGAGGCGACGGAAGTGTTTTGGCTTGACGCGGTTCGCCGAGAAGTTTTTCCAGCTTTGCGGCAACTCGCCGGACTTTTCTTTTCAACTTAGGAGACGGTACGTATTTCGGAGAGGATTGTCGGGACATTCTGCGTTCCATGGTTCATCTAAGAAAACGAATTGAGGTTTAATAAACCACAGAAGAGAAGCGGTGGTAGTGTCTCATTTTGATATACCGGCTTTCGAAGAGTTGCTAAAATGAATTTGTTGCCGAATGTTTGTCCGCCAAAAATTGTCATTCCCGAATGCTTTTATCGGGAATCCAGAAGTGAGAAAATCTTTGACTGGATTCCCGCTAACAACGTGCGGGAATGACAGGGCCAAACTGAGACACTACTGAAGCATTGCAGGACAACTGGTGGGTGGAAATCAGTATCGCGTAATATAGTCGCTCATCGTGAGGGCAAACATGATGATCAACCAGAGAAAGCCCGCCCCAGCAAAAATCCACGTCAGCCTGGTATTATATTTCACGTGCATGAAATACATCACCACGAGCAGCGCTTTCACGACGGCAATCGTCAAAGCAATGTATATGTTGAATATCCCGAGGTCTATATACGCGACCGTGATCGTCATCGACATCAAGACAAACAGCACAAAGCCAATTTTGTAGTATGTCTTCTTTGGGAGAATCATTTATGCGTGAACGTGAATGAGATACAGCAACGGGTAGAGAAAAATCCAAACGATATCGACGAAATGCCAGTACAAGCCAAAAATCTCTATCGGGCCGTAGTATTCCGTGTTGAAATCATTCTTCTTCACACGCCACATTAAAAAGACGAGCAGCCCAATGCCGATGATCATGTGAAGCGCATGGATTCCCGTCATCATAAAATATAAACTGAAATAAATCTGTGCCCTGTCCCCGACGGGTTCGGGAAAAT
>JBBRUI010000358.1:0-4324 GCA_038247945.1 Bacteroidota bacterium | reverse complement strand
ACTGAAAGCGATCGAGAAGCTAGAAGACGTCCACAAAGCGCAAGCAATCAATTATCTTGAAGCATACAACATTGCTGACGGATTGCTTATAAACTTCGGCGGTATAAGTCTTGAATTCAAAAGAGTGTACAATAAAACTCTTGTCAAGCCGGATAAACATCCTGTCAATCCTTAAATCGTTTCAATCATGTTCAAGACAACAGGACATCGCATCGCCAACCTCCGCCGTACCCGTTGACCTGCTGCTGCCGAAGCTGATTAGCGGGGAGATTGAGTGAACGACATGAATATTGGAAAGCACCACAAGCGATGAAGCGTTCTGACGTCAAAGCCCTATATTTCATAACGCGGTTGAAGAACCTTGTTTCAATTTGCAAGAAAGGGATTCTTTGTTATAACAAAGCGAAGAAAATGAATCCGGAATCCGTGGCTGATCCTCTCATTCAAGAGTTAAGGGAAGGTGTTATAGTGCCGGGCATCCATAAGAAACTTCATGAGTACACGAATCTTTATTTTAATCCGCGAAATCCGATGATGTTTAAGAGGAAAAGCTTACATGAAGATCTTTGCATCATCTGTGTTTCACAAAAGATACTCGATGAAAAAGTGTATCTTGTACTCAGACGAAAGACAAAGTAATATCCCTTCTCGAGCAACATTCTATATCTGCCAAAGTCGCTGAAAAGCCGGATCTTTTCTTTTTTCAATAGGTCATGGTCAAAGTTCTCGTTGGTGACATATTCAATTCCAAAGCGCAAACACTAACCAACACCGTGAACTGCGTTGGTGTGATGGGCAAGGGGATTGCTTTGGAGTTTAAGAAACGATTTTCCGATATGTTTGCAGACTATGAGGAAAGATGCAAGCTCAATGAAGTAAAGCTCGGTAAACCGTATCTCTTTAGAGGATTGTTTCCACCCGCCATTCTTCTCTTTCCTACGAAAGATCATTGGCGTGCAGTCTCAAGTTTGGCTGCCATCGAAGATGGTTTGAAGCACCTGCAGTTAAATTACAAGCAGTGGGGAATTACGTCTCTTGCAGTTCCTCCTCTAGGTTGTGGTCTCGGCGAGTTAGAATGGAACATTGTGGGCCCGACGCTCTATAAGTATTTGAACAAACTTGATATCCCGGTCGAAATGTATGCGCCGTTCAATACACCTCATGTGCAACTCACACCTGAATTTCTGGGAGAAGTAAGCCCGGCCCAATCAGCAGAATCTAAGAAGGGGGCTACGCGTATTGAACCGGGATACATTTCTATCATTGAAGTCATCCACCGGCTTCAGATGACTCCGTACCATTGGCCAATTGGACGCGCAACGATGCAGAAGATTGCATATTTTGGCACGTACCTTGGCCTGAAAACGGGTTTGGATTTTCGACGGGCGAGTTTTGGCCCGTTTGCGGAGGATCTGAAAACAAAACTTGCAAGGTTGATGAACAACGGGCTTATTGAAGAGGAACAACTCGGCAGGATGTTTGAAGTGAAGCCAGGCAGGACGTATATTGACGCGCGTAAGGTGTACGAGACTGAATTCAGGAAAGATGAACAGATCATTGAACGACTGACTGACCTTTTTGCCCGGCTTGATACCAAGCAAGCTGAACGTGCAGCGACGGTCCATTTTGCTCGACAGACAATGAAAAGAACCAATGGTTCGAAGCCAACCGAAGAAGAAGTGTTGGAAGAAGTAATGGAGTGGAAGAAGAGACACCGTCCACCGTATGACCGTCGTGAAGTTGCTACAACAATTAGGAACCTTGCCATCCTGGGGTGGCTTGATGTAAAGGCAAGCAAGAAAGTCAGCCAGGAGATTGTAGAAGAGCTTGAAGTCTAACTCGTCAGAATATATGTCGGCAGGATGGGTACCTTTTCCGAATCTGAACTTGTAGAACAGCCTGCTATTGATTGCCTCGCTGATATTGGCTGGACATTTCAAAACTGTTTCCATGAGGGGTTTGATGTAAGTAGCACGCTCGGCCGTGAAACTCCTGCCGAAGTTGTCCTCGTCTCACGCCTCCGCCCAATTCTGCAAAAGCTCAATCCCGAACTTCCTCCTCAAGCCATTGAAGCTGCAATCGAAGAACTCATTAGAGACCGCAATTCGCTCAGTCCAGTAAACGCCAACCGCGAAATCTACTCCATGCTCAAGGATGGCGTCCCCGTTGTGTATCGCAGTGAAACCGGAGAACAAACGAACGAGCGTGTCCGCGTTATAGATTGGGACACTCCCCTTAACAATGATTTCTTTCTTGCGTCGCAGTTTTGGATTACAGGTGATATGTATAAGCGCCGTGCTGATCTCATCGGGTTCGTCAACGGCTTGCCGCTTGTCTTCATCGAACTAAAAGCAGTCCACAAACGGTTGGAGAATGCCTTCCACAACAATCTCAGAGATTACAAAGACACAATCCCACAACTCTTCTGGTACAACGCATTCATCATTGTCTCCAACGGCAGCGAGAGCAGAATCGGCAGCAGCACTGCGGAGTGGGAACACTTTGTTGAGTGGAAAAAAATCAATAGCGAAGGTGAGGAGGGAATCGTTTCGTTGGAGACAATTCTCCGTGGCACAGCCGAGCCTTCGCGGTTGTTAGACATCGTCGAGAACTTTACGATCTTCAGCGAAGTACGAGGCGGCACACAAAAGATGGTGGCAAAGAACCATCAGTATCTTGGCGTGAACTGCGCTTTGGAAGCCGTGCGTAACATCGGCAAGAACCGGGGAAGGCTTGGCGTTTTCTGGCACACGCAGGGTAGCGGCAAGAGTTATTCGATGGTGTTTTTCTCACAGAAAGTGCTGCGCAAACTTCCCGGCAACTACACGTTCCTCGTGGTCACCGACCGGAACGAATTGGACGGACAGATCTACAAGAATTTTGCAAACACCGGAGTCGTCGCTGAGGCTGAAGAACGTGTGCGTGCACAAAGCGGCGAACATCTGAAAAACCTGCTAAGGGAAGATCACCGGTTCCTGTTTACGCTCATTCAGAAATTCCACACCGAACCCGGCACTGTGTATCCGAAACTCTCCGACCGATCGGACATCATTGTCATCACGGATGAAGCTCATCGCAGCCAGTATGATCAGATGGCGCTGAACATGCGCAACGCTTTGCCGAACGCTGCATTCATCGGCTTTACCGGCACGCCACTGATGGCGGGAGAAGAGAAAACACGCCAAGTGTTTGGCGACTACGTTAGTGTTTACAACTTCAAACAGTCCG
The DNA here is from genome assembly GCA_038247945.1 of Bacteroidota bacterium. Lineage (GTDB taxonomy): Bacteria > Bacteroidota > Ignavibacteria > UBA10030 > UBA6906 > CAADGV01. Next base: position 1,096 of record JBBRUI010000358.1, on the reverse strand, counting down.
TTGAGGATAACGCTACGGTCCCGCTCTACTATGAGAACCGCATCCCTGAACTTGAACTCACCAACGAAGTCCTGAATGAAGACATCGAGAATGTCGTCGAAGCGGCAATGCTGGATGAAGACCAGGAGCGAAAACTGGAACGGGAGTTTTCAAGAGAGTATCATCTCATCACCCGCGACGACCGGCTTGAAAAGATTGCTGAGGATTTGGTTTCGCATTTCATGGGTCGGGGTCAGGCAGGCAAGGCGATGGTTATCTCCATTGACAAAGCCACAGCCGTCCGCATGTACGACAAGGTGAAGAAGTACTGGCAGAAGTATTCGGACAATATTAAAGCAAACCTACCATCCGCAAGAGATCACGCAGAGCGCGAGGAGTTCCAAAGTCAGATCCGGTTTATGGAAGAGACCGACATGGCGGTTGTTGTGTCGCAATCGCAGAACGAAGTTGCGGATTTCCGGGAGAAGGGATTGGACATAGCGACACACCGCAAGCGAATGGTGCGGGAAGAAATGGACGTGAAGTTCAAAGACCCGAACGACAAATTTAGAATAGTCTTCGTTTGTGCGATGTGGATTACCGGTTTCGATGTTCCAAGCTGCTCGACGATTTACCTCGACAAGCCCATGCGCAACCACACGCTGATGCAGACCATTGCGCGGGCGAATCGGGTGTTCAAGGATAAGATCAATGGACTGATCGTTGACTACGTTGGTGTCTTCCGGAATCTGCAGAAAGCGCTCGCCATTTACGGCTCAGCATCCGGTGGCGGAGTGAATGAAGGCGACACGCCTGTTCGTGACAAGCAAGAACTGGTCGCAGAGTTGAAAGAGAGCATCCATGAAGTTTCACTGTTCTGTCGGGAACTAGGAGTAGACCTCGACCAAATCCAATCTGCCGAAGTCCTCCTGAAAATCAAACTAATTGGCGATGCGGTCGAATCAATAATTGTGAACGATGAATCGAAGAAGAAATACCTTTCGATGTCTTCGACCGTCCAGCAGCTCTACAAAGCCATACTGCCGGACCCGATTGCAAATGAGGTATCACCCGGCGTAAAACTCATTGACGTGATCGCAGAGAAAATACGAGCATT
>JBBRUI010000357.1:0-4333 GCA_038247945.1 Bacteroidota bacterium | reverse complement strand
TTCGAAAAGAGGGATTTCTGGCCCGTGCTCGAAACCTTCCCCGAAGTGTTACGGCCGGCAAATTACCCCGATGCGGTCGGTCGCGGTTCTGCTATTTACGAAAAAAACGGTCTTCGTTTTGCCGTGCTCAACCTGCAGGGCAGAGAAGATATGCTTTCCATTGATTGCCCATTCCGTTGTGCCGACGCGCAGCTTGCTGTCTGGAAAGCCGAACTGGAAACAACCGGCGCAGAAACGCCCATAATATTCGTCGATTTTCACGCCGAGTCGAATCAGGAAAAAGAGGCCCTCGGCCTACATCTTGCCGGCCGCGTAGTTTCGGTAACTGGAACGCATACCCATGTGCAAACAGCCGATGAGCGCATCCTTCCCGGCGGCACCGCCTACATGACCGACCTCGGCATGAGTGGCCCCCTGCGGTCCGTCATCGGCGTCGATCCCGAATTCGCGATCAAGCGGAATATCACCCAGGTACTCTACAAAATGGAAGCCCACAATACCCGTGGCGCCCTCCGCGGCCTCATCGTCGAGATTGATCCTGGGTCGCGGCAGGCGGTACGTGTCCGGCGGGTGGAGATGCTGGAAGGCGAAATGCAGAAACCATGAACGGTATGGGAGATAAGAATCCTAAAAACACGGCTTCTTCAATTCGTACTGTTGTCGCCGAGATGGTCACCAATGGCGACATACGTTTTTCGATTGATAATGTGGCTGTCAGGACTTTCCCTCACTCTTTTGCGTTCGGGCCACATGAACACCGTTTTAGCGAAGTCGATTTTATTGAAGATGGAACTTCGGGAATGTTATTCGGAACCGAATATGTCAAACTATCAGTCAATGACTGTATTTTAATATTTCCTGATGTTTCCCATTATTTCTTTACCCAAACTCGGAGTAGTTGTACCATTGTGCAGGTCGAGTTTGCTATTGATAATTTTTCACCTTTGTCCCAATACCACTCATCAGATTTGTCTTTTTTTGAGGAATTGACAAAAAGCAACACCCGATTTTTGAAGTTTCAACCGAAAAACTCATTGAGCGAGTGTATCCGGTCGATTCGTGAAGAATCAACGGGAGAAGCTGCAGGAAAGGAAGAAATGCTTCGTCTTCTATTTACCCGATTATGTATTTTACTTTCCCGAGAAATATCTTCATTTTTTGGCGAAAGTATTTCCGGATTAAAATGCAGTATTGCACAAAAAACACAAGATCTTCTGGTTCGCTTGCAAAATGAATCCTCAGCTCCCATCCGGATCGATGAGGTTGCGTCAATAATGGGTGTTAGTTCCCGATATTTACGAAGAGAGTTCTCTTCGACTTTCGGAACAGGTATCGTCGAATATGTGACAGAACTCAGATTGCGAAAAGCTCGACGCATGCTTGAGGAAACCTCCTTGTCTATCCTTGAAGTAGCGCTTGATTGCGGTTTCAGTTCAAGTCAATATTTTGATCGGGTATTCAGAAAATCAACCGGTATGACTCCTCTTTGTTTTCGTTCTTTGCTTGCAGCTAAAATCCGGTATTTCAAGTAACACTAAAAGCCCAAAAATATGACTTCAAACCGAGCTCCGAGTTCATGGTTCAAATGAAAGGCGCCGAGACTCAATACGTGTATTGATTTTCAAGGACAGTCCTTCATATGGTCGGCCGTAGGGAAAAATTCTGATACACCGAATACTTCGCTTGGACCGTCGTTAAATTAGCAAACTATACGAGCAAATGGTAGGGGGCACCGGTCTGCCTTATTCCTAGCAGAGCGAAATAGGCCGAGGACTTTATTACAGAGATTATGGGCTGGATTTTCCATCAAATACCCATTTTGGAAAGAGGACATGCGCGGTTCTGTTTCATTTTTTTATTACTTTTCGTGCCCGGACGTACGCATCCATTTTTGAATATTCGCCGGAAGTGAATAACCGGAGTGTTCTGCCCGAACAAAAAAATCGCACGCTTCGGTATAATAATTCAGCCTCTCCTGGTTTGTTGTGGCAATACCATAAAGACAAGCATAAGCATATCCTGTTTGGAACAGGGTAAAGGGATATTCCCTGCAGCTGACAGGAAGAAGCGATACATGCAGGAGCGCGTCCTGTGGTTTGTTCAGCGAGTTAGACAGAGAAATAAATAAAAACTGATAAGACTGAAAAATCTCAAACTCGGCCGGGCATGCGGCGGCGATTGAGGCTGACTCATCGAGAAGCTTTCGCGCAGAATCAATTTCTCCACGGAGGGCAAGTATCGTTGCTTCTTCATTGATCATCGCGAGATTTTCTGGACATTGTTTCCGCGCTTCCCTTATTGCATCCAGTGCTTCCTTTTTTTTATCATTATCCTTCAGGTTATCTGCCTGAAGCGCGATTTGCCAGGGCTCGGCTTCCAGTTTAGGCAGATAGTATATATCCGAAAAGGTGAGGCTTTTACGCGTTTGTGTTTCTACCGAGGGAAACGCAAGTGAGGAAAACTGGAACAGTTCATCTGAAATCAAGGCAGCCGTTAATGCAGAATTTGTCAATTCAATATGATCAGCCATTCCGAGTCCATAGTATTCACGCCCGATGATATAGTGAGCCATATAATCTTCCCAAGATGTGTAGTCATTTTTAAGTGTTTCCACTATTGGAGCTACTCTCTCGTATGCCTCTTTTTCGCCGATTATCCCTATGGCAGTCCCCCAACGCAGAAGCGTTATCTCCCGTCCTTTATCCCAGGCTTCTATCCCTTTTTCCCCGAGCCGGACCTGCATATCTCGGGCAAAGAAAAGGCGGCTTCCATCCAGAATAGTGAGGTTCTCTTTATCAATAATATCCCGGGGAGACATTCCTGGATATTTATTCAGCAAGGCTAGATTGGACCAGTAGGCACCGGCATGACCACCCGCATCCAAATTTTCAATTGTTTTTATCAAATCCTGATACGTTTCGATAGACCAGAAATCATGAAGAATTTCTGTGTATTTTTTCTTTTCATTGTCGCCGGAATAAATTCCCGAAAAAAACCAATGCGCACCCTTGTTCAGCTCAACCAGATTTGAGGAAAAGGCAAAAGTGAATTTATCTTGCTCTGAAATATTTCGCTGATTCCACTCCGACGTTTTCCAGAATTCTATATTCCCATCAGGCCATGTTTTATCACTAAAACGGAAATAAATCTGATTCAGAGTCCAGTCGCTATCTCTCGTGCTCGGCAACCTACCAGAAAAAACGAGAGTAATTTTAAAATGCGGATCTGCTTTCCATATTGATTCAATTATGCCATAAAGAACAGGAAGCGGCCTTTTTCTATAGATGTCTGAATCCAGGTACTTTATCTGTTCCAACGGACGCCGGACTATAGTGCTTGTCCAGTCCGGTGACGAAAAAAGAAAATCGCCCCAGCTTACATAAGGCTTCGACCAGTCTAGTCCTCGTGAAACTAAATATTCTGGTAAAGGTAGAAAGCTGTCTTTGGATTTGTGATATGCGAACCATTCGTCCTTATTATTTGTAGTTGTGGTATTGAGGTTTATTCCGATGCCTGTCAGCTGTTCCAGTGAATTATATTCATAAATTCTTTTCTGATATACAAGCTCTCGCACGATGAATGCATCATCGGAGCCGGTAGAGCTTCGAAGCAGCCCTCCATCCTTCAGCAAAGTCATGGCTGATTTTTCGCCGTACCGGGCTTCCGGGGAAAATGACCAGTCTTTTATGAAAAGTGGTACATCTATCGAGAAAACGAACGATGCAAGACAAATAAACAGCATACCTGCAATATTTTTTTTCAAATCGGCACTCCTTAAAAAAAACGTTTCTATTCATCGTTCATATACACTCAAGGCTGATTCAAGACTGATATAGAATGGTTCATATACCAGCTGAGCGACGGAAAACGAAGTAATGGCTACTTTTCGGTATTTTGGAGAAAGCGCATAAAGTTCGCGTTGAATAATAATCAAGTCGCTAACCGCAACAGTTTCGATAATAAAACACAAACAGAGTATGTACAAGACCTTAATATTCATTAACTGCTCGCAATATTGTGCTTATAAAAGTAGTTGTCTTTTCTGAAACCCTCGCCATCGGCTAAGCAATTAGGTCCATAGCTCTCCACTCCGCACCTTGCTGTCCCTTTCATTGTACATCCCCTGTAGAAAATTAAATAATTGGCCGAAAGCATTTCGTCTTTAGTATCGGGCGAAAGGGGAATAATTATCTATAGGGGACCTCGAAAAACTCATGAAAATATGATAAAATTCTAAATATGAAACAACGTGGATTTTTTGATGAAACCGATCGACTGGAACAACTAAGTGTCATGGGCGACCCATTGGAAAAACTCAATAAAGTCATCAACT
>JBBRUI010000356.1:0-4336 GCA_038247945.1 Bacteroidota bacterium | reverse complement strand
CCCTGAGCGGAGTCCCGACCGCTTTCTCAGGTCGGGATGAAGTCGAAGGGTGCTCAGAGCAGCCTTCGACTCCGTTCGCGCAAAACACTCACTGCGCTCAGGCTGACGATTATTGCTGTGTCATTTCCCCAAATATCCACGCCTGCTGTTGGCGTGGTGAATGAACTCGCAATGACTAGAAATTTCTTTTTGGACAGCCCCGGAGGATCATGAATACAAAAAGTCCCTCTGCATTTGGGAGAGGGATTTTCCCGAAGGGATTCCTTCGGAAAGGGTAAGGGCTTTTGATTGGCAGATGCATCGAAGAGCAGCATTGTCAATCGAAATCAAATTGGGATATAGTGACGAGAAAAATTGCAGGACTTCTCAAAGCAAAAGATCAGCTGCAGACTCGGTTCGGTTTACCACGCCTCTCACACAGAAATTCGTTCCCTTGTATTTCGGTGATCTATAAAGTATATTTGAACCATGAAATTGTTTTCGCACTACATATTCGCTGTGCTTGGACTCGTCCTTTATCTTGGCGGCAACACTCTCGTCGAAGTAACGCACCACGATGAAGCCAATATCTTGCTGCATTCGAGGCCGGTTCTCGAAAGTCATGACTGTAGTGCAAAAGAAATTCACCTCTCCGTCGAGAACGCCCGACATTGCGTTGCCTGCTCTTACTTCGCCCAACGGTTTTCAACAGAACTAAATCCTCTCGTTCTTCACGCTTCAAGTATTTGTTTCGCCGTTGTCATCCTGCCCACAGACGACACAGTTGAAACCGACATTTTCCATTCCGGTGAACGCGGACCGCCTTCCCTCTCCGTGTAGTTCTTTCCAATGTTTTTTTTCATTCCCAGCGTACGGAGGCTGTCTCAATGCTTCTTGCCCGAACACGTTTTCCCGTAGTTCTTTATATGGCTGTTGCTTGCTGCGTTGCCAACGCCCAACAGGATACAACGGCAGCTGCAGATTCGTTGCTTCTTGAGTTGCAAAAAGAACTGGCACAGGCACAACCGGCGCCGGCAGCAGCGCGCACAATGCCATCGATAAATCCCGACATGAGCGTGATCGGAGATTTGCGCGCATCATACAATTCTCTGGCGCGCAGGCATTTCGATGCAGAGTTTCATGAGGCGGAAGTTGCCATCAGTTCTGTTGTGGATCCATACGCGAGGGCTGATTTTTTCCTCTCCGTTGGCCGCGATGCAGCGACGGGAAATTTCGGGCTCGACCTGGAGGAGGCGTTCCTGACAACGTTGGATCTGCCCGCCGGCCTGCAGATCAAGGCAGGAAAGTTTCGGCATGCTTTCGGAAAGGTGAACATCGTTCATCCGCATGCCCTCCCTTTTATCGACGGGCCCAATGTGAGCGTCAATTATTTGGGTGATGAAGGGCTGAATGACGAGGGAGTTTCGGTCAACTGGCTCGTTCCCAATCCGTACGAGTTCTATCAGGAACTTACATTTGAGTTGACTCGTGGCCCGATGGACAATCCAAGTTTCGTGCGAAGCGATGTCGATCGGTTCCTCTATGTCGGGCATCTCAAAAATTTCTGGGACCTGACGGACAATGCCACGCTTGAGCTTGGCCTGAGCGGCGCAGCGGGACCAAACGATTCGATGTTCACCTCAATATTGGGCGGCGTCGATCTTACATATAAATGGAAACCGCTGCAGTTCAACGCGTATCAGTCTTTCGTCGTGCAGGCTGAAGCGTTGCTGAGTAAAAAGAGAATCTCTACGGATAACATAATTACAACGTGGGGCATGTATGCCCTGGCAACGGTGCAGCTGAACAAGCGGCTTTTTCTCACCGGACGTTTTGATTATTCAAATCTGCCGGACGATGGTTCGTTTGTCGAGCGGGCGTATTCTGCAACGTTGGGTTGGTTGGCAACGGAGTTTCAAAAAGTAGAATTGGTATTAAAGGCAACAACATCGAACTCTTTTCCGGTCATGAATCAGGTTATAATTCGTTCTGTGTTTGTGATTGGCGCTCATGGGGCGCATACATATTAGGGCTCACTTTCTTAAAGGATTTATATGACGACCATTATTCAGAAAATCTCTGTTGCCCTCTTTCTTTTTGTTGGATGTTCAAGCTTCGGCCTTGCAGCCGGGAAGCTGCGTGTCGTAACTTCACTGCCTGATCTCAAGAGTATTGCGGAATTTGTTGGCGGGGAAAAGATTGAAACATTTGCCATCGCCACAGGGTTTCAGAATCCGCATTTCGTGGATCCGAAGCCGAGCTATATCCTCAAACTTTCCAAAGCAGATGTGTTCGTGACCGTGGGGTTGGATTTGGAAACAGGCTGGGTTCCACCGTTGCTGAATAGCGCACGGAACGCCCGTGTCCTGAAAGGCGGAACAGGGTACGTGGATGCTTCAACGAACGTTCCGCTATTACAAGTGCCGAGCAATGTAAACCGCGGCGAAGGCGACATTCATATTTATGGCAACCCGCATTACTGGCTCGATCCGGCGATTGGAAAAATTATCGCACGAAATATCTACGATGGCCTTGTACGCGTTGACCCCGCAGATGAAGCATACTTTAAGGAAAACCTCCGGTCATTTAACGCCAGGATCGATGAGAAGATGAAAGAGTGGGCTCAGAAAATGAAGCCGTTCAAGGGCGCAAAAATTATCGCGTACCACAACGAGTGGCCGTACTTCGAGCAGCGGTTCGGACTGCACATCGTGGATTTCCTTGAACCGAAGCCGGGCATTCCTCCGACACCGTCACAGCTTGCAAAAGTGATTGGGGAGATGAAGACCGGCAACATCAAAGTAATCATCACCTCTCCCTATTTTACCACGGAATCGGCAGAGCTTGTTGCGCGCAACGCGGGCGGAAAAGTTGTAACTCTTGCAACATCGGTGGGCGCCGATGCGAGCATCAAAACGTATTTCGATCTGTTCGATTATAACATCGCAAAAATGGTTGATGCATTGAAATAACTTGACAGGAGAAATGAAATGTCGGATTTGTTCGCGCACGATTTTATTCTGAACGCACTGAAAGTCAGCGTGCTTATGGGATTGCTGCTTTCGTACCTGGGCGTGCACGTGGTCGGGCGGGGAATTGTGTTTGTCGATCTGGCGCTAGGGCAAATTTCCATGCTGGGCGTGGCGTTTGCAAATTTTCTGGAAAAAGATCCGACGATCATCTCCATCGTGTTCACCATGGTCGGCGCTTTTCTTCTTTCCTTCATCAACGTGCGGGACAAGCGGCTGAAGCAGGAAGCAATTATCGGAATTGTGTACGCAGTTGCGAGCGCCGCAACCGTTCTCTTGATCTCAAAGGCACCGCACGGGGAGGCGGATATTTCCGAAGTTCTCTTCGGAAGTCTGTTTACGGTTACAACACAGCAGATCGAAATAATGGCTGCGGTGTTTGGCGTTATCGGCATTGTCCATCTCATTTTCCGGAAGCAATTCTTCGCCCTCACCGAAAAATTTGAAAACCACCAGGCGGAACATGTTGGTGTTTTCAATTTGTGGAATTTCCTGTTTTATCTTTCCATCGGCCTGACGATTGTCCTTGCTGTCCGGGCGGGCGGTGTAATTCCGGTATTTTCGTATATCGTCGTCCCACCCGTGGCTGCAATTCTGATGACGCGGAAAAAAAGCGGGCTTGTTTTTACAGCGATGGCGTTAAGCGTACTGGGAAGTTTCTTCGGAATTTATTTTTCTACGCAATTTGATTTTCCGGCGGGGTCATCTGTTGTGGCAGCCCTGGGCGCAATTTTTCTTCTCGCTGCGCTGATCAGATTGTTGAAGGGGAAACAGAAAGGTTAGACGGCGGTAAAAAGTAAATTTACAATCCGAATTCAAATTGCACAAACGGTGCAACCAGAACTCCCGGATCCGCGAGCAGCAATTCAGTTTCGTCGCGCAATTGCAATCCGGCGAGTACACGCAATCCCGGACTCAGATCAAAATAAACTCCCGGAGTGATAATGAAGAATGAGACAGAGGATAGAACAGTCGATTCATGACCTACGTTGGCGGGTTGAACGTCGATACTGACCAGCGTTTGCCGGTTGATAGCAAACTGCGCAAAGAATTGTAAAGGCCATCCTGCCGCTTTGGAATTGATCGTGAACGCGCCATACGTATTCACGTGCGATTTCCTTCCGCTCTCATGAAAGAACGCCACTTCGGTTTCGTTCGGACCCAAAGCTATGGGTATCGTCGTGACAATATAGTCGACGTCGTACAAAACCGAATTCCAATGCGCGCCCACATCCACCCGCGTAGCAATATTTTTCCCCTCAAAAAGAAATCCAACACCTGCATTAGCTCCAACAAATCGTTGCGATGAACCTGCGGAGTAACTCACT
>JBBRUI010000355.1:0-4353 GCA_038247945.1 Bacteroidota bacterium | reverse complement strand
TATTCGTGTGCACAGTGCGAAATTTAAGTTGAAATGTGCATACGGGAGCTGAGCGTGTTTTGAACTTTGGCTCCCCTTATTCTGATTTTTGAAATTTTGCAATCGCCTATTCGGGGGAAAGCAGCATTGTGCCGCCCCTCGCAATGGAGTCTTAGTGTTGAGCTCTCTTAGCGTTCTTGTTGTTGATGACAATGACTCCTTCCGAAAGGAGTTGGTTGAGTATCTAGCCATCCAGCCGGGTGTGAAAATTATCGGAGAAGCGAGAAACGGGGAGGAAGCCATCAAGCTTACCGCGTCCCTCGATCCTGATTTGGTTTTGATGGACATAAGCATGCCGAATATGGATGGTCTTGAAGCTACAAAACAAATTAAAGAGCAGGGTTCAAGGGCGAAAGTAGTTGTTGTGACTATCCATGAAGAAGGAACATATCGGCATCTGGCCGAATACATTCGGGCGGATGGTTTTGTTTCCAAAAGTTCTGTCCGGCAACATATACCGAAGATGCTTGAGAAGATTCGGACTGAAATAGGAAAGTCATAAGGATTTTTTTCTTCAGAGGAATCATAAAAAGATATATCGAAAGGAAGGAAGAGCGTCAGCGCATTTTCCGCGACTCCACGACGATCTCTGTCAGACGGCTGAGTGGAATGAAACTGAACCTGGAGATGTGCGCTTATCTTCTTTATCGTCGCGATCGTCGCGGCGATTTTCGGTTTCACAGGCATTGCGGCGGCTTCAGCCGATGTTGCCAAGTTTCTCTTCTACCTTTTTCGTCGTGCTGTTCCTGATAGCTCTCGTTGCCGGAGTCGTTATCGGGAAAAGGGTCTCATCGTAAATACCGGATGTTTGGAGTGTGGAAGGATGTTGTTTGCCCACACGGCGGCCCAGTGCCGCCGTTTTTAATTCTCATCCCCAACCCATTTTTCGGGAAGTTGTTCCGGCATGCTCGTAGGTCAAAGACCAGAAGAGGGCTTTATATGGAAACCAGAACCGAGAAGGATTCCTTAGGAGAGTTGGCGATTCCTGCGGACGCGTATTACGGAATCCAAACCTACCGGGCTCTGAAGAATTTCCCCATCAGCGGATTGAAACCAAAGCCATTGTACGTGAACGCCACCGTGCACATAAAGAAAGCCGCGGCTGCGGTGAACAGCCAACTTGGGTTGCTTGCGGAATCCAAAGCCAATGCAATCATCGGCGCTGCAGAAGAAATTCTTTCCGGCAAGTTGCGCGAGTGGTTTGTGGTTGATGTGTACCAGGCGGGAGCCGGCACCTCGCACAATATGAACACGAACGAGGTTATCGCAAATCGGGCGAATGAAATTCTGGGAGGGAGGAAGGGAGAATATTCTCTCGTTCATCCGAACGATCATGTGAACATGGCGCAATCCACCAACGATGTATGCCCCACGGCGATACGCATCGCCGCGTTGCTTGCCCTGAATCCTCTTGTTGCCGTTCTAAAAAATCTGGAGGAGGAATTTGCAAGAAAGGGAAAAGAGTTCGACAACATAATAAAGTCAGGACGAACACATTTGCAGGATGCTGTTCCTGTGCGGCTTGGTCAGGAATTTTCCGCATACGCCAACAACATCGGCAAACATCGGAAGGCGCTGCTTAACGCTGCCACATCGTGCCGTGAGCTTGGCATTGGCGGAACGGCAGTGGGTACGGGACTCAATGCTCATCCACAGTACCGGAAGATGATGGTCGCGCAACTCTCAAAGCAGCTTGAAATGGAATTTGTAATGGCGGAGGATTACTTCGAGGCGATGCAAAGCCTGCGTCCCATGGTCGAGGTATCCGCTGCGCTCCGGAATCTTGCGCAGGATCTTATCCGCATCTCGAACGATCTCCGGTTACTTTCATCGGGACCGAAAACAGGTTTGGCGGAAATTCTTCTTCCCGCAGTTCAGCCCGGTTCCTCAATCATGCCGGCAAAGGTCAATCCGGTTATGGCGGAGATGCTCGCGATGGTTTGCTTCCAAGTCATCGGGTGCGATATGACTGTGCTCTTGGCAGCGCAAGCAGGACAATTGGAATTGAACGTGATGATGCCCGTCGTCGCGTTCAATCTTTTGCACGAAATCGAAATCACGACACATGCTCTTGATACATTTACAAAGTTCTGTGTCCATGATCTGCAAGCGAATGAAGAACGCTGTCGCGAGTATGCGGAAAGCAGCCTGAGTCTTGTAACTGTTCTCAATCCCCATATCGGATATGCAAAAGCGGCTGAGGTTGCGAAAGAAAGTTTACGTTCCGGCAAAACTCTGCGGACGATAGTCCTCGAGCAAGGATTGATGTCTCCTGAAAAACTGGACGAAGTGTTCGATCTGTACAAGATGACCGAACCGGGAATACGCAAATGAACAACGGACTCTCGCTTATCGGCATTAGTTCTTCGACCTTCGCTGATGTCACTCATTGGACTACAAATTTTCGGTCTGCGATGTTGGACGTTACAGTGAGAAGATTTGTTATGCTGGATTTCTCTCCCCGCGGCGAGCAGTTACTTTTCTTTCCGAATGGAGACTCCACAAAGGATTGTAAGTGAATTCATCAATACCTTCTCAAACTCCTCCCTACGCTACCCTTTCCAAAGTGATTGCCATTTTGGTTGTCGTCATTGGATGCACGATTCTTTCCGGATGGATCTTTCATATCTCGGCGCTGAAAGACTTCATTTCGGGTTTTGAGTCTATGAAGGCAAATACTGCCGCTTTGTTCGCCGTTGCGGGAATAGTCCTTTTACTCAAGCAGCGTCTTAAACTCTCCTTCCTGAATTGGATTGGAAACTGTTTTGCAGTCGTCATTTTCCTGGTCGGTTTTCTTACGCTTCTGGAATATGCTTTCCAACTCGATTTCGCGATTGACCGGCTTTTTCTGAGCAAGCATGCAATTGAATTGAATGGATCGAACTCCGTGCGGATGGGATTACTAACCGCTATCAATTTCTGTCTTCTCGGCACGTCGTTCATTTTACTCGATAAAAAAATTGGCAGCCGATCTCCCGCGCTATACTGTATCTCTGCTTTTGCTTTCTTCTCTTTTATAGCTCTTGTAGGATACGGGTATGGCGTAAGCTCATTTTACAGTGTAGCTGGATATCCGGCAATGGCTCCACAGACAGCTGTTACATTTCTTTTGCTTGCCATCGGGATTATTTTTTCCCGCCCTGAGATGGAAGCGCTGAGAATGATCTCTACGCGCAGTTCCGGGGCAGTGTTGCTGCAAGGTCTTTTGCCCGCAGCGCTGATCATCCCACCGGTTCTGGGCTGGTTCCGGGTCCTCGGTGAACAAGAGGGGTTGTATGGATTAGAAGTCGGAACGGCATTGTTCGCAATCTCCAACGTTCTCATTTTTTCCATCTTGATATGGAAAAGTGCGGTTGTCTTGAATAAGATCGAGGCTGAACGTGAAATGGCGAGAGCATCAGTCCGCGCGTTGAATGAAGAACTTGAGCGCCGTGTGCACGAACGGACGGCACAGCTCGAAGCGGCAAGCACCGAACTGCAAAGACAGCGGCTCGATCTTCAGAATTTTCTCGACAGCATGTCCACCCTGAATGCCAAGATTGCGCCCGACGGCACCATCCTTCTTATCAACAAGATAGCGCAATACGCCACCGGCTTATCTCCAGAAGAATTGCGCGCGGCGAATTTTCTTGAAGGCCAGTGGTGGGCGTTCGACCCGGATGTGCAACGGCGCGTGCGCGACGCATTTCAGCGTGCGTGTTCGGGGACATCAATCAATTACGATGAAAAGTTATTCGCCTTCGGTCGCGTCCTTACCATCAACTTCAGTCTCATTCCGGTGTACCATGGACGGAAAGTAGAATACATCGTTGCCGAGGGACGCGACATTACCGAATTCAAAGCTGCCGAGGAATTATTGCGCGCTTCGGAAAAGCGTTTCTCGACAATCTTCGACCTGAGTCCTGTTGCCATCAGCATTACACGCGCAGCGGATGAGCGTTTCCTTGATGTGAACAAAAGTTTCCTGCACGTCCTGGGCTTCGAGAGGGACGAAGTAATCGGTAAGACGGCGGTGGAACTTGGAATCCTCAAGGAATCAGTTGCCCGGAAGAGTATTCTGGCAGCTATTCGCAGACAACGATCTGTGAACGGCCTTGTAATCAAGATTTCCACAAAGAATGGAGACGTGCGCGATATGTTGTCGTCGTTGGAGTTGGTGGAACTTGGAGGAGAACAGTGCATTCTCACTCTGGCCACCGATATTACGGAACGCAAACGTTCTGAGAAAACGTTATTGCAATTGAATGTACGCCTTGAAGCTGCGAACAAGGAGTTGGAATCCTTCTCGTATTCCGTCTCCCACGACCTGCGTGC
>JBBRUI010000354.1:0-4355 GCA_038247945.1 Bacteroidota bacterium | reverse complement strand
ATTTCTCCGCTTGCCGTGCAGGATAGGGTTTGACAATATCCAACACTCTGAACACGACGAATGCAATTCCCAGAGCGATGGGGGATGGAGAGAGGGCGAACATCGAAATCCACATCCCAACAATTTCATCGATAACGATGATGGAGGGATCGGGCGAAGCATGTCCTTCCGGCTGGAATTTTTCTTTTGCCCGTTGCGCTGATTTTGTGAGACGATGCCCTTCAACATCTGCAACCTGGGCGGAGGTGTACACTCCCGCTACGAGGCCGGCAATAATCGCAAGAGAGAGAACAACCGGGTTCGAAAAGGCGGGAATGAAAAAGAACGCAGCACCCACCAGCGAACCAAACGTGCCCGATGCCCACGGAATGTAACCGGAGAAAAAACCGGTCGCAATAAAGCGGGTTACGAACGGAATTTCGCTTCTTGCGGAATTCCGAGCGGGAGGATCAGGACTTGCGTCTGGTGATGTGCTCATACAAATCTTTCAAGAAAGTTCTGTTGTCGAACAGATACGCCACACCTGTCCCGACAGTGAAGAGGGTTACGAGCAACATCATTCCGAACAGTACCGGCGGATGCATCAACACATCAATCTTATCACGAAACTCATCATAGAGTGTGGGAATGCTTTTGGCTACGTAGAGGACAAGCACGTAGTAGATGAATACAAATTGACCGAACGTTTTTGCCTGTGCAGATTTTGAAGTCACGATCGGTTGATTCTTGTATTCCGCATAACTCCGCAAACCGGTAATGAGAAAGTCACGGAAGATTACAACCCACGCCATCCATGCGTCGATGAGTCCGAGAGATGCGTAGACGAGAAAGGCGGAAGAGGTGAGAATTTTGTCTGCGAGCGGGTCGAGGAATTTTCCCCAACGGGAAATGTAACCGAACTTGCGGGCAACCCAACCGTCGTACCAATCCGTCAACGCGGCGATAACAAAGATAACGAGAGAGATTTGTTTGTTGATCGGAGAATCGGAAAGAATGAACGCGGCGAATACCGGCGTGAGCACAACGCGGAGAAGCGTAAGTTGGTTGGGGGCGTTCAGCTCTAATGAAATTTTACGCATTGGAAATCTTGCGCATCGGAGTGAATGAGGGATCTCAATTTCGTGGCGAGGAATAATGAGTCCGGCAACAAGAATAAAAAAGCCATCAGCGTACCGATGGCTTTTTGAAAACCAAAACTGTTGGAACTTACGCGGCCTTCATTATTTTGTTGCTTTTCAGGCACGCGGCGCAGACCTTCATTCGAGTAGTCCGGCCATTTACCTTCGCGCGCACAGCCTGAATATTCGGCAACCAGCGTCGGCGAGTCTTATTATGGGCGTGGCTGATGTTGTTGCCGCTGACCGGTTTCTTTCCGCAGATATCACACATTTTTGCCATTACATATCCTTTAGTTTCAAATTTTGCTGGACAAATATAGCGAAAAGTCCGGTGCGCCGCAATGGAATTGTTTAGAACTGATCCGGCAGTTGCGAAGAGTAACTTCGTCGCGGTCGGATGCGGTTCTTTACAATCGATGACCGGCTATTGCATGCTCTCTAAACGGATGCTTCACGGGATTACGCTGTATGGCGCGTACCCGATCCAGGCTCCACGCTCCGCCACCCGCCGCAGCGAGATACAAAAACACAAAACAAAACAGTACAGCCAGTTCACCTTGGTTAAGCATAGGCCAATAGCTTTTTGAAGCATGAACCATGAAATATGCGGCAGCCATTTGTCCTGAAAGAAGAAAAGCCACCGGCCGTGTAAACAATCCAATCAACAGAAGAAAGCCGCCGAAGAATTCCAGAATTCCGGCGATGCCTATAAGTGAAAGGAGTTCGGGGCTTCCGGCCGGGTTTCCCGGGAAACCGAAAAGTTTCTGGAATCCCTGTTGCATGAACAAGGCTGCTGCAACCATTCGCAGTATACTAAGCAGTCGGGGTGACCACTCGAGTCGGAACAGACTAAGGTCTGACATATCTCCTCCATTATTTGTTGACTGAAAGCCGCGCCATAATCTTATCTGAAATCGGATCGCTGTAAGGGCCGTACGCGTTCACCAACAATCCCTTGACGTTAAAGGTTGGCGATGAAATGGCGTACAAAATACTCTCGTCTCCCGGATCTGTGTCTCCTTCGAACCGGAAGACTTTATCAATTTCAAAATCTTCAGGCTTTAGCTCGATGCCGTGTTCATTGCATCGCAGCACGTTTGCCTGAATGTTGAAATTGTACTTGTAGCCTTGCTGCGTCAGACTGTTCACCGCTTCCGATAGCGTGAGAAAACTATCCATGTCGTTCGTCTCCGTAAAGTTTATGTATGATTCGCAACAGTAAATTGCTCCGTTCGCTTCAACGCCGTAGCTCTTGCGAAGTTTATAATATCTCCCACTCTATGAACACCGTTACGAGGGTTATCGTTTCTGCCGCCTTTAACACAAGGAACCACATTTAATATGATGAGCCCGCTATTCAGAAGATGCGGCAAACTGTTTGCGGAGAGGGATTATTGCGGATCATTCTAAGACTGAACAGATGAGCGACCGAACCGAAGCGTGGTGAATCAGTTCCACCGTGGATTTGCGATTATCACAATCAGAAAAAATAATCCAACCAAAAGGCCCGGCACAGCGAGTATCATAAGAATGCCGATTGCAATACGGTGCCGACCGGCGGAACGCAACATGATGCTGCCCGCCATAACGAATCCCAACACAAGAAGAATGAAGAGCCATATTCCCATGTTGAATGACGATACTAAGCCGTCTTCCAATCCGATGAAGAAGAAATACAGAACAACAAGCGTAATGAGAGCGTCGAACGCCCAGGGATCCAGAATTTCAAGAGAATCTTTTTGGCAGATGGTGTAACATGCCGGGCTAGTGTTCGAACTTATCCTTGTAGTCCGCCATTGCAGCGCGAACAACCTTCAGTGCGCGGGTGCGCCCGTACACACTTTCGATATGAGCCTTCGCGGGTTGGCCGGGGACAAGCTTGTACGTGACAAAATAATGTTCCAGTCGCTCTACAAGCACCGGCGGCAGATCCTTGATGTCGCGGGCTTCTCCCCAGATTAAATCATTCTCCAGCACGGCAATTATTTTGTCATCCGCTTCGCCATGGTCAATCATTTGCAAACCGCCGACCACCTGCGCATGCACGATCACTTCGCCGCGGGTGATTTCCCGTTCACTCAAAACACAAATGTCCAGCGGATCGCCGTCGCCGCGTTTTGATTTGGGAGAAAGCCGATGGGTTCGTTCGCCGCAATACGTGCGCGGAACGAAGCCGTACAATGCCGGCGGCTGCGATGAACTGCGCTGTGGCCTGTCCACATGCAAATAACCCGACACTTTATCGACCTCATACTTCACAAGATCAAACGGAGTAATCTCGACAAACACATTCAGAATTTCGGGCGCTCCGGGTCCGGTGTCGAGCCCATGCCAGGGGTGAGGACGAAAGTGACTCACGGGTGAAGGGAGAGAAATAGGGTTCTTACGAACTGGGGGTTTGGATTTCTTCATGCTGATGTTTCCATTTCATGAGTAGGGTCAATTGTTTGTTGCTGCACTTAACGATATGATATCGCCGACAAGTCAGTCAATCGATATTACTAAGCATCAAAATCTCATCCGCTCCGCCTTTGTTTCTGCCTCGCCGCCGCCTTCCGCGAGGTTGCCTGCCTGATCGAATGCTTCGTACTTCGTTGTTGAAGTGAATGATCGTCCATCTTTTGAAAGCAGAATCTTCTCCAGAAGCACTCCGTGACCTGCCGGCATCCAGCCTCCACCTTTGGCGATCTCGTCGAAGCTGGCGGGAGGCTTCGTCGAGTAGAATTCGTACTTCGCCTCGAATTGCCCCGGCCCGAGTTTTCTCCACACCCCGTAAGCGGGAGGTACAGGAGGCGCGCCGTCGTAGTTTGATGATTCCGTCATGGTGCCCCCGGCGTTGAAGACGTACATGAACTCAAGGTCCTTGACGGACGCAAACGCGCCGCTCGTGAACTGCACCTTGCCGCGCCATGCGCCGACAAGACTGTCGGAATCCTCCTTCACGCCACTACAATCAGTTCCGAGAAGTGAACCGAACAGTATGAGCATCATGACCGTTTTGTTTTTCATGCGTCGGGTTGACCTTCTGAGGTTTGAGATATTGAAATGTTGGTTTAGTGGAGACTTTTTCCTCGGAGAAACCCAGTTGAAAAGCCCCGATAAAAGAAAACCCTGCCTACCGGCAGGCAGGCACCAAGACTCCAAGGCACCAAGCTTTTTGAAATATGTACCACGAGGCGCTTTTTCCCAAATGAAGACTTGGCGTCTTGGTGCCTTGGCGGTAAGTTTTCTAACGAT
>JBBRUI010000353.1:0-4364 GCA_038247945.1 Bacteroidota bacterium | reverse complement strand
CCTTTAAACTGTCATTCCTTTGAATGATTGTTGTATATCATCTACTGTCAATACCTCACCTGCTTACTTCGTTCACTGCATTCGTCATTTTACCGCACTGACGGTATTCCTTTTCGTCGTCTGCAGATATATCTTCTTACAAGCAAACACAGTCATGGAGAAGGTTTTATGCGAATCAAATACTATCCATCCAGACTTTCGTACAGAGAACAGGCGCTTCTTGAAATGGTATTGATAGAAGAACTCGACGTCCAAACATGGTTTACGATAGCATGCTCGAACGTACTCCAGGAGGAGTTCGTCGTCGTTCTTCAGTGAATCGGAAAACAGGTTATAAGAACTTCACGCAAAGGCGGGAGAGACTCTCCCGCTTTTTTCTTTCAGTACATATACTCCATCGCGTACAGACGCACTGTTCAAAATCGAGTGCGATTGCCTTTTGCCAAAGCAATAAGTAAGTTGTTGACAGACGAAGAGGAGACACAAATATGATTTCACAAGAATATTCAGAGCAAGAAATCCGTACACAGCTCGTCCAAGAGTTGAATAAGCTGAACGAAGAGAAGCTCATTATCCTTCGCCAATTTATATCCCGGTTGATTGCCGATGACCTCATCGAGTCTGTCACTACTGATTGGGAAACAGGACGCGTGAACCATGAGGCGATTCAGCGCTCTATCGAAGAGCATCGCGCACAGCATCCCTATCGGAAAGGCGATCAGTGAGAGTCGTTCTCGACACGAACGTGTTTGTAGAGTCGCTCTCTCGCCGAAATCCTTACCATGTGATTTTTCAAAGCCTGCTTGATGGAAGATTCTTCCTTTGTATCAGTAACGCGATCCTTCTATAGTACGAAGAGACCGTTCGCTCACTCCACCGAAGAGAAAATGCAGAACGCATGATGGAGATTCTTTCCACTTCCGCTTTCGTTTTGCCTTTTGACCCCACCTTTTATTTTCGCCTCATAACATCTGATCCCGACGATAACAAGTTTTGCGATGTTTCTGTCGTTGCAAACGCTCGCTGCCTTGTTACAAGCGACCGCCATTTCGATGTTCTCAAGACAATTGAGTTCCCTAAAATTGAGGCTGTTCACCCAAAAGATTTTATTAAAAAGTTTCTATAAATCATCGCTGCGCGGGCGAGCGCGTAACTACTAACCGGCATACGGAAGACTTTAAGGTAAAACTATTGGGTGGAAATGGAATCGTCAGGAGCGTCTCAACAAATTCCAGTCGGTGGATCGGAACGACTACTTGACGAACATGGTGTGGGTCAACCGGCAACCGGTTCGCCCGTCTTCATCATTTCCATAAAGCTGCTGAAGAGGTAATCGCTGTCATGCGGGCCCGGAGATGCTTCGGGATGATATTGGACGGAAAAGACGGGGAGTTCTTTGTGCCGGAAACCTTCATTTGTTCCGTCGTTCAAATTCACGTGCGTAACTTCGAGCGTTTTTGCATCAAGTGTTTCGGGATCGACAGCAAAACCGTGGTTCTGCGAGGTAATCTCGATTTTTTGTGTGAGAAGATTTTTTACGGGATGGTTTCCGCCGCGGTGACCGAACTTCAGCTTGAACGTCTTCGCATCAAAGGCAAGCGCAAGCAGTTGGTGGCCGAGGCAAATCCCGAAGATCGGTTTCTTTCCGATGAGTTGTTTCAGATTCTTAATCGCTGTGTTGACTGCTGCCGGGTCGCCGGGCCCGTTTGAAACAAATATCCCGTCCGGATTCATGCGTAGCACTTCCTCCGCCGGATACAATGCAGGCACGACTGTTACATCACAGCCGTAACTCGTCAATCGCCTCATGATGTTTTGTTTGATGCCGCAATCGTATGCAACGACCTTAAAGCGCTTTCCATTTTTCGAACCGTTCGAGAGCGGCTTCAACAGGAATGCCGTCTTGTCGACTGCATCCCACGCATACGGCTCGTTGCAGGAGACAACACTCGTCAGGTCAAGTCCGGCCATCTCCGGCGATCCCTGCACCTTCATCACCAGTCGTTTGTCATCGAGATCGATGGTCGAAAGAATTCCACGCATCGACCCAAACGTGCGCAGCATCCGCGTGATCATACGCGTGTCGACTCCTTGCACCGCAACGACGTTGTTCCTCTTCAACCAAACGCCCAAGCTTTCTGTTGCCCGATAGTTGCTGTGGAAGTCGAAATATTCTTTCACGATCACACCCGCCACCTGCGGCTTGGTCGACTCAACATCGTCCAGGTTCACGCCGTAGTTGCCGATGAGAGGATAGGTCATCGTTACAATTTGTCCGCTGTACGATGGATCCGTGAAAATTTCCTGATAACCCGAAAGGCTGGTGTTAAAAACAACCTCTCCCGTTGTTTCTCCTGATGCGCCGAACGCTTCTCCGGTGAGAACGTTCCCATTTTCAAATGCTAGTTTTGCTTTCATGGATTGAATATAAGAAAGCCGTCGTAGGGATTCAAGGAATGTTGTTTCTGATGATATGGCCGTTACACAAAACACCTGCAATGCGTCACGCATTTTCCTTTGGCGCTCTGAAGAACACTCAACGCTTGAATCCAAATACAGCCGGACCCTTCTGAGCGACAAACGTCTTGCGTAAAGCGCCGGCAGTTGTGTATATCTTTACGTTGCCGTTGCCTGAAAAATCACGGACATCGGCAGCGTAGACTTCCCGCGCAACATCATCGAATGCCAGTCCATAAAATGTTCCCGGAATAAAATTGAGGACAACCGCTTTCGTCGAGGTGGAAATCCGGTGCACCGGACCGCCGTTGAAGCTCGACGGAGTTATTCCTATCACGTACGCAAATCCATCCGAACCGATCGAGATTGTTCCCCACAAATTATCCCCAAACGCAATTGAATCGATAACTGCATTCATTGCCGGATCGATGATGAATATTTTTCCTTTCGTCGGCGGCACGGCGAATGCATTGCCTGTACACGCCACCCAAACTTTGCCATCGGCGGAAACGGCGGCATTTGTCGGCCCGGCTGCGAGCTTGACTGTCGTGATGAGTTGGTGGTTAGATGGATTGATGACTGAAACAGTACTGTCTGCGCCGTAACCGGAGTTGCAAACGAACAGCTTCCCGTTTGCGATCACCATCCCTTGCGGATTCGCTCCAACGGCAATTGAATCTTGTATGGCGAGTGTGCTCAGATTCAGGACGTACAACGAACGACTGAATAGCCGCGTCACAAAAATCTTGTTCCTCACGGAATCTATCAGCAGATCATGAACCGCAGACCCGGGGAAAGTCATCTCCGCGTCCTTCCGATTCGTCGTCAGGTTCATCACAACCAAATTCTTTGAGCCGCTCATTACAATGTACGCCCGTCCGTTGAAGAATTTCATATCATCGCCCACATTCCCCAAATGTGAACCACCGTTCGCCGATTCAAATACGTCCGTGTACACCGAGTCTTTTTGAGTATCGTACAACGTGAGTCTGGCGCCCGTAGCGTCCGAAAAATCTCCCTCATTCAGTATATAGACAGCTTTCACCACAGCAGGGACGGGTGTCGGATCGTTAGGACCGGCCGGGTCGTTCCTGCAGCCGAGAAGGAGCGCTAGAAGAATTGAATTCCAGATCAAGATTGTTCTCATGATAACTCCGGGCTTGGTGATTAGTATTCGACGCCGAGCGTAAATCTGAATGAGCGCCCGGGCATCGGGTATGAAACGATGGTTTGATAGTCCTTGTCGAACAGATTGTTCATGTCGAAACGAATAAGGCATCGCACGGAAGACAGTGCGACCTTTGTGCGCAGATTACAATTCACGGTCACGTACGATGGTAGAAAATTCAGGTTGTCTTCCGTCGTGTACCGGAATCCCACGAACGACGCGGCAACAGTGCCGGCCACTTGCGCTAAGAAACTGTTTTCGAACGATTGAGAGACGGACGCGGAGAGCATTGCCGTCTCTTGCGGGACATAGATCAGTTGAGTGTTCACATTCCGGTCGCCCTGAAAATCTTCTGCACTCTTTTTGGTGGATGATGAAGTGTAGTTTGCGGAGATGCTCAAGAAATTGTCCACGGGTTCCCAGCGATACGATACTTCAACTCCCGATGATCGGACGGAGCGGATATTTTTTGGCGACACATTGGGGCCGCCCGAGGCAACCCACACAATCCGGTCCGTCATGGCAATATTGAAATATGAAAACTGAAACGAGTGTCTGCCCCACCACAACACATCGCCATTCATGCCAATGTCAAAACTTGTCGACCGTTCCGGCTGCAGATTCGGATTCCCCAATCCTCCTCCGCCCGCGTAGAACAACATGTTGAATGTGGGCACGGCAAAGTTTCTACTGACATTTGCACGAACGGTGGGCTTAAATCCATTCATCTCAACGAATG
>JBBRUI010000352.1:0-4377 GCA_038247945.1 Bacteroidota bacterium | reverse complement strand
CGGCTCTTGTTATTTCTCCACCTGCCCCTTCTCAAACTCCTCTTGCGTCAGAATGGGGTCAATCACTTTTGCTTCCTCGTACGCTGGATTTTATGGATGGTAGACTCGATGTCAATCTTTTCCGCCCACCGCCCTCTCATACCATTTGAACATCTCGGAGAAAAAGAACTTGCCAAACCCGGGGTCGGTTTCTGTTTTCGACATGAAACTTAAAAACTCATCCGCGTTGTTCAAAAAAGCATCCTTGATGCTATCCTGAAGCTTTTGCTTCCTGAGAAATTCGATACTGTTGCTCTTGAACGCCACACGCAACTCCTTATCAGCTTCGAGCTTTTGTTTGATGGCGTTAACCACGCGGTCGGCTTCATCGAAGTCAACGCCATAATCCTCATTGAGCTTCTGTACAATGATTCTCAGCCGCTCCTCTTCCTCTTCACCTCTACCACGATGTCCATCATCTGTTGATGGTGACAGGCTTGCGTCTTCGTCCACAAGCGTGATGCGTCCATTCTGTTCTTCCTGCACGCGATACTTATCCATGTCAACCATGTCCATTACCTCACGGGGCAGCGTTATCTTCTCGTAAGGCAGTTGCTTGAGAAGCAACTTGGCAAATAGATAGAACTTCTCCAGTGACGGATCAGTGAACGTCATGATTTGACTGATAAAGTTGTATTGCCGAACATACCTTCCGGTCTCTTTTCGGAATCTCTCCTTTGCCTGTGCGGTTCTAAAACCTGATCCATACAGGCAACACGCGCAATCCCCTCGGCTTTCAGTGATGAACGAACAAAGAATAAATCTCCTTGCTCAGCTGAAAATTTCTTTTGTTGATTCTCGCTTACTTCGATCCGTTCTAAACTCTCCACATCCACAACAAAATCATCTTGATAGATGTCGGACACATTGACCAACTTAACGCCTGAACCGAAGGACTCGTTTTTTTTGAATACGCCATTTACCAAACCAGCCTTAGTAGTAAACCTCAGTCGCCTCATCTCCCAATGCTTCGGTATCTCGCCAAGCCACGGCAGTCCGGAGGGCTTGAGTTTTACTTTGGGATCAAGCCCCCGCGTAACGGCTTGTTGTATCAGCGCTGCGCGTTGTTTTTTCAGCAAGTCAATCTGACGGCGGCGGAGTGACATCAACCGGTCGATTTTCGCAGTAGCGGTGTCAAGGTACGCTGAAGTGCAGTGCTGATGAGAGATCTGCGCCTCAACAGCTCGGTAATTGGAAACATAATCCTCAGTGACACGTTTCTGCCCTGCAGAACCACGCATCTCCGCCTCGCCTTGATGTCGAAAATGATGGCCCCTTGTAATCCAGTAAAGATAGCGGGCATCGCTCTGAGATTTGGCGCGCAAAACTATGAGTTCGGTAGTACCAAAACCAATCCCTCCTCTTAATCCTTGACAGAGTGCACTCTTGCCGTTTTCAAAACATGGCGTAATCTTTGCAACAATTACATCTCCATCAAGCATCGGGGTGTAGCCCTGAGAAATTTGTCGAGCAATTCGAACCTCTGAAAGATCGAGGGTCCCATCCTCACCAATGCATTCCATTGGCAAGAAAGTTACTTCCTGATTTGACAGTGGGACACGATCTCTAGGCAAAGGTGGATTGATTGCTGCCAGATACTTCATGCGTTTCATCCCTTCACAATCTCCCTCAGCAGGTTCTCTGTCTCTTCATCCAACTTCAAAAGCTCTGCGGCAATTTCAGCAGTGAATCGAAGCGGTGTGTACTCGTAGAAGTATTTGGCAAAACTGATTTCGTAGCCGACTTTGTCCTTGACTCTATCCATCCATGCATCAGAAACATGCGGTAAGACTTCTCGCGTGAAGTACTCGTCGATGTCATCGTTGAGTGGCACGTTCTCGTAGTCACGTAGCTCGGAGTCGGGAACGAGTTTTCCCTCATCATCTTTCACCGGCTCCACTGCTTCATCGCGCACGGCAAGGTTGGCGCGCAAGGCCTTCACAAGTCCGGCAGTGAGCTTGAATGGAAGTACCTTGCCAAGTGCAGCCATGAGCTTTGCGTCATCGCGCCAAGGAGATTGCTTCGCAAGTGTTGCGAGCGCGGCAGCAAGAGTTTCGCCTTTTTCATCCTTGAGTTTAAGAGATTCCTTATCGAGCGCAAACATCTTGAGTTGTTCGGTACTCAGGTCGTACCGCAGGCGGAGCGGGCGTTCGACGCAGACTTTGGTGTAACCGAAATCCTCAGTATCGAAAATTTTGCTCACCTTCGTCTCCTCGAACTTCTCATAAATGCCGAGGATTGCAGCGGACTGGTCTTCGCTGATCTCGTAGCGCTTCTTGCCGAGATTGCGGCGCAGCAGCGTGCCGAACTCCTCGCCGCTTGCGTTAATAAGCTGCACTTTCCCTCTCCGCGCAACGGGCTTCCTATTGTTGATCAGCCAGATGTACGTTGCGATGCCGGTATTGTAGAACAGATCGTTCGGCATAGCAACAATTGCATCGAGCCAGTCGTTCTCAAGAATATATTTGCGGATGTTACTCGGCCCACTCCCCGCATCGCCGTTGAACAGCGGTGAGCCGTTAAAGATGATGGCAATCTTGGAACCTTGCGGCGCCATCTTGCTCATCTTGTGGAGAAGGAAGAGCATCGCACCGTCGCCGACATCGGGAAGTCCCGGAGCGTAGCGTCCGTTTGTGCCACGCTTATGCTCGGCCTCAATATCCTCGCGGATGTTTTTCCAATCCTTGCCGAACGGAGGATTGGAAAGCATGTAGTTGAACTGCTTGCCGGGGAGCAGGTCGGTGCTTAGAGTGTTCTCGCGTTTAATGTTCTCGGGGTCTTCACCTTTCATCAGCATATCAGCCTTTGCAACCGCGTAAGTCTTTTCGTTGATCTCCTGACCGTACAGGTACACGTCGAGGTTGGAGTTGATGGCTCTGAGCAAATGTTCCTTGGCGATGGTGAGCATTCCTCCCGTGCCACATGCCGGATCGTAAATGGCGATGAGTTTTTCTTTGGCGAGCTTACGGCGGTCCGGCTCGAAGACGAGCTTTACCATCAAGCGAATGATGTCACGGGGCGTGTAGAACTGCCCGGCTGCTTCGTTGCTTGCTTCCTTGAACTTGCGAATGAGGTATTCGAAAATTGTTCCCATGCCGTGGTTATCCACGGTTTCCGGAGAAAGGTCAGCCTCTGCAAAAGCCTGCGTTACTTTGAACAGAAGCCGCTTACGGTTCAACGTTCGTAGATAGGGGAAAGTCCCTTTTCTTCACCGCCAGAGAAGTTATAGAGAATGTCCTTGACGTTCGTCGAGAAGCCACCCAGGTAGGCGTTGAAGTTCACGGCAATGTCGTTCGGGAACTTAAGGAGTGTTGTGAGTGAATACTCGGAGGTGTTGTAGAATTTCTGTTTGGCTGCTCTACTCAGAAGATCAGCTTTCGTCTTCTCCGGTGCGGATTTGTATTTCTGCGCTGCCTTGCGAACAGCGTCGCGTGTCGGATCGAGTACACAATCCAATCTCCGGAGAAGTGTGAACGGAAGAATCACGTCCTCGTAATCCTTCGCCTCATAGTCGTCCTTGATGAGGTCGGCAATTTTCCAGAGAAACTCAGCTATCTCGGAGTGGTTTTGCATGAAATTAGTTTTTAAGCAGTTTCAACAACGGTTTGTTCGCATACAGGTGGTACTTCCCGTGGCTGACGCAGACTAAAATAAGGAAATCCATGTTTTAGTCAAGGATAGTTCGGCAATGTTGAACAGCGAGGCTTTGGGAGGCTGGGGACTTTGGTTGGCTCCCCATCGGTAAGCAAGTCTTGCCTCAGTAGCTCAATTGCTCGGAAACGAGAATACCGCTCTCACTCTCCGGCGCAAAACGTTTGTCCGCCACATCGTTGATACATTTGACGCATCTTCGGTGGACGAATCGTCGTAGTTCTTGGCGCGTGAGGCTGAAGAGATTCGTCGAGAGCTTTCGGAGCTTGATGTGCATATCGTTCTCAATAGCAACTATGCAGCAGGACAGCTCTCGTCGGTCATCGCAGGCCTTGAGGCAGCGGAGGATCTTTCGTCCGACATTATAGGCTATTCTGAGAATACTGATACCTACTCTACTGAGCTGATACAAACGTTGTAAATATATTCACCAATTCTCTTGACAAACCCCTTTTCATTTCGTACAATCATGCAATCGTTTGCATGAATTTGAGAGATTAGGCTTAAATAAGTTAATAATAAGTTAAAAAACGATGCAAATGATTGCACGATAATTTGATGCAGATTAAAAAGTCAACGAAGAAAAAAATCAATGCGCGCCACGCTTAAAAACATAGCAGAACATACCGGGTTTTCGGTCTCAACAATCTCTCGCGTTTTACATGATAAATCGAAGAAGCACAAGAT